>QXXE01000327.1 GCA_009911355.1 Clostridiaceae bacterium | reverse complement strand
TTTCCTGCCTCTTCCCCACTTTTTTCGTCCTCTTCTCCCATATTTCTTGTAGGGTAAATCTTTACCGGGAATTCAGGGTACATCATTATGATCAGCGGTGAGCAGATCGAGGTCAGCAAAGAGATTTATCAGGCGTATTATGGCATAGAGCGGCATACCCGCACTCTGGATGAAAAGGATCAGCGTCACGGGCTTGTGCTGTACAGCAACTTGGATACGCCGGAGATGTTGGGTGAAGCGATGATTCCTGATCGTGATGCGGTAAGCACTGAGGATGCCGCGATTGCTCGCATTTTGCGCGAAAAGCTGCATTGCTGCTTGAATCTGATGCCTGAAGGTGATCAAAAACTGCTGAATGCCATTTATTTTGATGACCTCAGCGAACGTGAACTGGCCGAGAAATCCGGCGTTCCGCAGAGTACCGTCAACGATCGGCGACGCAGAGCAATTCAGCGGCTGAAAAAGTTTTTCTGAAATTTTCAAAAAAATCCGGTCAAAGCATCTCTGAGTTCGGCTTAATAGTGGGAGGGTAATTTTCCCGCCCATTGCTCTTTGAAAATTTCAGATCCGATGCTTTGGATACGTTCCTGACGTGCCCTGAAAAGGGCAAGCGACATTGGGGGATGCGCGAAGACCACCTGTAGAAACGCGCGGAGTGAACTCGAAGCCACTTATTTTCTGCTTTTGTTCGAATGCTTCACCCGCGCCCCCTTCTATCGAATGACGGCCAACCTATTATTACTTCCGCAGGTAAAGATAGGAAAGCAGCGGGTGATGGAAGAATCTGGACACAAGAGGCGGATGATGCTG
>QXXE01000326.1 GCA_009911355.1 Clostridiaceae bacterium | reverse complement strand
ACTTGTGTTTCTTAGGGTCATATTCCTCGGCCAGGATTGCGCGATTACTGATAGGGCCGTCGCCGCGCAGAACGATATAGCCGATAACCATGCCCGGCTTAATTTTCACGCCTTTGGCTGCCAGCTTCTTTGCCACGGCCACGTGAGGACCAATTGCTTTATACTCATGCAGCGGGCGGGTAATCTGCTCATAAATGGCCAGTTTCTCCGGCGGGATTTCGTAATTGGCCAGTTTTTGGATAACTTCCTTAACGATACGCACAGCTTCTTCAACGTCGCCATGTTTCAGAATTGTCTCCAGCACGCGGGCCTGGGTCTCCTTTGCGATTTCGCTCCAGTCGCGACGAACAATTTCCAGGCCACGTGTGATCACCTTACCTTCTTCGTCGATAACTGCATAGCGCTTTTTTGTCACAAAGAAGCCGCGCTTGTAAAAGCCCTCGTACTCCAGCTCCAGCAGACCAGGCAGTTTGCTATTGATGTATTTCACAAATTCCAGGGCTTTTTTCTTGATCTCTTCACTTTCGCCACCCGGGATGGTTGCATACAGGCCGTCGGTGTCAATGTACAGAACTTTGAAACCAAACTTTTCCTCCAGTTCTTTCCACACCAGCTCGATGTACTTGCGGCCCCAGGCGGTAACACTCTCTGCGCATTCCTTGCAATACCAGCGTGCTTTGGCGTAACCATAGTAGCCATAAAAGCTATTGGCCAGCAGTTTAATGGCTTTTTGACGATAATCCAGCAGAATTTTTTCAATAGGATCTTGTGTCTCTTTCATCTTTGTTTTAATTTTCTGACGTTCCTCCAGCAGGT
>QXXE01000325.1 GCA_009911355.1 Clostridiaceae bacterium | reverse complement strand
GGGGGGGGCTTCCTTTTTATCGTACGGTGTGATATACTTTAACGTATAACGATAGCAGAGGAGTGTTGTTATGGCCGGTTCTCGAGATGGAGATTGCGATTGGAACTGTGATTATTGTGGAGCATATCTGAATACACAACGAGGTTTCAATGTGCGCAAAGGGAAATGGAAATGTAAAAAGCTGTGGATCATTGAACGATGTGAGCGGTAATAACATTTTTGATTTGTTGGAGATGGCAGCACGTGGAATAACCCAATTCACAACAAAGCCGCTGCGTAAACCGAACGATGATTCATGACCGGCCGCCCAAGATACTTTCGCTGATTTTACATCTCCTTTTATGAAATACTGTTTCTGAAAGGAGTATCATCATGGGCATTGATAAGAAGCTGGTGGAACTTTGGAAGGAGAACCGTGAGGACGTGGTCACAACGCTCAAGGTGCTGAGCCAGCTCGACATCGTTAAAGAGCAGGAGACCCTGTTCCTGATGAAAAAACTGGACATCGTAGCCAACGCAAGTAACGCGTAAAGAGATTGCATTAAAAACAGTATTTAGAAGCGAGAGAGGAGCCACCAAGCTCCTCTTTTTTTGCTCTGGATGAAGGAGTAAAAGAAAATGTAGACTTCCAATTTTGTGAGACAGACATGATGGTTTTGTATGCAGCCCTGTTCGGTTATGATGAGCTCATGAGAGTCATCGGCAAAGCCAACAAATCGTAGATTGAAGCGAAAAAAGGAGCAGGAATGTCAATTACTCATTGATTATTCCTACACCTTTGCCGTTATTTTGCCTGTTTTATGGGAAAAACTGATTC
>QXXE01000324.1 GCA_009911355.1 Clostridiaceae bacterium | reverse complement strand
TAATTCTCTTTGATTATACATTAAATCCTTGCGTATGAGGTGTCAACTAAAATGGTACAACATCAGAAACCGTTTGTGCTATAAGCATGCTTGACCACAACACTTCATGGCAGATGCCCAAGGCGGGCTTGCCCATGCCCCTATCCGTATCATGCATTGATATTGTCAATGCGAATCAAGGGTTAAAACATTAAGGCGAACAGAGCGGCAGCAATGCGGACGAAGATATGTAGAAGCAGGCCCGTAAGGGAACGAACCGTAGAAGCGGACTGAAGATTGGTAAAACGGTTTAGCCAGTTGAAAAAACACTCAATCGGCTGCCGAACGGAACTGACGAAGGAGGAAAAAGCGTCCCCGGGCCGAATGGCGTCGGACTTGTGTTTTTTGAGGGGCGTAAGAATCTGAATCGCAGACTCTTCCTGCAGCAGCTTTGCCCTCTCGCTGTCAATATAGGCCTTATCTGCACAAAGAGTACCAGGAGGCAGCGGACGGCTATCCTGCAGGATCTGTTTGGCGGCTTTTAAGTCTTGAACAGCCGCACCAGACAAGAGCAGCCCCATCGGTGCTGGAAGCCGGCCTGGTTTTCGAGCAACAAATGCGTGCAGTTTTACGCCATAATACCATTCCTTGCGTGAAGAATTATAACTCTTCGCACACAGTCCCTCTACGGCCTTTGCATATCCGGAACGGGGCCCTTTTGCCAGAATAACCGGACAAGAATCGACGATATAGGTTGTATTTTCCACCTCCTATTACAATAAGAATTACGGTGAGAGGCACGGCAGCCAACCGTGTCTTTTTCCGCATTGTTGCCAAAGCTGT
>QXXE01000323.1 GCA_009911355.1 Clostridiaceae bacterium | reverse complement strand
GAACTCAAAGATATCTTCTCCGCTTTCCATATCCCTCTTCCTGTAGGTTAAAATCTTCGCGGGATTTTAGGTTTTTTATGACCAATAAACCAGAGTTTTAATATACTCTCAATTTGCCGTTAGGGTATTTACCGCTATAACCACACGGAAGATGTCCTGATTTCCAAATGAAATGCACTTGATTTAATAATTCACTTTCAAATCCAAATTCAGAATAATAATCGTACATCAAAACACACATCAAAAGCCATTTTGTATCATCAATAATCTCTTTTCTTATGCCCTTTTCTTCGAGTTTTGAGATGATTGGAGGTATAAGTTCCTTGCGGTTTATTTCCGCCTGCACATTCCATTTGCTATTATAACGATCACGATGATTTTCAAATAAGTATGTAGTTAAATTATTCAATTCTGCTAAAGTGATATTACTCCAGCTTGTCTTTGAGAGCGATTTGATAGCTCTATCTAAGTCTTTTTCGACATAAACATCAAACTCATATAAACCATCAATATTATTTCCACACTGAATGAAATAGTCAATGGATAAAAGTTCTTGATATAAATTTTCACTAATTTCCACAGCATATCACCTCGTTTGCAAATTGTCTTTAGCAGTTAGTTTGCAGACCTAAGTATAGCACATCTCCCCGCTGGAAACAATCCCAGTTCTATGTCTTAATTTTTGCCGTTGCCATTTCGCCGCCGAAAACGGGGAACTGGATTTGACAACCCTGCCCCCCGCTTTCGTCCGCTTCATTTTAACGGCAAAACCGTCTGCACTACTGCGGCGGCTGACGGTAGGTTTTGCGGTGGCTCTGCCCCCGCGCCCCCGGCCT
>QXXE01000322.1 GCA_009911355.1 Clostridiaceae bacterium | reverse complement strand
CCGGCGAAAGCGGTGATGGAACCTCTGTGGACAAACCGCGTCACGTCCCCGATTTCCGCCATGAGCTGTGGGCCAAGGGAATCCCCTACACCGTGCATCTTCATAACGACAGGGAACTCCGGGAGCTGGGATGCCAGTTTCAGCATCTCAGCCTTGAGCTGCTCCACGGTCTTGGAAACAGTATTGAGGGAATCAATCGTCTGCTGGATCAGCCGCTTGGTCAGATCGTCCTTTGGTATCATGGCAATCTGGTCTTTCGCTCCGGTATAGATTTCGGCAGCTTTATCGCTGCTAAAATTGTAGCGGTTTCGCTTGCACCACTTGCGGTAACGCTCCGTGAAAGCGGTCTGGCTCATACCCCGAACACAGTCTACGTGCCAAAAAGACGTAGCAAAGTCCACCCACTTCTGCGTCCCATCCTCACGGGCCGGGCTGCCGAACAGGGCGTTGACACCGGGATAGGTCTGGTCCAGAAGGGCGATGAGGTTGTTTTTCATCGCGGTTTTCATCTTGGTGTACAGAGTGTGCTGCCGGTTCAGCGTTTTCAGTTGGTAACGAATTGTGTCCATGGAAGCATATTGCCGCAGTTCTCCCCAGTTGTCAAGGCCATATTTCGCAATTTTCTTGGAATCGGCCTTGTCGGTCTTGACCTTGCGCAGCGAGTTGTTCCCGTAGTCCTTGATCAGTTTCGGATTCACCGCACTGACATACAGCCCCGCGTCATGGAGAAACTGGGCCACAGGCTCGTAGTACCGCCCGGTATGCTCCATGATTACCCGCGTCTCACCGTCCAGGCTTTTCAAGTAGTCTGCCAGCTCCTTGAGTTCACTGCCGGTGTGACACAC
>QXXE01000321.1 GCA_009911355.1 Clostridiaceae bacterium | reverse complement strand
TTCTAAGCCAACATCCTAGTTGTTTGTGCACCCTCACATCCTTTTCCACTTAACATATATTTGGGGACCTTAGCTGGTGGTCTGGGCTGTTTCCCTTTCGACAATGGATCTTATCACTCACTGTCTGACTCCCGGACATAAATGAATGGCATTCGGAGTTTATCTGAATTCGGTAACCCAAGACGGGCCCCTAGTCCAAACAGTGCTCTACCTCCATCATTCTTAATTCCGAGGCTAGCCCTAAAGCTATTTCGGAGAGAACCAGCTATCTCCAAGTTCGTTTGGAATTTCTCCGCTACCCACACCTCATCCCCGCACTTTTCAACGTACGTGGGTTCGGTCCTCCAGTGCGTTTTACCGCACCTTCAACCTGGACATGGGTAGGTCACATGGTTTCGGGTCTACGACTACATACTCACTCGCCCTATTCAGACTCGCTTTCGCTACGGCTCCGCTTCTTCAGCTTAACCTCGCATGCAATCGTAACTCGCCGGTTCATTCTGCAAAAGGCACGCTATCACCCATTAACGGGCTCTAACTTCTTGTAGGCACACGGTTTCAGGTTCTATTTCACTCCCCTTCCGGGGTGCTTTTCACCTTTCCCTCACGGTACTGGTTCACTATCGGTCACTAGAGAGTATTTAGCCTTGGGAGATGGTCCTCCCAGATTCCGACGGAATTTCACGTGTTCCGCCGTACTCAGGATCCACTCAGGAGAGAAATGACTTTCGACTACAGGACCTTTACCTTCTATGGTTGGCTTTTCCAAAACCATTCGTCTAATCATTTCCTTTGTAACTCCGTATTGAGTGTCCTACAACCCCAATAGGCAAGCCTATTGGTTT
>QXXE01000320.1 GCA_009911355.1 Clostridiaceae bacterium | reverse complement strand
GCAAAAGACGGAAAGCTGTATGTATCTGCCATATTTGACTGTTTTGACGCTGCAGTTCTGGGACTGTCAATGGATACTAGCATGAAAGCGGCATTATGTGAGCGGACACTTGACAATGTCGTCCGCGCCTACCCAGGACTTCAGGGAGCCATGATCCACTCTGACCGTGGAGCCCAGTACACCAGCGAAACTTATCGCAGGACGGTTGCAAAATACGGCATTTGTCAGAGTATGAACAGCGCCGGAGGACGCTGCCATGACAACGCACGGTGCGAGAGCATGTGGGCACGGATGAAAGAGGAACTCCTCTATGAGAGGCATAATACAGAGAAAATGACAGTGGAGGAAGTGGAAACCCTCATCTTTAGATATTTCATCGGCTATTGGAACAACAGGAGGATATGCTCCGCGGCCCGTCAGAAAATTTTGTGTAAAAGGAGACAAGCTGTAGTCAAGGAAACAGGAGCAAACCAGGGGATTTCCCTGGTTGGACACAACCCGGCTTAACTCGGCTTATCCACCTGTGTTCCGAGCGGAGAGACAGTATGCGCGCGCAGCGTGAATGCCGTCTCCCCGCCCGGAAATGCTAAGGGGAAGCCGGGTTCAGGCAGTCTGGCGATCCTGGAACATGAGCTGGAGCTGGGACAAAACCACGTCCCAATTTCGACATCTGGCGGTCCAGTGCCCGACAATTTTCCTGCTAGCCAGATAGAGCATCTTACGCAGGGAATCGTCGTTGGTGAAGCTGGGCTTGTTTTTTGTGATTTGGTGGAACTGACGGTTCAAGCCCTCGATGATATTCGTCGTGTATATGATTTTCCGAATCTCGGTGGGATATGCGAAAAAG
>QXXE01000319.1 GCA_009911355.1 Clostridiaceae bacterium | reverse complement strand
TCGATGAGTCTTTTTTGGATAAAATTGTCTGTTCTGCTTTCTGTTCATGATTTGTTTACTCATTCAAATACCCTGATATTTATAGCCGATACCCTTGACTGTTACGATGCAGTCAAGCCGCAGTTTTTTTCGCAGATTTTTGATGTAGGTGTCCACAGTTCGGTCGATGATCGGATAGTCAGCACCCCACAGTTCGTCCAAAATCTGCGAGCGGGTCAGCACCAGTCCTTTATGTTCCACCAGCAGCCGGAGCAGATCAATTTCCTTGGGCATGATGTCGATCTTCCCGGCGCTGTCGCTGGCGGTGTAGCCGGAGAAATCGACGGTCACATCGCCAAAGGTTATCGTTTGGGGTAACGGGGCCTGCCTGCTTCGACGCAAAAGGGCGGTAATCCGTCTCCCCAGCAATACCATAGAAAAGGGCTTTGTCATGTAGTCATCGGCCTGCTCGTCAAAACTTCTGACCTGGGTATATTCATCCTCAAGAGCTGTAAGCATCAGAATGGGCGTTGTGCTTGTCCGCCGTATCTCATGTAGGACGGACAGCCCACTGACATGGGGCAGCATAATGTCCAGTACAACAAGGTCAATGTTGTTCTCACGGAAAAGCTGTAACGCCTCCCCGCCGTCATAAGCTGGGATGACTGTGTGGCCCGCAGGCTTTAGATATTCACAAATCGCATCGTTGGTCTTGCGGTCGTCCTCAACAATCAGTAATGTTGCCATTGTAGTTCCCCCTTTTTCAGGGTATTACTTCCGCAGGTAAAGATAGGGAAGCAGCGGGTGATGGAAGAATCTGGACACAAGAGGCGGATGATGCTGCAATTTCCGCATGAATGACTGGATCTTAT
>QXXE01000033.1 GCA_009911355.1 Clostridiaceae bacterium | reverse complement strand
GCCCCGCCGCCCGCCGCGTAGGCGCGGGGTGCAGGGGCAGAGCCCCGCCGCCCGCCGCGTAGGCGCGGGGTGCAGGGCAGAGCCCCGCCGCCCGCCGCGTAGGCGCGGGGTGCAGTAGCCGTGTTAGTCGAGGAAAAGCGGAGTGCTGAAATAGCGCTCGGCTGTGTCCGGCAGTACCGTGACTACCGTTTTCCCCGGGCCCAGCTTCTGCGCCAACTTGAGCGCCGCCGCAACGTTCGTTCCACTAGAAATCCCGCACATCAGCCCCTCCAGCCGCGCCAGGTCGCGCGCCGTTTCAATTGCCTCTTCATCTGAAACGATGTATATGTCGTCGTAGATTTCACGGTTCAGGTTCTTCGGGATGATGCCGTCCCCGATTCCCATCTGCAAATGCGTCCCAATGGAGCCGCCCGCCAGGATCGCCGCGTTCTGTGGCTCGACCGCCCAGATCTCAATGTGCGGATAGGCCGCTTTCAGCGTTTCCCCTATGCCCGTGATCGTGCCCCCCGTGCCAATCCCCGCGCAAAAGCCGTCAATCGGGCAGCTAGCCTGCCGCATGATTTCCAATGCCGTCGCACTGCGGTGTACCTCCGGATTCGCCGGGTTCTCGAACTGCTGCGGAACAAATACACCCGGGTCTTCCTCCGCCATTTGCAGCGCCTGGGCTAAGCACTGCGCAATACAGTCGCCGATGTTCCCCGCATCGTGTACCAGCCGTACCTCAGCGCCGTAATGCCGCACCAGCTTGCGCCGCTCCTCTGACACCGAGTCCGGCATGATGATAATCGTCCGGTACCCCTTTACAGCCCCGATCAGCGCCAGCCCGATCCCCTGGTTGCCGCTTGTCGGCTCGACGATCGTCGTGTCCCGTGTGATCCGGCCGCTGCGTTCCGCTGCCTCAATCATATTTAACGCCGTCCGCGTCTTGATCGACCCGCCTACGTTCAGCCCCTCGAATTTTACCAGAATATCCGCACTGCTTGCCTTCGCCATCCGCGAAAGCCGTACCAGCGGCGTGTCTCCCATCGCTTCTAAAATATTGCTGTAGATCATTTTGTCCCCCTTTGGGAAGTTTTGTTTTCGCGTCCCTTGCCTTCCGCTCTCCATTATAGCAAATCATTCCCCGCTTTGCCATTAAAATAGTGCAACATTTGTCGCCCCGTTTGTCAGCCCGAGTTGTGAAAAATGTGGAAGTCCAGAAAAAAAGATTTGACAAAGCGCGAAAGCTGTGCTAAAATATAAATTGCTTGCCGGACAGAAGTCTGAAACCGCTACGGAGAGGTATCGAAGTGGTCATAACGAGGCGGTCTTGAAAACCGTTTGTCCGAAAGGGCGCGTGGGTTCGAATCCCACCCTCTCCGCCAATCTATCTTATGGCGCGCAGCAGAAAAATGTGCATATCGTTTCATTTTGGAGAAGTACCCAAGTGGTGAAGGGGCTCCCCTGCTAAGGGAGTAGGGCGCGAAAGTGTCGCGAGGGTTCAAATCCCTCCTTCTCCGCCATTCAAATCCTCGCAGCGTTTGCTGCGGGGATTTTGACATTTCAGGGCTTGTTTGGTATACTATTGGCAGCAAGTAACACGAAAACTTTCGAAATGTGGTGATAACAGCATGCAAACCTTCCGCGATATGAACGTCCCCTTCCTTGATTCCGTGAAGCACCGCAAAAATCAGTTGCTGCAGATGCTGCAAAACAGCTTCCAATCCGAGGATATTTACACAATTGTGGCGAAAAAATCAAAAAAGCTGGAAGATTTTTTGAATACTGTTCGCGATACTGCTGATTCAGCCGCAGCACATCACCCCGCACATGCGTGTCGGCTGGAAGCGTTTCAGCCAGCGGAACGGCGGGTACAGTTCCACAATCTGAAGCCATCCCAAATTTGCTTTGCAGACTATCTTGCATTCCGGTTCTATGATCTTTACGTGGTGAACCCCGAGAGTGTCGAACGCTATGTTCACTTTGAAATCTACTTCGACAAGTCGATCCTTTCCGTCCTGATGAAGAAAAGTGCCTATAACACCCGTAGCCGGACGTTCCCTGAATTTGACCTCGATTCGCAGGAATGGGCGCAGATGAAACTACAGATGCAGCTATGGAACCAATGGTATCGCCCCATTGTGAAAACAGTTGACACCGACAAGCACGATGCGCGGCATCTGTTAGAATTTTTCCGGGAGAAAAAATATTCCGAACCGTCCTATGAAAAATCAAATCAGCTCATTGAACTGCTCCAGAAAGACAACGCACCATGGGAACTGGCTGCATGGCTTGTGATGATCCAGCTTCAGCGCCTTGCCAGCGCTGATAACAGTCTCATCCTGCTGAATCTGAAGTGCCAAAAGCCGGAAGAGATTGCAGAGCAGCTCCAAAGATACATAAGCAGTTTAAGCTTCCAGTCAAAACAGCCCAATCCGGAGGATATCTTCATCAGCACACAGAAACCTTCATCTGTACACCGAAGCACGGGGGAACCCCAAATCTATCTTGCAATCTGTCAGGATCAGCGCGGCTACAAAAAATATATCCAGTATTCTGCAGAATTTCAAAGCCGTTATTTCCCCAAGCGTATCCCGATCCTATTGGGAAATCAGACGGTTCTGGAAAGCACCGTTTGGAATTTGAATATTGATGCGAAAGAATTCAACCAAGCGGAAATTGGCCGTCCGGAAAACCTGAAGCAGCTTCGGAAGATGATCCTGTATCATGTGCAGTCCACCATCTTGTCAGAGCGGTCGTGGGTAGATTATCAGCTGTGGCCTAACCGCAAGCGCTCTTGGCGAGCGATTGAGCAATCCTGTGAGTGGTGGCAGAAAGAGTGGAAAAAATGGGCTAAGCGGGAGAAATGCGATTTGATTCCGCCGGAATATTTTCGGTTTGCCGCATGGATCAGTGTTGCCCTTTACGACGATGAGACTACTGAAGAAGATCTTACATGGTTGAAAGAAAAACTTTCCCAGACTCATCAGTCCCGCTTGAAACGCATGGATTGCTGCCGGGCATTTTTCGATGAACTGCGCAAAAACGCAGATTCTTACAGCCGGGAATTGCCCGGCCCTGCAGAGCTCAAAAACGCGGAAGCCCCCTTCGTGAAGATCCACAAGAAGGTTGGGGAGTGTATCTTGTTCCTACCAGACCTGTTGACACGCTGCGCGAATAACCAATATGGGGAGGATTCTGCTAAAATCATTCTTGATGCCGCTAAAGCGAAAGGCATCCTGTTTCATGCGGATGGTCGTGATACGAACCCCTACCGCTACCCGAAAGAAAAGGCTGAAGACGGGAGCAGCGCGACCGTACAGCTCTATTGGTTCATCGTTGATAAGCTGGACACCATCTGAACAGATTGCAAAGGTTCCTGAGAAATCAGGAACCTTTTTTGCGTTACAGTTAGATGTAACGCCTATATTTGTAAAAATTCGAACAATCCGCTATGTTTATGGTTAATTGGCAAATCTACTTTCTGAAGGCATCGAGTGATGACATTTCATCATTCGCAGAGACGCTGTTACACGTTACAATGAAAGATTGATGACCAGTCGCCTCGAAAACGTAACGCCTCATCATGCCAAAAAATTTTGTCCTCCTTTTGATTTTTCTGCTCAAACATTTCATCAACAAGCCCAGACAATGGGACATATTCTTTTTCCACCTCCCCACGGATATCGTTATAAGAAAAATCCGATTTCAGAACGATTTCGCGTAGATATTATAGGATAAAGGAGGCAGGAACGATGAAAACGAATCGATTTGAGCACATTATTATTAGCTTTGGAGCGGAGAATGTTCCAAGCAGCTGGACAGCGCTTTGCGCCTGCATCGCGGAAAGCGAGCAGTACGTCAAGGAGCGTGCATCGGCATGAAAGGGAACCGCATGATACGGGCAGTTGCATATGCCCGCTTCAGCTCGGAAATGCAGCGCGAAGAGTCAATCGACGCACAGCTCCGGGCGATTCGCGAATATGCAGAACGCAGCGGGATTACATTGATCGGCACCTATATCGACCGTGCAAAATCCGCAACCTCAGACCAGCGTCCAGAGTTCCAGCGGATGATCGCGGACGCTGCAACCGGGCAATTTGAGGCTGTGATTGTGCATAAGCTCGACCGATTTGCCCGAAATCGATACGACAGTGCCAACTACAAATATCGGCTGAAAAAATGCGGCGTGCAGCTGCTTTCCGTTACCGAAAATATTGACGGCAGCCCTGAGAGCATCGTCCTGGAGTCTGTGCTGGAAGGAATGGCAGAGTATTATTCCCGCAATCTGGCCCGAGAGGTGGAAAAGGGCAAAAAGGAAAATGCACGGAAGGGGCGGCACGTTGGCGGTATCCCACCGCTCGGGTACGATGTCGATCCGGTTACCCGTAAGCTGGTAATCAACGAGCGGGAGGCACAGGCTGTCCGGTTGATCTTTTCCATGTTCATTGAGGGGAACGGATATACTGCGATCCGTGATGCGCTGAATGCGCGCGGTTTGACTACAAAGCGCGGTCAGATGTTCGGCAAGAACTCGATTCACGAGATCATCCGCAATGAAAAATACACAGGTACGTATGTGTACAATAAAACTGCAGCGAAATCAGTGGATGGGACAATGAATCGCCACCGCTTAAAGAACGCCGAGGAAATCATTCGTGTTGAGGATGCCGTACCAGTCATTATTCCACCCGAGACCTTTCAAAGAGCGCAGGCGATTTTGCATTCACGGCGGCATAAAGGGGCTCAGCACAAGGCCAAAGAATCCTATCTTCTTTCAGGTAAAATTGTCTGCGGTGAGTGCGGAGCTGCCTTCGCAGGGAACCACCGCAAAGCATACGGCAGCCACCCGGAGTACACCTCTTATCGCTGTACACGAAAAAACAATGCCGTTAAATGTCGGAATAAAGAGGTGAATCGGGAAGAAATCGAGTCCTTAGTGCTTCATACGCTCGCAGAGAGGGTGTTTGACGAACGTTTAGCCGCACGGTTGGAAGCGGAGTATAGCGCTTACATAGCCGAACGCGACAAAGACGCGCTGGCCGAAAAAGCGCTTCTTGAGCACGCGGCGCAAGACTTCGAACGGCAGATCAGCAATATTGTTTCGGTCATTGCACAGACGGGCTCCGCCGCGCTCACGGACAAGCTGCGAGACCTTGAACAACTTCGTGAGGAAACACGGTTCCAACTCGAAAAGTTAGCATTACAGCAACACGAGAAGGTGCTTTCAGGAGAGCAATTTATTCAAGCGTTTCGTCGGGCAAAGACACTGCTGGCCGCTGGGACACTTCAAAGCAAGCAGCAGCTCGTCGAGCAATTCGTCGAGCAGGTCATCGTATACACGGACCGTGTCGAAATTAAGCTGACAATCGCCAACGGCTTTCAGCTTTCTCACAGCGAGCAGAAATGATATCTGGTGAAAAGTACTGTTGCAAATCCGTAACAGTACTTTTTTCTCCAAGCACAATCACTTATTTAATGCCCCGGAACCGGGTGTTTTTCGAAGAAAAATGCGCGATTGATGTTCCAGCATGGCGAACAGGCAAATTCGCCATGCAAATAATCTTCATGCGAAATTGAGTGAACTGCCTAACTGCTTCACCATTTCTGGTTAAAAAATATTTCCCTCCTAACGATTTTATAATCGTAACTATAAATGAGCAAATCTGAAAAATGGCAAAAAAGAAGGCATAGCCTCAAGTGTTATAATGGAAGCGCAACCAACCACAAAACACGAGAGGGAATGCCTTATGGAGATTATAACACCGAGAGAGCAGATACGCAAATTCTTTTTTGAGAAGCACTTGGAGTTTTTGACCAGCGTACCCCAGCAGCGGCTTCAGGAAATGATCCTGTCCGGTTGTATGAAGGGGCATAGTGGAAAAATGTCGGACTATGGCGAGTGCGGTCCAGCCCACCGAACAACCTACGGACATTTTCTGGCCAAGGGCAAGTGGGATGACAAGCGGCTGGAAGAAACGCAAAAACGCGAAAGCTTCCAGACGGTTTCGGAACTTTCCCGCCGAGATGGAACACCTCTTTTTATCAGCATCGACGACACAGTTCTGCCCAAAACAGTGCCATCATCAAAGGCGAAACGTCCAACACAGGGAGCCGGATGGCATTACTCCCATTTGGAGGGGAAGGTCGTCTATGGGCATCAGGTCCATGCTGCCATCGTTGGGACTGGAGATACTTCTCTGTGTTATTCCCTGAAACGCTGCTGCCCGGAAAACGGCACGAAAATCGACATGACCTTGGAGATCCTTCGCTCTCTTCCGAATCAAACGGGGGCCTATATCCTGATGGACAGCTGGTACACCAACCCCAGTGTTCTTGATGTCTGCCAGGAGAAGGGCTGCCATTTGATTGGCGCGATGAAAACCAACCGTATTCTGTTCCCGGAAGGAAAGCGTACCTCTGCCTCCGATCTGGCTGCCTCTCTCGACCCCGGCTGTTTTCACCCTGTAACGGTGAAAGGCCGGACCTATATGGTGTATCGCTACGAGGGGCCTCTGAACAAAATTGACCACGCAGTGGTTCTGCTCTCCTATCCACCAGCTGCGATGGGCAGGAAATGTGCCCTCCGGGTATTTCTATGCTCCGATTCCACCCTGTCTGATGAGACGATTCTGGAATACTATTCTCACCGCTGGACCATTGAGGTCTTGTTCCGCGCTCATAAACGCTATATGGGCTTAAAAAGTTTCATGGTTCGGGCTGCTAAAGCTCTTGATCGCTTGCTGCTTGTCTTAGCCCTTGCCCATTTCTTCTTTTCCTGCGGTCTTGGCCATATTGTGCCCTTCCACATCGGCCTTCACCTCTGCCGGACTGCTTTCGTCAATTCCTGAATTTGCTCATTTAAAGATCGTAATATAAGTGAGAATCACGTCTATTTTATGGCACAGCATGGGTACGAGTTTGGGATGCTGAAATCATAACTAACGAGATAAGAATTGCGGTCACATTGAAAGCCGCTGTGTTTATGTTTGGAATCGGCGGCTGATATGAGGTTCCCATTCACATCCATTCCCTTCATAATTGAACTGACTTTATAATACCACAAGATTCTTTTTGGTTCAAGTTCGCATCTGCACAAATCAGAGCATCTGCCATTATTATTGACCAACAACTTTCCCTAATATACCAGTACTTTTCTTGTCTGCCCTTTTATAAAGACATTTCGCGTGTAAAAAACTATGTGTCAGGAAATGCGTCCGTCCGCGTCCCCGAGGCTCCGGAAAATTGGACCAACGGGACAATTTTATGGAGATATAATTTAACGCCCAGAGACGAGCCCCGAGCTCGTCGTAACGGAACTATCCCGCTAGGTAAATCTACAATTCCAACCTCCACAGGTAAAAAAATATCATGGTTATAACATCTCTTTAAAAAGCGAGGTGTACTGCCATGAAAAAACAAGAAACATTATTAACACAAGACGGCTTTTCGACCCATACCTGTGAGCTGACCCGACGCATTACAGAGGCGGAATTTCGCAGCTGTGCAGCAAGATTGTATGATTTAGCGAGAGGAAAACATACAGGCGATACTTATCCTTTATCGAAATCCCAAAAACGAGGTTCATCAGATGCGAACGAGAAACCGGAAACCCATTTTTGCAAGGTTTTTCAGAAGCGCGGAGTACGAATTTATGTACATAAGGTGTTCATAAAGGGGTTCATGTACGCAGGAATCACGTTAATCCTGAATCCACGTAGGCTGATCGACTCGGAAAGCAGTTACCTTGGAACCTTTGTGGCGGATGAAAAATCGCTTATGGAACTGTCCGATCAGTTTACAACGATTATGCGGGAAGCGGGGCTCCCGGAATCCCTTGACGACTGGCAGCTTTCCCGCTGCGACCTTTGTGTCAATGTGCAGACCGGAAGGAACAGGGTAGCCCGCGAGCTGAATGCTGCACTCCACAAGGGGAGGATGCCGAAGAAGTACAAAAGAGCCCTCTATACGGATCAAAAATCATCGGCAAAGGAGCTCAAAAAGAAAAACAGGCATTACCTGAGATATAAAACCGACTCGGTCACAATTGTAGTCTACGACAAAAAGTTCCAGATGACCGAAGAAGGCCTCCATGTGGACTATGACCATTGCTCCAATGGCATCCTTCGCGCCGAGCTGCAGGTTGAACGCTCCTTTATTCGGTCTTTTGCGAAAAAGCACGGAATCGATAAAGATGATACGGCTGAGCTGTTGAAAGCTCTCAGCGGCCACAGCGAAGAACTTCTCCTTCGCTATATTCGGCAGATCGACCCTCCCGGGATGCATTATAAGCCGGAAGTTTTAAAAGCGGAAATCGAGCGGTTGGACGTGACAGCAGTGACGAAGGAATATATGTTTGATCTCGCGGAACAGGCGCGGCGATGCCGGACGCTGGATAAAGCAATCGCGAAAACAGCCCAAAATTTTGATTTGAGCCAGAAAAGCGTCCGGATATTGATGGAATCCTTCGAAAAAAACAATATCAGCCCAATCCCGCTTCGGCAGTCCTATTTTCGTGACAGCCTTCCCAGCCTCTCTGTAATCCTGAAAACCCTTGCGGAGGATGGTTGTACGATTCTTGAAGTATGAGCGTTGTTTTGTGCTGGAAAAACAGCAGTATTTATCTACAAATAAATAACAAAGGTATAAGATAGAAACGATTAGAGTCATCTATGCACACTGTTTCTTCTAAATTTTAAAACGCTCTAAGGAGGGCTAAAACATGATAACCGTTCCATACTTCGATTACAGAAAAATGAAAGATTTCTACACAATTGAAGAAATCAGCCGACTTTTCGGGATGACAAGGTTCGAACTGACCGAAACATGCAAGCAATACTGTGTTGCTCTTGAGTATAACAGTTTTTGTGAGCTGAGATTATCAAAGGAAGCAGTCCGTGGACTTCATTATCAGCTCTATCACGAAACGCATCGCAATCGCTCGAACAGCAGAAGGAGGGTTCACGCATGAGCCTGAATGAGCTGTACACGGTCAAAGAGGTTTCCTGGCTGCTGAAAACCAGCCGCGTCCAAGTGCGGAAGATGATCCAGACCGGGGAGCTTCCTGCCGTGATGGTAGCCGGGAGTACCGGATTCCCGCAGAAGTGCTGAATGCATTCATCCGGAGCAATCTTTCATAAGCAGCAAAAGCCCCGCTGCCGAAGCAGCGGGGTCTTGTATTGCTGTGATTTCGCGAGTGCGTTTCCGCTTACTGGAGCAGCTGGAGCACGCCCTGCGGGACCTGGTTGGCCTGCGCGAGCATCGCCTGCGCGGACTGCACGAGGATGTTGTTCTTCGTGTAAGCCATCATCTCTTCTGCGATATCAGTATCGCGGATGGTGGACTCAGCGTCTTGGATATTCTCTTCCATTACGGACAAGTTGTTCGCGGTATGGTCGAGACGGTTGCTGATCGCGCCAAGGGTACCACGGACAGACGATACATAGTTAATCGCAGACTTAATCGTATTGATTGCGGACTGAGCGCCTTCCGGCGTGTCAATCTTGATATCCGCAATCGAAACGCCGTTCTCGTCGACCATTGCCTTTACGTGCATATCGCCAACAGAAACAGAAAGCTGGTTGAAAGCTTCACTGGTATCGCCAATCTGGAGAACCAGACCCCTGCCCTTCTCGGTGCTGCCCGCAGTGAAGCCGAGGGACTGCTCAATGCCTTCCTGCTTGGTCAAGTCATAGTTACCGTTGTTCTGGTACGTGGTCTGCTCGGTAACGGTAATGCGCTTGCCATCGTGACCTACCGAGTAAACAGCATTATTGGAAGCGGCTGCTACATCGGTGAGGTTCTTAGCGATCTTATCAAGGTCACCAGACGAAATGTCAACATACTTGGTAGGATCAGAAGCAATCTTATCCTTGTCAGAGGTAAAGGTGTAAACATTGTCGCCAATGCGGAGCTGGGAACCCTCGCTGGCAATATCGTCCGTCAGGTCGAAGTAGGTGCTTGCCAGACGGTCAACGCCTTCCGCGGTCACGTTCTTGATATCGGTAGTCGATACGTTCCAGTCACCGTTCGAGCCTTCGGTGATGCCTTCGAGGTCGCCGCCATTTTTGCCTTCCTTTGTTACCGTAGCAATGCCGGCCAGCGCGGTCTCGCTTGCGGCGGTACCGTAGGTAACGGTTGTATTAGCAGTCGCAGGATCAGCAGGACCAGTGGTACCAGCAGCACCGGGAGTCTTAGCGGTCAGCGTAATAACACCATCCGCAACGGCAACATTATAATTTGTTTCGGTGCCTTCAATAGCTGCTGCAACCTCGTCAATTGTGGCATATTCATTAGCACCGATTTTCAGCTTGCTTGTGCCATCCCAATCTGACAAGTCGATTTGATGTTCCGCAGCAACAGCGGCTGTAACATGCACAGCATCGCCGCCAGTGGGATTTGCGATATCAACTGTCGGGTCAGTCTCTGTGCCATTATAAACCCAATCGATAGACTGGCTAGTACCGTCATTGTGATAGGTCCAGTTCCAGTCACCCTGAGTGCCGGTAGAGCCATCTGTTGTATTGTTATTAGGGTCTTGCGTCACGCCAGTATCCTGCGTTACAGTCGGCTTAATAAGTTCCTTGCCCTCAACGGTTTTGGTAGCAGCGGCGCTGGCGGTAGCGTTAGCAGCCTTGGAAACGCTGACAGCGGGAGCCTCAACCTTGCCAGCTTCCTTGGCGGTCAGAACAACGTCGGTGCCGTCCAGTTCTGCGGTGAACTTAGAATTGGTATCAGCAGCAACAGCAGCCTGGATTGCAGCAGCCAAAGCATTACCGGTTGCCAGATTGGTGTTGTCAAGTGTAATTTCGGTACCGGCTACCTTGAGCTTGCTGCCAGCAGCCAGCGTGCCGTCATCAATCTTAGCCTGAAGATCAGCGGCTTCAATCGTGACCTCAGCCTTCACATCAGCGGTAGCACCCGTGATGGAGACCTTCATCGAGCCGTCGACCTGATCATCCTTGGTTGCGGGCGGCTTATCCTGTACAAAGGTCAGCTTGCTGCCGTTGGCCTTCATTGTGAAGTCCTTACCACCAATGCTAACCTTGGTGCCATTTGTTGGATCATAGGTCACAGCCTTGCCATCAACCAACAGGGTCGTCTTATTAGTAGTATCGCCAGCAAGAGCTTTCGCCAAATCTTCGCCCTTCAGCTCACCGCCAGCCGCATCATCATCCACAGTGAGTTCGAATACAGTGTCACCAACCTTCATGGTCATGGTGTTGCCTGCGTCGAGATCCATATGGAAGTTGTGCAGCTCAACGCTGAACTCGGTGCCGCTCGTTCCGTCTGCGTCATTATGCAGAACGGTGTTGACGCCGATCGTCTGGCCGACTTCCGGCAGATCGCCGCCGATGGTGAAGTCTGCGGAAGCGCTCAGGTCAGCATTGGTATCCAGCGAGCCATCCAGCAGCTTGATGCCGTTGAAGTTCGCAGAATCCGCGATACGGTTGATTTCTTCCTTCAGCTGGTCAACTTCCTGCTGGAGGTTTTTACGGTCAACTTCGTTGTCGTAGGTGCCGTTGGAGGACTGGGTCGCCAGGTAAACCATACGGTTCAGCATGTCCTGGATTTCCTGCATCGCGCCCTCAGCGGTGTTGACCAGAGAAATGCCGTCCTTAACATTCTTCTGGGCCGCGTCCAGACCGGTGATCTGGGCACGCATTTTCTCCGAAATCGCGAGGCCAGCCGCGTCGTCGCCAGCGCGGTTGATCTTGTAGCCGGAGCTCAGACGCTCAAGGTTCTTCGACAGGGCCGAAGTGTTGTTGTTGTAGTTCCGGTAGGCGTTCATCGCCATAATATTGTGTTGAATACGCATAAATAAGTCTCCTTCTTGTATGCCGGAAGGTTCCTTCCCTCCGTCTGTTAAAATGTAGGGCTTTGCGCACACTGCTGGCCAGTACGGTGTGAGCGCTGCCCGCGGTCTATTTTAGCCGGACTTTTTTCCAGCCCGGTTAAAACCTGAGTTTGCCTGTTTCGGCGGCATTTTGCGCACCCTTTGGATGCATTCCGGGGTCTGAGCGTTGATTTCGTGAACTTTTTCGCGCTCGATAGCGAGCTCGCGGGGAGCGTCGATGGCTACCCTGCACAAATCGCCCACTTTCAGCACTTGGATCACAATATCGTCACCAATCGTGATGTAATCGCCCGCTTTTACCGTCAAAGCTAACATTTTTCGCACCTCCATGTAATTTCCAGAAAGTCCAAAGAAGTATACAACTTTAGACTGTTCGGGTGCGAACAAAACCATGGTAAAAACACCGGCAAAACTGCCAAATTCCCATTGACATTTCATGCAGGTTGCCTATATAATGGAAGCACGTCAGGAAGACAAAACAAAGTCCAAGGTTGTATACAACCTTGGACTTTTTGTAAATATTTGGAAGCGCCCGCGAAGGTGCTGTTTTTTGCCATTCCCCGCAAAACGGCTCTTTACATTTGGGAAAAAGGATAGTATCCTAAAAGAAAACCGGGCGGAGGCTCCGGAAAGGGGTACAAATATGAACAGGAACATGCTGACCATCCGCATCCTGCACCACGAAGAGCAGCCGGTCTCGATGGGGCCGGGGGCATCGATTTTTTTCGGCCTGCGCGGGGAGTGCACGGTCGCGACGGCGAACGGGGCGTACCCGCTGCTGCCGTCGGAGGTGTACGTCGTGCCGCCGCTGACGCTCTACCGGGTGGGCTGCCCGGAAAATGCGGGGGTGCTGCAAATGACCCTCGCGCCGGGGCTTTTACAGCGGGCGGGGTGGCCGGAACGGCTGGCGCTCGACTGCTGGCTGCGGCGGGACGGGCTGCAAAATGCCGCCGAGCTCGAGGTGCGCCAGCGGTGCGCGGCGGCGTTCCGGGCGTTCTTCCAGCAGCAAGGCGGCGCGCCGCGGGACGGCGAAGCCCTCGCGCTGGCGAAGCTGCTGCGGGAGCGGTTCGCGGTGCCGGACGCGCCGCAGGCCGGGGCGGGGACGGAAGCGCTGCGGCTGCTGGAGCGGGCGATGGGGCGCATCCGGACGCAGGTGCGGGAGCCGCTTTCACTGGGCGGGCTGGCGGCGTCGCTGTTCGTCTCGGAGAGCTACCTGTCGCGGCTGTTCCGGAAGCACCTGCGGATGACGTTCACGGAATACCTCACCTCGGTGCGGCTCGAGCACGCCGTGCAGGAGCTGCGGGGCGGCACATCGGTCACGGACACCGCCTACCGCAGCGGCTTCCCGAGCACGAACGCGTTTATCGAGGCGTTCAAGCGCGCCTACGGCACCACCCCGGGGCGCTGCCGCCGCCAGCGCGGGGAGCCCGGCGGCACGGCGCGGCAGGAGGACGCTGCGGAGTGGGTGCAGGAGCTGCTGCAATACGACACCGGCGCGCCGGAAAACAGCCCCGGCACGCAGGCGGCGGTCCGGCGGGTGCGCGTTGACGCGTTCGGCTGCGGGGAGCCGCTCCGCCGCAGCTGGGAACAGCTTGTCAACATCGGCTACGCCCGCGACGGCCTGATCGGCGCGGTACAGGGGCAGCTCCGCCGCGCGAAGGAGGAGCTCGGCTTCACCTGGCTGCGCTTCCACGGCATTTTCAACGACGATATGCGCATCTACCAGCAGGACGCGGACGGCTCCCCCTGGTACAACTTCGCCTACGCCGACCTGCTGTTCGACTTCATCCTCTCCATCGGGCTGACCCCTTATGTCGAGCTGGGGTTCATGCCCTCGCGGCTGGCGAAGCGGCGTTATTCCCCCTTCGACCGGCAGGATGTCATTATCAGCACCTGCAATGACCCGGAAAAGTGGGAAGCGCTGCTCCAGGCGAGCATCGCCCACTGGATCGAGCGCTACGGGCTGGCGGAGGTGCTCAAATGGCGCTTTACACTGTTTTCGCTCAATTACGCGATGGTGCTCGACCAGAATCTCGCATATGAGGAATATCTGGGGCTGTACCTGCTCACATACCGCGCGCTGAAGGGGCTTGCCCCGCGTTTGCAGCTGGGGGCGGGGGGCTGCTTCCCGAGCGTCGCGCTGGACCCGGACGGGCTGCCCCGCCTGCTTGCGGACCTCTGCGCGGCGGGCTGCACGCCGGATTTTGTCACCGTCCAGTGCTACCCCCACGAGAACATCGTGCAGGATTCGGAATTCCTGCATTTCACGTCCAGCCAGCTTTCCGCGCCGTCGGTGCTGAGCAAGGACGAGGATTTTACGCTGCATTTCCTCGAAAAGCTCCACGCGCTGCTGGACGGGCTGGGGCTCGGGGGCTGCCCGGTCGTGGTGGAGGAGTGGAACTCGACGCTCTGGCAGCGCGACCTGTCCGGCGACACCTGCTACAAGGCGGCGTGGCTGGTGAAGAACGCGCTCAGCGCCTGCGGGCAGGCGGAAATGCTCGGCTACTGGCAGCTGACCGACTTCCTGGAGGAGTGGATGGTGCCGGAGGGCGTGTTCCACGGCGGCTACGGGCTGTTCACGATGGGCGGCATCCCGAAGGCGGCCTATCAGGCACTGCGGCTGCTGCGGCGTGCCGGGGAGGAAAAGGTCGGCGCGGGGGAGGGCTGGTTCGTCTCGCGCACCGGCGACACGCTGCAAATCTTCCTGTACCACTATTGCCACTACGACGCGCTCTACCGCTACCGCTACCGCAAGCTCTCCGACCCGCGCAACGCGTATAAGGTCTTCCAGCCGCGCGGGGCGCTGGAGGTCACGCTCGAGCTGTCCGGGCTGTCCCCCGGCGTGTACCGCGAGGAGCGCTGGTCGGTCAGCCGCACCGCCGGATCGGCTTACGACAAGTGGCTGGAAATGGGCGTGCCGGGGGTGATGCGCCCCGAAGACCTCCGCTATCTCGCGGAGACTTCGCAGCCCGCGCGCCGCATCCGCGACCGCGACACCGCCGGGACGCTCCGCATCGAAGCCTCGCTTGAGCCCCACGAGGTACAGCTGATCCTGCTCGAAAAACGGGATCAGTGAATGGGTGCATCTGGAAATCTGTTATTTTTGACCTCTTGCTCCCGGAAATTTGAACCGATCACGCGGCCCTCTCCGGGATACCCTGTGAAATTGCCGGAATGCCGGGAACAGCATCCCGGCTTTTCTGTATTTTTCGCGGATATTTTGCTGTAAACTGGAAGCAGGAAAAGGGTACAGCCGGCAAACCTACCCGTAAAATCACAAACCGAAAGGGGTCAATTTTTATGGCAGCTGGAAAAACTGGGCTGGGCGCGGCGGATACCGCGAACGTCAAAACGAGTATTTTTGAGAAGGTTTCCTATGGCATGGGGGATGTGGCGTGCAACGTGGTGTTCGCGCTGACAAGCGGCCTCGTCACCTATTTCTACACCAACGTTATGAGCGTTTCCGCCGGGCTGGTCGGCATGATCATGCTGTTCTCGCGGCTGTTCGACGGGCTCTCGGACGTGGCGATCGGGCTCATCATGGACAAGGTGCACTCGAAGTATGGCCGGGGCCGCGCGTGGGTGCTCTGGATGGCGATCCCCTACGCCGTGTCGGCGGTGCTGCTGTTCTGCCTGCCCGCGGGCGCGACCACGACCGTCCAGGCGATCTACATTTTCATCACCTACAACCTCTGCACGACCGTTGTGTACACGGCGCTCAACCTGCCCTACGGCGCGATGGCTCCGCTCATGACGAGCAACGAGCAGGACCTTGCGAAGATCAACCTCTTCCGCATGTCCATGTCGCCGATCGGCAACATGATCGTTTCGGCGGCGACGCTGCCGGTCATCAACCGCATGGGCGGCGACCAGGCCGCGTGGATCAAGGTCACACTGATTTATTCGGTCGTTGCGGTCGGCATGCTGCTGTGGTGCTTCTTCGGCACAAAGGAACGTGTCAATACCCAGGCCGCGCAGGACGCGGAAAGCCTGCCGATCGGCGTGCGCATCGGGGCGCTGGTGAAGAACAAGTATTTCCTCATCATCCTGTGCTCCGCGCTGTTCCTCGCGGTCTACCAGACCGTCAACGGCACCTGCGGCACCTATTACGCGCAGTACATCCTCGGAAACAATGAGTATTACAGCGTGCTGAACCTTGCGGAAAGCATCCCCGGCACGATCGCGATCATGGTCCTTGCCCCCTTTATTGCCCGTTTCGGCAAGCGCAACCTGGTGCTTGCGGGCGCGCTGGTGACGGTGGCCGCCCAGCTGACCCTGCTGTTCGTCCCCGCCAACCCGACGCTTGCGTGCGTTATCGCGGCGGTGCGCGGCATCGGCAAGGCGCCGCTGTTCGGCTGCGTGTTCACGATGATGGCGGATGTGGTCAACTTCGGCCACTGGAAGACCGGCGTGCGCGTGCAGGCGCTCGTGTTCAGCGCCGCGACCGTCGGGCAGAAGTTCGGCGGCGGCTTCACCGGCGCGGTGGTTGGCAAGCTGATGGACGCGTCCGGCTTCACCGGGCTCGTGGAGGAAATCCCCTCGGCGGTCGCGATGGTCGAAAACCTGTATATCTGGGGCGCGGTGCTGTCGTGGGCAGTCATCGCGGTGCTGATGTTCGTTTACAAGCTTGACAAGGAATATGACGGCATCCTCGCGGATATGGAGCGCAGGGGGATGCTCAAACAGGCAGATTAAGGAGGCAGCTATGTATCAGAATATCCATCGGGAGGTCGACCCGAAAGACCCGTTCCGCCCGCTTTACCAGGGCACCTTTGAGGGCTTCGTGGACGTAGGCGGGAAGCGCCGCCGCTACCTATATTATATCCCGGAGGGCGCGCGCCCCTCGACGGCTGGCGTGTTCGTGCTGCCGGAGGACGGCAAAACCGCCGACGACCTCTGGCGGGACAGCGGCTGGCGCACTATTGCGGATACCGAGGAGACGAAAGAAAAGCTGATCGTGTTTTTCCTCGAGCCGGAGGGCGGGCACTGGCACACGGATGAGCCCTACGGCACGCCGGACGGCGACGTGGCGTACATCGACGCGGTCTATACCGCCGGGACGGAGCGCTTCTGGTTCTGCGTCCACGAATCCAAGTTCTACCTGACCGGCTGCCGCGAGGGCGGCGTGCTGGCGAATATGGCTGCCATGTGGAACCCGGCGGTCTGGGCGGGCGTTGTGAGCGTCGGCGGGTCGGCGGTCGCGGAGGGCTACCGCGAGGCCGCAGCGGCGGACTACTGCACGAACCTCGACGGCTTCGTCGACGAGTCCCACCGCTTAGGGCTCAGGAAGGGTGAGATCGGCATGCCCGCGTGGATGATCGACGACCCGGACACGCCGCTCGGCACGGACAACGGCACCGCTGCCTACTGGCGCGCCGCCTGCGGCATCACCGAAGCCGGGCACCAGCTCAGCCCGGATACCGTGGAATATGTCCGCACCACCGAACCGCCCTACGCGGTGAACCAGGACAAAGAGGCGTTCCGCGTGTGCGTGAGCAGCCTGCCGGGGGCCTCCGCCGACGATGCAAAACCGCTCCTGCGGCGCATCTGGAAGGGCTTCCTTTACCATCAGCGCCGGTGGATGAGCGGCCCCGGCGGCGACCTGCGCGTGACCCGCGACCCGGTCGCCGACCTCGGCATGGAATACCACTACGAGGAAATCGGCGGGTGGATGCGCGAGTGGTACGTCTACGTCCCGGAAAGCGTGAAGAAGGAGCCCCAAAAGCCGGTACCGCTCGTGTTCGCGATGCACGGCTACACCTGCGCGGGCGAGATCTACGCGGGCAACTCGGAATGGTACAGGGTCGCTGACAAGTACGGTTTCCTCGTCGTGCACCCGAGCGCGACCCCCGGGCGGATGGAAATGGAAAACCCGGTATGCAGTGCGGAAAACGTGCCGCTGCCCGCCTGGAATTTCATGCACAATGCGCCGAACGGCCCCGATGAGCTGGAATTTTTCCGTACCGTGCTCGAAAAAACCTGCGCGGAGCACGCCGTCGACCGCTCCCGCGTATTCGCGACCGGGCACTCCCACGGCTCGGTCATGACGCAGGTGCTGGCCTTTGCAATGAGCGATGTGTTCGCTGCCGCCGCGCCCTGCTCGGGCATCCTGTTCCGGGGCTTCGGGATGGATATCCGAGAGCTGCCCGAGGTGAAAGACCGCCCCGGCCTCGAAATGCCAATCTGGATGTTCGGCGGCGAGCAGGAGCCGTGGCTGCTGCCCACGCTCCCGGACGATGGCAACGACACCGGCGACAGCATCCGCATTTGGCGCGAGGTGAACCGCCTTTCCCCCGCGAAGCCAGAACGCTGGGACGAGGGCTGGGAGGTGGACGGGCGCTGGCACGACCTGCGCACCCGCCGTGCGGACGGCGCCCCGATGGTCAGCTACACCTGGGTCGACTACATGCCCCACGCGACGATGCCGGAGATGTCCTTCCGCATCTGGGAAGAGTTCTTCTCCAAGTTCTCCCGCGTAGACGGCAAAACCGTTTACACTCCGTAAGTCTGTCCAAACAAGATTGGAAAGAAGGTATTTGCATGAAACAACACGTAAAAAAGAGCCTGGTTTCCGCCGCACTGGCAGGCGTGCTGCTGTTCAGCACCGCGCAGGGCGCTGCGCAGTATCAACCGGTTGACCCAGCGAACCCTTATTTGCCGCCGGTGTCCGGTATTTTCCACGGGCAGGAAATCCACGAAGAAAACGGGACCTATTCAGTCTACATCCCTTCCAAGTTCCAGCCCTGCTCGGGCGGGGTCCTGCTGCTAACGCCGAACGGCACGGACACTCAGGCATTTTGGGAGTCTGAGACCGGGCGCGGCTGGAAGGCCGTCGCCGACCGGGAACAGATTGCGTTGGTCGCAGCCGGGCCGCTGGACGGCGGCGAATGGAATACCGAGCAGTCGCCGGAGGGCCGCGACGATGCTGCGTTCCTGAAAAAGGTCTATGACACCGTGCGGAATAAGTCCGGCGAGATCACCGCCGCGTTTGATCTGGATGAACGTGCGTTCTACATAGTCGGCTATGGCGAAGGCGGCACCGTGGCACAGGAGTTCGCGATGCAGTGGCCTGCAATCGTCTGCGGTGCGGCTGCGGTCGGCGGCGAGGCCGTCCCAGAAGCGGTCGCCGAGGCGGTCGGGGGGCAGTACAGCTACCCATTCGCGCAGGCTGACTCGCTGGAAGGCCGCGAAGAGCTGAAGGTCCCCAACCGGGAAGTCCCGGTACCGATGTGGCTGGTCGGGGTCGATGGCAGCAGCCGCGCGGCGGGATACTGGGTGGCTGCAAGCTCCGCTGAGGAGGGCAGCCCCAACCGTTATGCGCAGCAGGTGTTTTCCAATCGTGCCGCCCGCGTCTGGGTCACGGAGGCTGATGCCACCGCAGGCGTTTCGCCGGAGGTCCTCTATGGTGAGTTCCTCTCGAAGGTGCAGCGGTTCGTAGGCCGCCCGAATGGCCGCCTTGAATGGACAGTCGAGCACACCAACAACGGGAAGTCCGGCTTCTTTACTACCGAACAGATGGTAGGCGGCAAGCTTCGCCGCTGGATGACCTATGTGCCATCCACCTATCAGGCGGGCACCGAAGTCCAGCTGGTTGTCGCCATTCATGGTTATTCCAGCGCTATGACCGCTTTCACTGGCGATAGCCGCTGGCAGGATGTCGCCGAAAAGAACGGCTTTATCGTCGCCTTTGCACAGGGCTACCCCACCGATGATATTTTCGGAAATATCCCAGTCCCGTACTGGAATAATGAGCTGCAGGGGATCCCGGTATCCGATGTGACCGATGACGTGGCTTATTTCCGCGAGATGGTGCGTAAGACCAAAGCGGATTACAGCATCGACGATTCAAGGGTCTATGCAACCGGGCATTCCAATGGCTCCTGCATGACATGGCTGCTCGCGATGGAAGCCGCAGACCTGTTTGCCGCTGTCGCGCCGGTCGGCTCTAACATGGGCGCGTTCCAGGAGCAGGTGCCCTCGGAGGGCGAACCGGTACCGGTTTGGAACATGAAGGGGCAGTACGATACGGACGGCGCCGCCAAGCTGGAGCCCGGCTCGACAGACGCTAAGACGATCGATTATTGGACCGCGTTTAATGGGGTAGCGGGGCTCCCGAAGACCTTCTCCGATCCGTCTGGGATATTTGCCACCCGCGAATACCGGAATTCCCAGGGCGTGCCGTTGGTGCGCTTTACCGAGGTGAAAAACTCGCCGCACGCCTACACGCCCGAGGAAGCCGAGATCATCTGGGAGGACTTCTTCTCCCATTTCACCCTGGATCAGGACGGCACCCGCAGCTACGACGGGACGCCGGTCAAACGGGACGCTGCCGTCACACAGCCGGTGTTCACCGATATGGACGGACACTGGGCGGAGCAAGCTGTCGAAGCGGCTGCCGCAAACGGCTGGGTCTCCGGGACTTCTGACTCCACCTTCGAGCCCAACGCGCCGGTCAGCCGTGCAATGCTCACTTCGATCCTCTACCGCGTTGAAGGCGAGCCGCAGGCCGAAGCAGCGGGCTTCCCGGATGTGCCGGCTGGCAGCTATTACAGCAAAGCTGTCGGATGGGCTGCCGCGAACAAAATCATCAGCGGTTATGAGGACGGCACGTTCGCCCCAGATGACAGCGTTACCCGTGAGCAGCTTGCGGTGATCCTTTGCCGCTACGCCCAGTTCAAGGGGCGGGATGTCTCTGCGAAAGCCGACCTCAGCCGGTTCGGCGACGCTGCACAGATCCGCACATTCGCCCGCAGCGCAGTGGAGTGGGCAAACGCCGAAGGACTGCTGACCGGGGTGTCCGATGCTGCGATCGCCCCACAAAAGGCCGCTGCCCGGGCAGAGGTTGCCGCGATTCTGGTGCGGTTCCTCCAATAAACACGCTCTTTCGCAGCGTCAGCCACCATAAAAATTGAGTTCTTCCATACTTTTATAAAAGGTACCTACCCCAAATCAGAGGGGTGGGTACCTTTTTGCAGGCGCGGGCGGGAGCGGCAGAGGGATATCCTGCCGGGAAAAAGCAGTTGGCCGTACCAGAGGCGGGCTGAACACAAAGCTGCACACAATTGTGGACGGCCTCGGGAATCCAGTGGCATTTCTCCTGTCCCCTGGGAACGATCACGATTCCTCTCATGCCATCCGACTGCTGGAACAGATCCGCATCCGAGAAAGCCGCGTACTGGCAGATCGGGCTTATGGAGCTGCAGCCATCCGGGACTATATTTTGGAACAGGGAGCCAGCTATGTGATCCCACCCAAAAGCAACACGCCTGACCCATGGCCAGTGGACTGGCACCTATACAAGGAACGTCATTTAGTGGAATGCTTCTTCCAGAAAATCAAATGGTTTCGCCGCATTGCCACCAGATACGACAAGCTTGACGCTTCTTTCCTTGCCTTCGTCCACCTTGCTGCTATCGTTATTTTATTGATTTGATACAGTCTCTTCCGTTTTTCAAACAAGGCCTAGTCTGATTTTTCTTCAGCAGCCGCGGCTCAAACTCACCTTTCCGGTCTCTGGGAACGGCAACGTCTACCGTCCCGAAGCTGGTTCGCAGCCTCTTGGAGCTGTGTCCATTGCGGCTGTTATCCGTCTCCTTGTTCCGGTAATCGTATTTGCTATAACCAAGTTCCTCGGACAGTTCCGCGTCCAGCCCTTCTTCCATGAACTCCGCTATGGTTTCTTTGAATAGATTCTGGATGTCCTCCATACTGCTTACACTGCTCAACTCCAGCAGCTCCCGTATCTTTGCTCGACGGGCCTCTTCTTCTGGACTGCGATTTCTTCTTCCCATTTGTCAAACCTCCAAACTCGTGATTCTATTCTACACTCTTTTTGTGGTTTACACAATTTATGGGACAGTCTCCTTTTTTGCGTTTAGAGCGTTTTCAGGAAGCTAATCAGGGCCTCCCTCTGACGGACATTCAGCCTCGCAATCAGCGCTGCAATCTGGTCGCTTCCAATGATCTCGGCCTCATCTGGCACATCGAAGAAATCCCGCAGAGAAATTCCCAGCGTATCGCACACCAGCCGCAGGCTTTCGACCGTAATGCCCTTCTCGCCGAGCTCGACCGAGCGGATAAAGCTCTGCGACAGCCCGCACAGGTTCGCAAGCCGATTGGTAGTGAGCCCTGCTGCCTCCCGAAGCTCTGTGATCCGTTTCCCTACATCCATGATAATACCTCTTTCCCTTTTGTTATAACTTTAGCAGAAAGCAAAAAGGATATTTACATTTAAAGATTTATATTGTATAATTAAAGATATCATCCGAAGGGCCAAAAAGAACGAGCTTAGCAAACAAATATGCGAATTTCCGTTCGGCAAACAATACAAGTGCAAAGAGGATCGTGCGAATTGGATATACTCTTTCACGCTGAACTGTCAAAAGATGGGAAATAGGAGATGAATCGCGCATGAAGTTACATCTATTGGGTGAGAGCGTTGTAATCAGCCCTGACCGCGAGCATTACAATACATATCGGCTGATGTTTCAAAAAGATGCGGAGCAGGCGCTGCAAAGCTTTCGAATCTTGTATCAAAAGAATACCTCTTTGGAAATGGCTGTTCGAAATCTGCCCGACCAGATATACCAAAGCATGAAACCGGCAATTGACCAGTGCATTCAAATCCTGATTGACCATCAAATTCTGACGATGGATGAAACCCGGTTTATGAATATGTATCCAGAGACTTTGGACGCAGCAAACGACGCATACCTGACACTCCAAGATCAATATGCTGAGATTGTTTTGAACGAAAAGGAAAAAGATGCTTACCGCTCAGCCAGGAGGGCTGGGCGCGGCAGATGGAGCGGCGGTGGGTTTGGCCTATCGGGCGCAGTCAAAGGCGCGATGACCGCAGGGGCTCTCAACATGGTCACAGGCGCTGGGCATATGCTGTTCAACGGAGTAGCCCAAATCGGCTCTTCCCTGGCTGCAAGCGCCAAGATGAATAAGATTTTTCAGAATAAAGCGACCGCAGCGATGCTTGAGGAAGGTATATTCCGGTCTGTGTGTTCGCTCCACATGGCACTTATCGACTGTCTTGCACAAATGGAAACCGATACCCTGGCGATTGAAGGGGCCGTTTCTCCGGAGGACAAAGAAGCAGCGGCTTCTATCGTAAAAAATATTCCGCAAATCCGTGATATCGAGCAGAGGCGCATGGCGATGATTCAGGCTTTCCAACTCGACCCCTATCAAGAAGCATGGTATCGCGTGGCTCTGCAAGCCTTCGGAGATCAAGACGGTTCTTTGGAGAACGCCGAGAAGCATTTTGGAATGTCGGTCATCCATCATGAGAAGGGACGGCAGCTTGATGAATTTGCGCGGTCGCTCCCTCTTGATACAGAGGCGCAGGCGAAGTCGGCCGCGGCGAAAATCGAAGAGGAGCGGCAGCGTCTGAATTACACTGCGGAAACCGAACAAACGAAAAAGATTCAAGCCGCAGTCGAACGATTTGATACAGAGTATCGGACGGTTGACGGAATGCTTTTACCAACAAGGGAAGAAGCTGACGCCGCTCGGTTGGAGCTGAAGCGGGTTCATGAAATCGAACAGGGAATCAATTACGACGATCTTAGCTCCATCGCCGATGGCGAACAGAAAATGACTGTGCTCACTTCTAAGCCGGCGACAGCCCACAGGGAAACCCTTCATCGGAAATGGAATGAACTGGACAGGCAGCTTCGCACAGTAGCGCCACTGCCGGACGGCAGCAGTTTTCTATGCGAGACACCGCAGCAAGCCCAGCAGCTTCGCCCTCTTGTGCAGCAGCTGTCACAGCGGCTGGAGGACTGTGGAAAAGACGCATCCGCTGAAATTCCCCTTTTTCAATTGAAAGAAGATGTCAATGCAGAATCGCTCCCGCCGTCCGTTGCCGATTCCTATCGGTCTGAAATTGACAACAGGCTGACTGCAATCGATTTGGAACTGCGGACAACACTCGGAAAAGAGTATTCCTCACGAGAAGCCGCAAGAGCGGCAGAGCAGCTTTATCAACAAATCCGAGCGGACTTTGCTGCCGGAAATCCAAGGCAGGACAGCGCCCTTTTTCGCCATCGGATCGAAGACGCAGACTTTTCCGATGAAGCCAAATCGGAATTGCTCAACGAATTGTTCCAATATGAAAATGCCAAAGAGCTCCAAACAGCCAAAGTATTCAGTACGTTCAGCTCAATCGCCTTGTTAGCCATTGTGATTGCAAGTTATTTCTTCCCCTTGTCAGGGACAGCGGCTTTTGCGCAGAAAGATGTCACGGTGAAAGGCGTTTCCCTGATGCTGACAGATGTGCATGTAACGGATTCCCTCACCTTCGTGAACGGATTGATCAATGGGCTGGTTGTTTTCGGGCGATGCATCGGGGACATTTTTGTAAACGGATTCTTTGAGTATGTTCGGGGCTTTGATTTCGGACTGATTGGCAACATCCTTTGGGCAGTTCTGGGGCTGCTCTGGCTCCCCATAAAGCATATTATCATCGGAATTGTCCGATATTTGGTCTCGCTTATCGTTACTTTTTTTCAAGACGCATCGTTTCGCTATTATCTCGGATATATCATCGGGACCGCTGTTCCGTTTGCGGTTTCCCAGCTGTCTTTTGATGAGGATAAGCAGGAAGAAAATGTGAAGCGGATACGTGGCTGGACAGCAAAAAAGTCATGCTGACAATTCTGGCTGTTCTCCTGATATGCATTGCAACAGTCTTCTTATTCTGTCAGAATAAAGAACATAGTGGGAAAATAGGCGATAGAAATGATATGAAATGGAGGAAGTTATTGTGAAAAAGAATTTTATTGTACTGAGCCTGCTGATACTTCTTTTTGCGATTATCGCAAACGGATGTGCATCTGAGGTAGGGAGCTTTCAACTTCTGACACATCAGATGTGCTGTTCGTTTTGTTCCATGAGCCCTATTTGGATGCCGCAGGGATCAAAGTGCATTGTACATCTGATCGGAAAGAGATTATTAAGAAAATGAAAAAAGTGCTTCAAGAAGAGCCCGCTGCGGTTATGCTTGAAGATGGCGGCCTTTTTGGCGAAAACTATTATGCGGTCACAAATAAAAGCTATGAGCAGCAATACCGGTACTATGGAAAAACCAAGAGCAACCGTCCAGACGGCTTTGGAGTGCTAACCCGTGGCGCGGTTGATTTAAGCGATATGACAACGCTCTCGCTGATTGTCTATGCCGGCAACTTTTCGAAAGGCCGGTATGATGGCTATGGTGCGCGTTTTTTCGGGAAAGATGTTCCTACAGGGAGTTCCGCGCTGACCACAATTACACAGGATGGTAAAATGGACTCTGCATATGCATTAGCTGAAATTTATCTGTGCGCTTATGTCTGTGAAGATGGCGAATGGTCTGATGGGAAAGAACACGGGAAAATGAATATATTTGTCTTGGACGAAGTGCAAATTCTCGATGCCAACGGCCCAGATCATTATTGGGGAGGCCCCTGCTATCCCTCAGTAGTTGTCACACATGCGAAGAAAGGTGTCGAGACAGGAAATGAAAAATATTATATTGACGGAAAGCTTATCTTTGATGGGGAAATGAAAAACGGAAATCGAAACGGAAAGGGAACCCCCTATTATGATAACGGTCAAAAAATGTATGATGGCAATTGGAAGAACGGCAGACGTGACGGCAGTGGAAAATCCTATGATGAAAATGGGAAGCTGATTTATAGCGGCAAATGGAAGAATGGCGACTATGCCTCATGACGGATTTGGTTTGGCCTCACGATTGATCAAGATGTTCTGAAGCACTTGGACAACAGATGGATTCGAATAGGCTCCTGTAAAAAATAAACCCTGTGTGAGTGTATTTAGGATATATATCGCTCGGGTTTGGAAGATTATTATATATACCAAACCGTTTGATGGTACAAATTTTACTTGCTATAGAGAAAATCTTTCTGTTTTCGTGGAATTTTGGTATATATATTATAATAATGAACCCGATGGATATTCCATCGGGTTCTATTTCGCTTGAAATGGAGTTGATAGAATGGAAAATCACAGTATTACACAAGGGATTCATGATGAACTCCCAGTATGGATGCAAAATCTGATGTGGTTTCTGCGGGACGGAGTCGCAGCGCCTGCACGCGCTTCTGTGCAGGTGTTCCAGCTGGCCTGCGCGGAGAATGGAACGCAGATCGTGCAGCTTTCTCAGGAAGCACCGCCCTACAGTAAGCGGGTCGAGGTTGATGCGAAGGGCAAAGCCGTTACAGGGAAAATCTATGTCCTTGCGAACAGCGGAAACGCCGTTATGATGCTGGAACGCGAATTTGAATCCCAAAAGCACAGAAGCGAGTAAAAATGTTTCAAAAATCATTATTTACAGAGTCATAGGAGGAAGATTTATGGCAGCAAATGTAGAGACCATGTTTTATGTACGTGAGAAACCGTGGCACGGCTTGGGTGTGGAGGTGCAGGAAGCCCCAACCTCGAATGACGCGCTGATCTATGCTGGTCTGGACTGGCGTGTACTGCAAAAGTCCGTATTCGATGAGGATGGCGCACGGATTGGCGGGTACAAGGTTAACGTCCGCGACAGCGATAGTGCGGCTCTGGGCATCGTGTCCGACCGCTATAAGGTGGTGCAGAACGAGGACGCGTTCCGGTTTACGGATGACCTGCTGGGCGAAGGTGTGACCTATGAAACGGCGGGTTCTCTGCAGGGAGGCCGCAAGGTCTGGATGCTGGCGAAACTGCCACAGCGTTACATCGCCGCAGGGGACGAAATCGCGCCTTATCTTGCAGTAATGAACTCGCATGACGGCAGTTCCGGGATAAAAGTTGCAATGACGCCGATTCGCGCCGTGTGTCATAACATTCTGAATTTGGCACTCCGCACAGCGAAAAGGGTCTGGGCAACCAAGCACACCGAGAACGTCATGAGCCGTGTCCACGAAGCCCGCGAAACGCTGATGTTGGCGGAAACTTACATGGGTGAACTGGAACACAGCATCGACCGCCTGTCCCAGATTCCGCTGTCCGACCGAAAGGTCATGGAGTTTATGCAGGAGTTCTTCCCAGTCACAGAGGATATGACCGACGCGCAAAAGAAAAATAATTTGCGACTGCTGGAGGACTTGAAAAGGCGGTACTGGGACGCGCCTGACCTCGCTCATGTCGGCAAAAACGGCTACCGATTCGTTAATGCTGTAAGCGACTTTGCGACGCACGCTGACCCAATCCGCAGGACGAAAAACTATAGCGAAAACCTGTTTCTGCGCACCGTAGAGGGCAATCCGATGATTGATAAAGCCTATAAAATGGTGCTGGCGGCAGCGTGAGGAAGATGGTGTGCGAGATGTCAGCAATCATATTAGCATCTACCGAAAACATGTCTTATGAAGAGTGGCTGGAACACCGTAAACTGGGCATCGGCGGCTCGGATGCTTCTGTCATTTGCGGAGTGAATCGCTACAAATCCCCGGTCGAGCTCTGGATGGACAAGACCAATCAGCTCCCCTATCAGGAGGCAGGAGAAGCGGCCTACTGGGGTACGCAGCTGGAACCGCTGGTTCGTGCAGAGTTCACCAAGCGTACCGGCATTGCGGTCAGCCACGCAAGCGAACTTTTGCAGAGCGTGGAGCATCCCTTCATGCTTGCGAACCTCGATGGCACTTGCGAGCATCCTGACCTCGGACCTTGTATCTTCGAGGCGAAAACCGCTTCGGCGTATAAGACTGGCGAATGGGAGGACTCCATACCGGACGAATATCTGTTGCAAATTATCCACTATATGGCAGTGACGGGATACAAAGGAACCTACATTGCAGTTTTGATCGGCGGCAACACGTTCAAGTGGAAATTCATAGAGCGCGACGAGGAGTTGATCTCCATGCTAATCGAGTTGGAAGCAGACTTCTGGGACCACGTGAAATCGCTGACTCCCCCGCCATTGGATGGTTCGAGTGCGTCCGCAAAATTCCTTGCAGAACGGTTCCCCAATAGCGTACCAGCATCCAAAATCGTGCTGCCAGACGCTGCCACCGACCTGCTCCACCAGTACGACACAGCCTGCGAGCAGTTAGAGACCTTCACCGAGCAGAAGCAGGAGGCCGAAAATCTGTTGAAGCAGATGTTGGGGGAAAACGAGGTCGGGACAGTCGGCAGTCGAATCATCACATGGAAAAATGTAGCGCAGGAACGGCTCGACAGTAAGACCTTAAAAGCGGAACATCCAACCTTATACAAGAAATACGCCAACAAGACATCATATCGCCGATTTACAATCAAAAAGGCAGTATAAAAGGAGAAAAAAGTTATGGATAACGTCAAACTGAAAAACCGCCTGAGCGGTAAAGTGCAAGCGTTACAGGAGCCTGTAACAGAAGCGTTGAGCACCGAAGCGGCAGTAACGCCGGTCAATTCCAGCTATGTTGCGCTGCACAGCAACGCCTTAGAAATCCTTCGCGAAAACTTGAAGAATCAGCCGCTGTCGTTCCAGCTTTTCGATGTGGTCAAGTCGCCGTCCGGTGGCGCAACGGTGTTCTCCGTGCCAGGGTTGGCCGGGGACGAGATCGAAAAGGAGCTGACCGGTATCATTTTGGACTACACGACCCCGCGTGCCTACTGGGACAGCTCCGATCCAGTTGAAGGAACGCCACCAGCATGCATGAGTGCAAACAGCATCGTATCTCAGGACGGAAAAATCTGTGCACACTGCCCATTCAATGATTTCGGCTCAAAAGACGGGGAATCCAACGCGAAAGCCTGCAAGGAATCCGTGCTGCTCTACCTACTGCGCCCGGATAACATCATCCCGCTTCTCGTGCGAGTGCCCATTTCCAGCAAAACGCGCTTCCTGCGTTACTCCACCCGATTAGTGAGTATGCTCACGCCGATCAGCGGAGTGGTCACGAAGATCACGCTGGAACGCGCAACCAGCAAGACTGGCAAGCCTTATGCGCAGTACCATTTTGAGGCGGTCAGTGTACTGAGCCCGGAGGAGACCGCTCAGGCCAAAGTGTTTTCCCAGCAATTTATGGAAGCCGTGAACACTGTCGAATCCGAGCCGCCGTTGTCCGAGGCTGTCTAAAACAGTATAGATGCCCAGTGTCGTTATTCTGTCGTAACGACACTGGGCATTTTCTATTTTCACAAGAAAAGAGGAGTGTATGAAATATAAGAATTTGAAAGCGGCTTTTCAGCGGTTGAAGAAAAATTCCCCTCAGGATAACTTAACTGCGCACATCATTTTCACCGAGGACAGTTTCCCTCAAAAATACACCTTATTGAAACGAACCTACCGTGTCAGCAGCAATAACAAAGCGTTTTATCCCCACACGGGAGGCTACTCGATTTTCGGTTCCTGTCTGGATGGCAGCGATCAGAGTGTCTGGCTCGACTGCTACATGGCCGAGGAAGGAAACCCGGGCGGCTGGAAGGTGCAGAACTGTTATATTCTTGAGCAAATGAGAGATGCGGCAGTCGTTCCATGCTTCACGCGGACGGAGCAAAAAGATGGGACAGATTGCTATACCTTTGGCAATACGCGTATTTATGTTCGTGAATCCGTGGAGAATGGACGAATCCGTCTGGAACCGCTGGACGGAAATCAGATCGACTATGGTGACTGGCTTGATCTCACAACCGACCAGCTCTACGGCTACTGCACACTGCTGGAAAGGTGCCTGAACCAAAATGAAATCATCTAAAACAACCATTTTAAGGAGAACAAAAATGAATGCAAAAACGTTTGTGTGCAATCACTGCGGAGCTGTAAGCCCGATTGATGACCGTTATATGGTTGGTGAGGAGGCAATTTGCATGGACTGTATGCTCAACGATACCGTAATTTGCGACCGCTGCGGCACGCGGATCTGGGGCGAAAATGCGGTAGAAGATGACTACACGACGCTGTGCCGGGACTGTTTCGAGCGGCACTACACCCGCTGCTGCGAGTGCGATAACATCGTGGTAAACGGCTCCGCGTGCTACGATGATTACGGGAACGCCTATTGCGGCGTCTGCTGGGATGAAATAGAACCGGAGCAGCCAATCCATGAATACAACTATAAGCCAGAGCCAAAATTCTACGGCAAGGGTGACCGCTACTTCGGCGTAGAGCTTGAAATTGACGGCGGCGGCTGCGATACTTACGCGGCGAAGCACATTCTCGGAGTTGCGAATGATCATTCCGAGCACCTGTACATCAAAACAGACGGCTCACTCGACAGCGGGCTGGAGCTGGTGACGCATCCAATGACGCTCGACTACCACCTAAACAAAATGCCGTGGGCGGGAATCCTTGACGAAGCCCGTTCTTTGAACTTCCTGAGCCACAAAACCTCGACCTGTGGGCTACACGTGCACATATCCCGTGAGACTTTCGGTTACACGCAGCTCGAACAGGAGTGCGCAATCGCGCGGCTGTTGTATTTTGTCGAAAAGTTCTGGGCGGAACTGCTGCGTTTTTCGCGTCGCACCGAATCACAGATCAACCGCTGGGCGGCGCGGTACGGGATGAAGCTCTCGCCGCAGGAGGTCATGGACTCTGCGAAGGACTCCCGAAAAAGCCGGTATATGGCAGTCAATCTGACGAACTACCACACTGTCGAAATCCGCATCTTTCGTGGAACGCTCAAGCTGAACACGCTCCTCGCCACGCTGCAAATGGTCAACGCCATCTGCGACGTGGCTGTTTTCCTGTCCGATGATGAATTGCAGCGCCTATCGTGGCACCAATTCCTTGACCGGATTCATGAACCGGAGCTGGTTCGATACCTGAAAGAACGCGATTTGTACAAGAATGAGCCTGTAGCGGCAGAGGAGGATGATTAAGATGTGCAGTTTGTTCGGAATTATCGATTATCGCGGAGTGCTAAAGGCGCACGAAAAGAACCGGATTTTGTCTGTGCTCTCCCGCAAGTGCGAGGTGCGCGGCACGGACGCAACCGGGATCGCCTACAACTTTGGCGGCAGCATCCATGTTTATAAGCGACCGATTGCCGCACGAAAAATGCGCTTCCGTGTACCGAATGGCGTGCGCGTAATTATGGGGCACACTCGCATGACTACGCAGGGCAGCGCCAAGCAGAACTACAACAACCATCCGTGGGCAACCCGGAACTTCGCACTCGCACACAATGGAATCCTTTGGAACGACACATTCCTACGCGAAAGCGAGCTGCTTCCCCAGACCCACATTGAAACCGACAGCTACGTCGCGGTGCAGCTGCTGGAACGTCAGGGAGCCCCGAACTTTCAGACCATCCGAGCAATGGTCGAGAAAGTCCGGGGCTCTTTTGTATTCACAATCTTGGACAGGCGCAGCAACCTCTACTTCGTGCGTGGCGATAACCCACTTGCAATTTTCGATTACGGTGGCTTTTACCTTTATGCCTCTACGGAGCAAATCCTTTACTTAACGGAACAGCGGCTTGGGCTGCACCATCAGTCGGAAATTTCTGTAGATGAGGGTGAAATCCTACGTATCGCGCATGACGGGACGTGCCGTTTGGAGCGTTTTCAGATGCACGATTCATGGCGCTACGGCTACTCATATGGATACTCCCGTTACTGGGACGAGCTGGGAACAGCATCAGCTGCATCAAGAGGTTACTTGCTTGATGCCGCGAAAATGATGGGCATTTCGCCTGACGAAGTGCAGCTTCTGGCCGACTATGGCTATGAGGATTACGAGATCGAGGAACTGCTCTACCATCCGGGGCTGCTGCATGACCTCACCTCGGAAATCCTTTGCGACTGGAATGGAGGGGAGGTGGGCGCATGGGTTTAGGCGAAATTATTGTCGCGATCGGCACGATCATTGAGATCATCGAAAAGAGCGACGAGACAAATTAGACGTTCGTGAAGGTATACCTTTATGGACACACCGTTTTGACCCTGAAATCGCGTCCATAAAGGTCAAAAATCAATTAACGGAAATGTCCGGAAAGTGCAACACCTTTCCGGACACATTTTAAGGAGGATTATTGTGCATCGCACTTTTTACTACGCGCGGGTTTCGACCTGCGAGCAGAACCTTGACCGTCAGCTGGAAGCATTCGCTAAACTAGGCGCAGATGAACGCGAGATTGTTACCGACAAGGAATCTGGCAAGAGCCTCGACCGCCCCGGATACCTTGCACTGAAAACTGCTATGCTGCGTCCGGGTGATACATTGGTGGTGAAGTCGCTCGACCGTCTGAGCCGCAACAAGATTGACATCAAAAATGAGCTGCAATTCTTTACGGATAACGGCATCCGCTTGAAGGTGATTGACCTGCCAACTACGATGATGGAATTGCCAGAGGGGCAGGAATGGGTTTTCGAGATGGTCAACAACATCCTGCTCGAAGTGCTGGGCACGATCGCAGAGCAGGAACGCGAAACCATCCGCCGCCGCCAGCGCGAAGGCATTGACGCAGCCAAAGCGAACGGTAAACATCTCGGCAGACCAGCAACGCCGCGCCCGAAAAACTGGGATGAAGTGCTGAGCCTGTGGCGCTCTGGTGAAATCACCGCCCGCGAAGCCATGCGGCGGCTGGGCATGAAGAAAACGGTCTTTTACAAAGCGTTGAAGGAATCCTACGGGAATTGAGGGAGGGCAATCATGACGATTTTAATTGTGGAACCCAAACAGGCTCCAAGGGTCGCGGAGCTGACCGGTGGGCTCAAGGAGATGCAGACCATCGTTGGCGGTTGCATTCAGGCAATCTATCCATTCTCGGAAAGGGTGGCACTGGTCTGCAACGACGATGGCAAATTGCTGGGATTGCCACCGAACCGGGGGCTGCGGGATACGGATGGCAACCTGTACGATATCGTTTGCGGCACGTTCTTCCTTTGCGGCGTGCCGTCTGACAGCGACAGCTTTACCAGCCTCACACCGGAGCAATTTGATCATTTCCAGCAGTTGTTCCGCACACCCGAAACGTTCTTGCGGGTGAATGGAAAGCTGGTTTGCCTGCCACTAACCGATGTCTGACCAGTGCTGGAAACAGAAAATGATGGACGGCAACCGGAACTTGTGATAAAATCTATATATAAGGAAGGGGCTGGTTTTATGGCTTCCGAAACGACACTGGCACAGGGTCTCCGCGCGACCGACGCGCGTGCTCAGTATGACGCCGCCTGCAAGCGGTTGCTGTCTGAAAAGATCATCTTGGCGCACATCATGAAAAGCTGCTTGGAAGAGTACCGCGACTGCGATGTCAACGAGATTGCTGAAAAATACATCGAAGGCCAGCCGCAGGTCGGTGAAGTTCCGGTACTGCCTGACGAATCGGGTACAATGATTCACGGGCTGGATACCGAAGACAAGTCGCTGACCGAGGGTACGGTAACTTACGATATCCGCTTCTATGCAATTGCGCCCAGCTCCGGTGAGCATATCCGGTTAATCATAAACGCGGAAGCGCAGGGGAATTTCTATCCGGGTTACTCGCTGCTGACACGCGGAATTTATTATTGTAGCCGCATGATCTCCTCGCAGTACGGCATGGAGTTTACGGATTCGCATTATGAGAAGATTAAGAAGGTCTATTCGATCTGGATTTGCATGAACCCGCCGAAAAACCGTGAAAATACCATCACCCGCTACCGCATGACCGAGGAATGTCTGGTTGGCAGCGCAAAAGAGCTGGTGCAGCACTACGACCTGCTGTCGGTTATCATGGTCTGTCTTGGCAATCCGGACAGCGGCAATTATGACGGTATCCTGAAACTGCTGGGAACCCTGTTGTCCCCGAGTACCAGCGTACAGGAAAAGCAGCAAATTTTACTCGAAGATTTCGATATCCCAATGAAAGATATCTTGGACGAGGAGGTGTCCGCAATGTGTAATTTGAGTCAGGCGGTCGAGGAACGAGGATTCCACAAGGGCATCCAACAGGGTATCCAGCAGGGTACAGAAGAAACCATTCTGGCTGCGATTCAAAGTTTAATGGAAACCATGCATTGGTCTGTTGATCAATCAATGGCTGCGCTAAAGATTCCTGAATCGCAGCGTGAAAAATATCTGAAACTCCTGCAACGGGCATAACAATCCTGTTTATGACAGATTAAAAAGGTTGTTTGCATAAAACAGCCTTTTTATCTCTTAAGCAGAAGTATTTGACAATAGTTTCTCGAAAATTTTCAATTTGTTTTTTCATTATTCACTTGCAGGAATTACTTATATGTAATATAATGTTGCAGGAGCGGGACATGAACACGAAACAAGCGCTGGAAGAATTGGCAAAGCATCTTCAAAAGCATCACAAATTTTACTTTGACCCGGATTTTCAAGAGGAGCTGGTGCAGCTTTTAGCGGATTTAACCGGTCATGAACATAAATTTTTCGCCCTGCTGGAAAAACAGTTTGCCTTTGTGGCCTCGCTAAACAGGCAGGTAAACCTTGCGGACAGCAATGAGATCTTGAAGCACGGGGATAACCCGCCAATTTATTCCCTGCATTTGCAGCAGAACAATTTTAACATACGCTTTCTGATGTGTTTTTCCGAAGAGGGCATCCCCTGTTTTTTATGTGCATTTTATGAACGTTCTGGAAAACGCAAAACCGATTATACCAAACGTGCAGAAACAGCAAAAGAGCGTTTTCTGAGACGAAAGGAGCCGCAATCATGGAACTTCAAAACGGAAAAACGCTGAATGATATTTTCGCATTATTTGAAGATACCTTGACTCCAGCCGATATTGAAAGTGCCCGTTTATTGGGAGAGATTTCTGCCACAATCGTCAAAAAAAGGATCGAACTTGGAATGACGCAAAAGGCTTTTGCCGCTTATCTCGGCGTATCTCAAACAATGGTCTCCAAGTGGGAAAGCGCCGATTACAATTTTTCGATCAAGGCATTGGCAGAAATCGCTTGTAAATTGGAACTTCCGCTGACCTGTCCGATCACCGGCCAAAACCCCGGTCACCTGGCATCCGTTTCCAGCGACGGCAGCGGCTACTATACAGTAAACTCAAATGTTTATCCGTTCGAGGTTTACAAGACGCAGGTGACCAAAAACAAAAAGAACCCTGGTTCCGGATCCCAAATCGTGTCCCGCCAGTGCCCGATCCCAACCTATTCAAATGATTTTGCAGCCTTGGAAAATTAAGGAGGATTTATTTTATGGTAACGTATGTGAATCATTTCTCGTGTGTCGCGAATAACGGTGCAGACGAATGTATTATCACCTTATCACAGTGTTCCCCGGAAATGGATGATGACGGGAAGTTTATCCGCACCGCCAAAGAATCTGTCATTTCGCTGGTTATGACAAAAGAATTTGCGGCAAATCTATCAGAGGCAATTCGAACGACCTTGCAGGACAACAACGGTGTCGTTGCTTCGGAACCCTGAAAACCTGTCGCCCCGCGAGGATATGGGTGGCAATGCTCCTTCTCCGCCATTCAAATCCTCGCGGTTTTTACTGCGGGGATTTTAACATTTATAGATATTGTTTTCATATTGAGTATACGTTTCGTGAATTAAAGCAAGAACAGAATGTCTTTTCCTATCATTTCTGGACAAAGGCTTTGCCCATACCACTTCAAAAAAAGATCCGACTCGGATCTTCTTTTGCAAGTAACCGGTTCCTATGACCCAAAACGTATCCTCCAAACCATTCGTGCTATGGAAATGTATACTCTTATGGTTTCTATTGTCATGGGCATTTTTGAAGCCTTGAGCAATGACTTTTCCAATAGTATATTCACACAATCGCTTCGCTATCAAAGAACTTACGTCAAAGGGAAGCCTTTGAGACCAACATGATAGCAACGTTCAAAAAATTTTGCCGCGGGCGGGGCGAAGCAGCGCGCACGGGCGATCCCCCCTGCCTCAGCGCCGGCACACGGGATAGCGAACGAGAGCAGGCTGCCCGCCGCGCAAAACGGCCAAACAGCAGCTTTCAGCGTTCACGTGCCTAGATTCCGGATAGGGGACAGCCCCGCTGCCGGAGCCAGTCCAGCACCTGCCCGGCGCTCCGGATCGCTCCGGTAGCACCGATTGCCCCGATGTTGATCGCGGCGGCAGCAGACGCCATCTGTATGCAGCGCGCTTCGTCCCAGCCGCTGCATACGCCGTGCAGGAAACCGGCGATAAAACTGTCCCCTGCGCCGGTCGTATCGACCACCGGTACCGGAAAGGCGGGCTGGCGCAGGCAGCACTGCGCGTTTTTCAGCAGGCAGCCGTCAGCGCCAAGCTTGATGACCACGGTCTTGACGCCATGCGCGAGGAGCGCGTCCGCCATGCGTTCGGCGTCGCATTCCCCGGTCAGATATTTCGCTTCCCCGTAGCTGGGGAAGAAATAATCCAGGAAGGGGAGCACGTCATCCATACTCTTCGGCCCGAGCTGGTAGGTGTCATACATTGCGTCGGCGCTGGTCAACACGCCGTGTTCCTGCGCCTGCCGCAGCAGCCCGGCGAGCGGCTTGCCGTACAGCTGCCGGAAGGTAAACAGGCTGCCGATGTTCAGGACCCGCGTCCGAAGGAAAAGGTCGGGCGGGATGTCACCCAAGTGGAAGGCATCGCACGCGCCGCGCTTGACCAGGAAATTGCGCTCACCATCCGGCCCGATCATCACAAAGCAGACGGCGGTCTGCTGGCCTGGCTTGCAGGTCACGGCTGAAGTGTCAACCCCACGCTCGGACAGCATTTGCAGGGCGAGCTGCCCAAAATGGTCGTCGCCAATGCTGCCGCACACGCCGGTCCGCCAGCCCAGCTGCGACAGCGTGACCGCCTGGTTCGTGCCGTCCCCGCCGACGACAACGCTGTATTCCTCTGCCTGCGTCGCGTCACGGTCAAACAGGCTGCGGTCGACCGGCTTTGCCAACAGGTTCAGGTTAATGAGTGTGATGCACAGCACATCGAATGATTTCATGGGGTTCCCTCCGTTTCAGCAGGCGAACGGCGGCGGATCAGCCGCTGTATCCCACCGCATCATGATTTTCCCATGCAGCCGTTTGGCGCGGGCATCCTCCAGCGCGTCAAAGATCTTTTCAGGGGCAATCACGCGGTCAACCATGCCCTCCAGCCGGATTTTGGGAAGCAGGCGCGCCGCGGTTGGCCATTCCGCTCCCGGGAAGGGCGTGGAGTAGGACTGCCACGAGCCCCGAATCCAAAGCTCCTTTCGGTTAATCTGTTCAAATTCCTGCGGCGAAAAAACGATCTGTGAGAACGGCGTCCCGATATACACCAGGGTGCCGTGCGCACCGGTCAGCTCGATTGCGGCCTTTTCGGTGAACGCGGCGCCGCCGGTTTCAAAAACGGTGTCATACAGCCGCCCGCCTGTCTGTTCCCACGCCTGCGCGCGCCAATCCCCGGTCGTACAGACCGTGAAGTGCGCGCCCATTTCTTTCGCAAGCGCAAGCGCGCGTCCGCTGCTGTCAAATGCAGTGACCTCGCTTGCCCCCTGCGCGAGTGCGGCCTGAAGGGTCAGCGCGCCGATCGTGCCGCAGCCAACAATGGCCGTGCGTCCACCGGGGGTGTATTCGCCCACGCGCAGGCCGTGTACGGCCACGGTCAGCGGTTCCAGGAAAGCGCCCGCGAAGGTAGAAACGTTATCCGGAAGCTTTACGACATTCTGTTCCTCCACCTTGCAATATTCGGCCCAGCCGCCGGGAAGCTTAACGCCAATAAAGCCGCGCGTGTTGGCGCACTGGCCGACCCGGTCATTCCGGCAGTCCTCGCAGATGCCGCAGACCGTTTTGGGGGCAACCGCAACCCGGTCGCCAGGACGGACGGTGGTCACCCGGCTGCCGACCTCCTGCACAACACCGGCAAATTCATGCCCGTGCGGGACCGGGTGCTCCAGGGGGATCGCCGCATCGCCGATAATCCGTGCCAGCTCCGATCCGCAGACACCCGCATAATGCACCTTAATTATGACCTCTGTGCCTGACTCGATGCGCGGGGTCGGGAAATCCTCCAGACGGAGATCCTCTTTCCCGTAATAAACAAGGGCTTTGATAATGCTCACCTCTTCCCCGCAGCGTTTAGGAACAGCTTTTGGTAGGTCAGCACACCGGACGCGCTGGCAAACCGGGCAAGATAGGACGGCGGCGCAGTGACAACGACCCGGTGGAGCATATCCTCGAATTCCGGCTCCATCAGCATCTTGTCGATTGCGGGATAGATGTGTTCACCGCTCATAGAGCAGATAATCAGGCGCGTGTCCGGCAGGTTGGAATTGCGCAGCACGCGCAGGCTGTGGCGGGTCGCATCCAGGCCGTCGCTGCCCTCGGCATCACCGGCGTGCCGGTAGGCAAGCATGGCCTCTGCCTTTTGAATGACGGCTTCGATCGGACCCTCGGCCTCGGCAGCGGAAATCACGTCCTCCTGCCGCAGCATGTCCCGAACCGCCGTGATGTAGTGCGTATCCCCGGTGGCGTGCCAACGCGCCAGAAGGGTCCGGATGGTATCAGTGACAAGATAGCGCTGCTTAATAAAGGTATTGATAAAATACGGCTTTACCTGAAGCGCCAGCGCGGCCTGATGCGGCTCAAACATCAGGGTAAAATTGGTGCGGTAGCCATGCTGCTCCAAAAAATACGCCAGGTTATGACCGTAAAAATTACTGTCAACCGTGCCATCCTCAAAGCCCTGACGGAAGGTCCCTGCAACCAGTTGAGACGCATTGTCCGCAGTCAGAGGCCCCGTATGGGGCACTTTAACTACCAGGCGGTAGGGCGTCAGGATCTCCTGGAATTCCGCAATTTCCTCCAGGATCGCTTCGCGGGAGGCAAAGGGATTATCGACCTCCACACTGATATCAACGCCGGGGCCAAGGATGCGGCACAGCTCCCGCATTACCTCCTGCCGGTTTTTAAACTGCCGGTTGCGGTTGGCCTTGGGGTTGTTAATGAAGCTGTCATAAATGATGGCGGGATTACAGGTCAGGTTCGCGATGAAATCCTTAATCGGTGCGACCTCATAGGGATTGGCACTGTCTGCCGAATAGAGAACGCGGGTTGGGCGCTTCCGGCCATTTTCCCCGTAGGAAATATCACGCTTTAGATCTACCAATGCGCAGCCATCCGTTCCGCAGCACAGCTCGGGGCGGAAGCCGGCCGGAATTACGCCGGGAGCCGGGCGAAATGTGCGGATGACGTTTTCAAATTCCGCGGTGACACCGATCGTCCGGGTGCAGCGCAGAAACCCTTCCAGCCCGTCGGTTCCAATTTCAAGCTGCTCTGCCCGTCCCCACATGTCCTCTGAAGTGTCCGGCCGCACAGAAAGCTTGCCGGAAGCGGCCAGCGCCCCCAGGGTGACTCGAATTTGCCTTGCCAAAATCATATTGATTTCCTCCTTGCTTTACCGGAAAGCAGATGCATGGATCGTGTAAATGCTTCGGTATGCATCTTCATCCCAATGTCAATATCGTGGAGTTTCCTTCCTATGCATCCATTATAGTGACGCGGAATGGGTTGAAACAAGCACAGAATCCTTTACATTTTTCAGAACCTTTTTGACTTTTTTCTGATTGCCCGGATGGGGCTGCGGAAATAGCGGGAGGCCCGTCCGGATCAATCGCTATTTCCCGGGAAGCAGACAACGAAAGCGGAGGCATTTTTCTGGAAGCTTGGAGTTTTTCTGTCAACTTAGCGGATGACAAATCGCATGTATACGCGTAAACAAAGAGAATTCCCGTCAGAAATGCTCGTCACCCGCCAGAACGCGCAAAGCCCCCTCGGACAAAGTATCTTCCCGCAACACTGCGCGAGCATGGCGTTGCAAAAAGATCGTGCGAAGATCGAGGCGGTTTCTATGCGATCCTTTATTGAGTGACCGATCAAGCAGGGTAGAGATTAGTGGCAGCAATATATGAATCAAGAGTTGAAAGCACGAAATTCCCACGAAAAATTGTGTTATTCTACAATAAATCAGCAGCGAATTCCACGGACTCCTGTTGGTTTTGACGAGACGCACCTCGCTAACGCGGAAGTAATGCATATTGCAGGCTTGGTGCGTATAAACACCGTTCGGAATAGCCAGATACACTTCAGCTGACTGCACAAATTATGGTGATATATATCCGGCCAGATCAGCGAGCATACCGAACAAAGCGGATTGTTTTGCGGTTTTCAACTCTTGATTCGCATTGACAATATCATTTTTCCATAATTACCTCCGCATTTTATGATGTCAGGATGCTATATACACATTCCAGCAAGGTCAAGGCCAGAATGATATTGATTGGCCGGTAGTATTGGAGATAGGCTTTCTGAATAGCCATCCCCGCTCCGATCCAACACGTTGTAGCAATCGTACCTATGGTAGCGATGATAAGTTCAAAGAAAATCAACACCCACAATGCGGTACTGTAATTGGTGATATACCCAGTTAAAGCCGTAATGCCGAACAGATATATTTTCACATTGACAAATTGCAGCATGAAACCTTTCCAAAAGGACGCCGATTTTTCGCCGCTGTCCCCATCTGGTCGGCTGAACGCAATATGAACGGCCAGCCAGAGGATATAGGCCGCGCCGACATATTTCATCACGTCCAGCACCCCAGGTAAAAAGGCGCTGACACCAAAAACAAACACCGCACAAATCAGTTGAACAACATAGTAACCGGCGAAGATACCCAGGAACAGAGGATTCCCTTTCTTCCATCCGTAGTTTGTTACAGTGTTCAGAGCAAGGATATTTCCTGGCCCTGGGGTGAACGCATTGATGACCGAATATACAAAAAAATTACCTATCACATAGCCAGGCATAGTAACGCCTCCTTCCGCTCATCATTATACAGCGGAACGCTATGGGATAGGTAATATTGGTTCTTTATGCTAAAGCATAGGATGAACCTATGTCTTATTGGTACTGCATCAAGGCTTCGATATAAATTTTGCCCAGTTCGGATAACTCCCGGTCTTTGTTCAGAAGGTACCCAATCCGCATCGTTTCATTTTCAGCAAGGGGAATAGAAACAATAGAATCGCCATGCAAATACTTTGGGAATATGCCACTTGAAATAGTGTAGCCGTCCAGCCCGATCATGAAATTGACGACAGCGGCGCGGTCACTGATCTTAATACTCTTGTCTGCAATTTCGTTGCTAAACAATTCTTCCGCAAAGTTAGAGGATTCATAGGCCCCCTGCACAAAACTTAATCTGGGATAAGGCTGTAAGTCTTTTAACGTGATTTTTTCATAGCTTGCCAGGGGATGCTCCCGTCGCAAAAAGACGTGTGGGGCCGCTGTGAATAACTCGTGAAAGTCCAGGCCGAACTCCTCGAAATTTTTTCGCAATACACTTTCGTTGCTCTGGCTAAGGTAGAGAACACCCAAATCACTGAAACGGTTTCTGACATCCTCAATAATCTGGTGCGTCTGTGTTTCGTTCAGGATAAACTCATATCGCTCCTGTCCGAAATGCTGTACCAACTCTACAAAGGCATTGGCTGCGAATGTATAGTGTTGGGTAGATACGCAAAAGCGTATTTTTTCTGGCCGATTGTCGATGTATCTGGATTCCAGAAGTTCCATCTGCTGTACGACCTGTCTGGCATATCCCAAAAATTCCATGCCCTCGGTTGTTAAAGCGACACCTGCGCGGCAACGGTTGAAAATCGTGAGCTTTGCTTCCTTTTCTACTTCTTTGATTGCACCGGAAAGGCTGGGTTGGGAGATATAGAGTTCTTTTGCAGACTCTGTAATAGAACCTTTTTCGGCAACCGTTATAACATATTTTAATTGTTGTAGCGTCATATGTTCTCTCCTAACTCCCATTCTTAAAACTCATTATAGCAATATGCCCGTAGATATTCAACATATAACCAATAACCTATCTTTTTATTGCTTCCCTGCAAGGATAAGGCAATGTATGGGTGAAGTTCATAATTGATTACAGAAAATGCGTCTCACGATGGAGCTGTTGACAAAGTGCGTGAAATTTTGTCATAAACTTGGCTTCAAACGAGAAAAAAGACGCCCATCAGCGTCAACTCAGGCATCGTATCATTCTTTTGAGGTTCAAAGCTGTAGCAGAAAGAAGGCAGTGGTCTTCCGC
>QXXE01000318.1 GCA_009911355.1 Clostridiaceae bacterium | reverse complement strand
TAAAATCGGTTCTGTTGCAAAGTTTTAAATCTACTATCAAATAAGGTAGAATAATAGAAAAAGATAGCAGGAGGAATGACGATGAATCATTTTAAAGGAAAGCAATTTCAGCAGGATGTGATTATTGTAGCCGTGGGCTACTATCTTCGTTATAACCTTAGCTATCGTGAAGTTCAAGAAATCTTATATGATCGTGGCATTAACGTTTCTCATACGACGATTTATCGTTGGGTGCAAGAATATGGCAAACTACTCTATCAAATTTGGAAAAAGAAAAATAAAAAATCCTTTTATTCATGGAAAATGGATGAAACGTACATCAAAATTAAAGGAAAATGGCATTATTTGTATCGAGCCATCGATGCAGATGGTTTAACCTTGGATATTTGGTTACGTAAAAAACGGGACACACAAGCAGCCTATGCTTTTCTTAAGCGGTTAGTGAAGCAGTTTGATGAACCGAAGGTTGTAGTCACAGATAAAGCCCCCTCTATTACAAGTGCCTTTAAGAAACTAAAAGAATACGGCTTTTATCAAGGGACAGAACATCGTACCATTAAATACCTGAATAATTTGATTGAACAAGACCATCGTCCAGTAAAGAGACGCAATAAATTCTATCGAAGTTTACGCACTGCCTCACCCACGATTAAAGGCATGGAAGCCATCCGAGGATTATATAAGAAAACCCGAAAAGAAGGCACTCTCTTCGGGTTTTCGGTCTGTACTGAAATCAAGGTATTATTGGGAATCCCAGCTTAAATCATAGATACCGTAAGGGATTTTATTCTTTATTTAAAACTTTGCAACAGAACCTTAAATATGGTTATTCATACGGATTTTTATTTTTATTGTA
>QXXE01000317.1 GCA_009911355.1 Clostridiaceae bacterium | reverse complement strand
ACTGGCAATGTAGAGCTTCAAACCAGTCAGCGAGGAAGGAAACCGGCCCTGACGGAAGAAGATTTGCAGGGCATAGACCAACTGATCACAGCCCAGCCGGATATCACGATCGACGAGATCATCGAAAAACAGGGACTGTCTGTCAGCAACGAAACGGTGCGAAAGGCCGTGATCAGACTGGGTTATGTTTACAAGAAGAAGTCCTTTTACGCGGCAGAGCGGGAGCGTGTTCGATGTTGTAGCAGCGAGAGAAGCCTGGAGTGAAATGATAACGCAGTGCGAAGCAGACAAACTGGTATTCCTGGATGAAAGCGGCGTAAACACGGACTTGAGCCGCCGATATGGGCGGGCCATTGGCGGGGAGCGGTCAGTAGACAAGACTCCCTTGAATACACCTGCCAATACCACGATTCTTTCCTCCGTAAGACGCAATGGTGAGACGGCTTATACGATTTACAGCGGTGGAACGACCCGTGAAAAATTTCTGGACTATCTCAAAAACACGCTCATTCCCACGCTGCACGAAGGGGATATTGTCATCATGGATAATATGCGCACGCATCACGTCAAAGAGGTCCAAACACTTTTGCAGGGGGCTGGCATGAAATTACTGTACTTGCCAGCGTACAGCCCTGATTTGAATCCAATTGAAAATATGTGGTCTAAAATCAAGGCCATTCTTCGCAAGCTGAAAATCAGATTATTACCCCAGCTCCCGCATGGTATTGCTCAGGCTTTCTCGCTGATTCGTCCATCCGACTGTGCTGGTTGGTTTTCTGCCGCGGGTATCCCTTGTTAATTTCTTGGATTGCTATAGTAGACGAAAAAGGGATTGTCCGTATCCGCATAGCCTGCC
>QXXE01000316.1 GCA_009911355.1 Clostridiaceae bacterium | reverse complement strand
AATCAAAAACGCTTTCAGATTACTGATCGCGATATGAACCCACTTGAGATCATCATCTTCAGAACTGTAAGTTTTTGTACTGAGAGTACATCCTTTCAGACACTTATAACTGGAAAATCCATCACATTCTACAACTGAATTCGGTGTGATGTGTTGATCCACAAAACGCTGGAGTGTCTCATGCTTCAAGTTATCGAGCAGCTCAATCCGAAGGAATCCCGGTTTTTCGTGACTGCTCTTTGAATGGGCCACAGCAATCAGCGACTGCTCTGTCCCGCGCCCCCGCTTCCCGTCATGAGTTGAACCGCCCACATACGCATCATCCATCTCTACAAGGCCAGAAAGCAGGTATTTCTGGTCGCGCTGTCCCATAGCGCTGCGGATCCGAACCAGAAGGTACCATGCACTTTCATAGCAAATATCAAGTGCCTTTTTCAACTGGACAGCTGAAATTCCCCTCTTATCTGTCGCACAAAGATACATTGCCCAAAACCATGAGGTCAGTGGAAGATGGGTACGATGCATGACCGTACCCGCTGTCATGGAAATCTGCTTCCGGCAGCTGCTGCACTGATACAGCCAACGTGTACGGATAAAACTACATTTCGTCCCTCCGCAGTGTGGGCATACAAAACCATTCGGGAAGCGATGCTCATATAAAAAATTCTTGCAAGCTTCTTCTGTTGCAAATTGCTCCCGAAACTGCTTGAATGAGAATTCCTCTCTTTGTGCCATGATGATTCTCCTTTTGTTTGCTTTCTTACATCATAGCACATGTACTGTCCCATAAATGGGGCTTGTCAACCCTGATTTCATATTTTTCTATATTTTGTGACCGGCTGAGTCAAACCGATAAGCATA
>QXXE01000315.1 GCA_009911355.1 Clostridiaceae bacterium | reverse complement strand
GGGTAGACAAACAGCGCAAAAGAGCAGAGAATGTAAGTATGTGGCAAACAAATCTCATAAAGCTCTATTGCGCTGTCTGCGACCATTATAGCACAATAGAAGCCGCAACACAACGTCAAAGCAATAATTTCCGTCCCCAATTCAGCGACGAGGAGTGTATCACCATTTATTTGTGGGGCATGAGCCAGCGGAGATTCGAGCAGCGAACGATTTATGACTATACAAAGAATCATTTATTGGACTGGTTTCCCAACTTGCCAAGTTATGCGGCGTTTTCGCATCGGCTGAATTTTCTTGCACCTGCATTTCAGGCCTTGGCGGAAAAGTGGCTGTCTATTGTCATCGAAAGGGAAGCAGGAAATACGACCTATATCGTCGATTCCTGCCCGATCATTCTCGCAAAAGGCCCCCGTTCCGGACATGCGAAGGTCGCAGGCGAATTGTGTGAGAAAAGTTATAATTCCTCCCGTAAAGAGTGGTATTATGGTGTAAAACTTCACGCTTTTGTTGTCCGCAAGACGGGTCATCTTCCGGTGCCAATCGCTTTGTTCCTGTCTGGTGCGGCTGTACATGATTTGGCAGCTGCAAAACAGATTCTAAGGAATCACCTTATCCTTTCATCCGGTGAACTTTATGCCGATAAGGCTTATATTGATAGCGAATGGGCGGATACGCTGCGGAATAAATCAGCTATTTTGATGCTTACTCCCCGCAAAAAACGCAAGTCTGATCCCATTCGTTCCGGAGATGCTTTCTCGACTTTTGTCAGTTCCGTTCGACAGCCGATTGAATGTTTTTTTAACTGGTTAAACCGTCTTACCAATCTTCAAACCGCTTCTACGGTCCGCTCCCTTACGGGCCT
>QXXE01000314.1 GCA_009911355.1 Clostridiaceae bacterium | reverse complement strand
TGTATTTACAACTGGCCGGATAAGACGCTCTATGACATTCTGGCGCGTAAAGAGTATTTGGGGCATACCATTACAGGCAAAAGCTACAAGGTATCTTACAAATCAAAAAAGACGAAGAAGAACCCGGAGGAAAAGCGTTACTTTTTCCCCAACACACACGAACCTTTGATTGATGAAGAAACCTTTGAGCTTGCACAGAAACGGATTGCCACCAAACACCGCCCTACAAAGGTTGATGAAATTGACCTGTTTTCGGGACTTCTCTTTTGTGGGGACTGCGGCTATAAAATGTATCTGCAACAGGGAGCCGGGACACTGGAACGCAAACACGCCTACACTTGCGGCAAGTACCGAAACAGGATAAGGACTGGCGAGCTTTGCACTACCCATTATATCCGAAAGAGCGTCCTTAAAGAACTTGTCCTTGCTGATTTACAAAGGGTACTGTCCTATGTGAAAGAGCATGAACAGGAGTTTATCGAAACCGCCAACGAGTGCAGCGCAAAGGCAGTACAAAAGACGCTGACGCAGCAGCGGAAAGAGCTTGACAAGGCACAGAGCCGGATTAGCGAGCTGAATATCTTATTCCGCAAGCTCTATGAGGACAACGCTTTAGGGAAACTTTCTGATGAACAGTTTGCTTTTTTGACTTCCGGCTATGATGAAGAAAAAAAGACGCTGACCCGGAGGATTGCGGAGCTGTCACAGGAAATCGACAACGCCACCGAGCGCAGCGCGGACGTGAAAAGGTTTGTCGCACTGGTACGCAAGTACACCGCCATTACCGAACTGACCTACGAAAACGTCCATGAATTTATTGACCGTATTCTTATCCACGAACTGGATAAGGAAACGAACACCCG
>QXXE01000313.1 GCA_009911355.1 Clostridiaceae bacterium | reverse complement strand
TGTATTTACAACTGGCCGGATAAGACGCTCTATGACATTCTGGCGCGTAAAGAGTATTTGGGGCATACCATTACAGGTAAAAGCTATAAGGTATCTTACAAATCGAAAAAGACGAAGAAGAACCCGGAGGAAAAGCGTTACTTTTTCCCCAACACACACGAACCCTTGATTGATGAAGAAACCTTTGAGCTTGCACAGAAACGGATTGCCACCAAACACCGCCCTACAAAGGTTGATGAAATTGACCTGTTTTCGGGACTTCTCTTTTGCGGGGACTGCGGCTATAAAATGTATCTGCAACAGGGAGCCGGGACATTGGAGCGCAAACACGCCTACACTTGCGGCAAGTACCGAAACAGGATAAGGACTGGCGAGCTTTGCACTACCCATTATATCCGAAAGAGCGTCCTTAAAGAACTTGTCCTTGCTGATTTACAAAGGGTACTGTCCTATGTGAAAGAGCATGAACAGGAGTTTATCGCAACCGCCAACGAGTGCAGCGCAAAGGCAGTACAAAAGACGCTGACACAGCAGCGGAAAGAGCTTGACAAGGCGCAGAACCGTATGAACGAGCTGAACATCTTATTCCGCAAGCTCTACGAGGACAACGCTTTAGGGAAACTTTCAGATGAACAATTTGCTTTTCTGACTTCCGGCTATGACGAAGAAAAAAAGACGCTGACCCGGAGGATTGCGGAGCTGTCACAGGAAATCGACAACGCCACCGAGCGCAGCGCGGACGTGAAAAGGTTTGTCGCACTGGTACGCAGATACACAGCGGTTGAAGAACTGACCTACGAAAACGTCCATGAATTTATTGACCGTATTCTTATCCACGAACTGGATAAGGAAACGAACACCCG
>QXXE01000312.1 GCA_009911355.1 Clostridiaceae bacterium | reverse complement strand
CGGGAGGACCATCTCCCAAGGCTAAATACTCTCTAGTGACCGATAGTGAACCAGTACCGTGAGGGAAAGGTGAAAAGTACCCCGGAAGGGGAGTGAAAGAGAACTTGAAACCGTGTGCTTACAAGTAGTCAGAGCCCGTTAATGGGTGATGGCGTGCCTTTTGTAGAATGAACCGGCGAGTTACGATCTGATGCAAGGTTAAGCAGCAAATGCGGAGCCGCAGCGAAAGCGAGTCTGAACAGGGCGTTGAGTATTTGGTCGTAGACCCGAAACCAGGTGATCTACCCTTGGTCAGGTTGAAGTTCAGGTAACACTGAATGGAGGACCGAACCGACTTACGTTGAAAAGTGAGCGGATGAACTGAGGGTAGCGGAGAAATTCCAATCGAACCTGGAGATAGCTGGTTCTCTCCGAAATAGCTTTAGGGCTAGCCTCAAGTGATGATTGTTGGAGGTAGAGCACTGTTTGGACGAGGGGCCCCTCTCGGGTTACCGAATTCAGACAAACTCCGAATGCCAATCAATTTAACTTGGGAGTCAGAACGTGGGTGATAAGGTCCATGTTCGAAAGGGAAACAGCCCAGACCACCAGCTAAGGTCCCAAAATATATGTTAAGTGGCAAAGGATGTGGTATTGCCCAGACAACTAGGATGTTGGCTTAGAAGCAGCCATCATTTAAAGAGTGCGTAATAGCTCACTAGTCGAGTGACACTGCGCCGAAAATGTACCGGGGCTAAACATATTACCGAAGCTGTGGATTGTCCGTAGGACAATGGTAGGAGAGCGTTCTAAGTGCGTCGAAGCATGATCGCAAGGACATGTGGAGCGCTTAGAAGTGAGAATGCCGGTGTGAGTAGCGAAAGATGGGTGA
>QXXE01000311.1 GCA_009911355.1 Clostridiaceae bacterium | reverse complement strand
CGATCCCGCTAGTCTCCACCATTATTATTTTAAATGAACATTGAAAACTGAATGACAATATGTCAACGTTAATTCCAAATTAACAAACGTCCTAAGGACGTTTTAAAACAATTAGTTTTTATGAGCTAGTCAAACATCATAAATTATTATGGAGAGTTTGATCCTGGCTCAGGATGAACGCTGGCGGCGTGCCTAATACATGCAAGTCGAGCGAACAGACGAGGAGCTTGCTCCTCTGACGTTAGCGGCGGACGGGTGAGTAACACGTGGGTAACCTACCTATAAGACTGGGATAACTCCGGGAAACCGGGGCTAATACCGGATAACACATGAAACCGCATGGTTTCATGATGAAAGACGGTTTTGCTGTCACTTATAGATGGACCCGCGGCGTATTAGCTAGTTGGTAAGGTAACGGCTTACCAAGGCAACGATACGTAGCCGACCTGAGAGGGTGATCGGCCACACTGGAACTGAGACACGGTCCAGACTCCTACGGGAGGCAGCAGTAGGGAATCTTCCGCAATGGGCGAAAGCCTGACGGAGCAACGCCGCGTGAGTGATGAAGGTCTTCGGATCGTAAAACTCTGTTATTAGGGAAGAACAAGGGTGTAAGTAACTATGCACCCCTTGACGGTACCTAATCAGAAAGCCACGGCTAACTACGTGCCAGCAGCCGCGGTAATACGTAGGTGGCAAGCGTTATCCGGAATTATTGGGCGTAAAGCGCGCGTAGGCGGTTTTTTAAGTCTGATGTGAAAGCCCACGGCTCAACCGTGGAGGGTCATTGGAAACTGGAAAACTTGAGTGCAGAAGAGGAAAGTGGAATTCCATGTGTAGCGGTGAAATGCGCAGAGATATGGAGGAACACCAGTG
>QXXE01000310.1 GCA_009911355.1 Clostridiaceae bacterium | reverse complement strand
GTTGAACACCAATCCGACTTCACGGCCTCCATTAGACATATTCAAGTCCTCCTTGTAAAAATATCAGGCTATGACTGCTTGCCGAAAACCTCATCGAGAAGATCGTCCACCTCTTTGTCAGTAGCCGTGTTGCAGGGATCTTCCTCGTCCGGATCTGTAGGAACGCAGGACGAGGAACCAAAAGCGTCGCTAAGCACCTTGTCGACTTCTTCATCCGTCGCCGTCTCACAGGCGCAGGCGCTATCCTTGATTTCCCGGAATATTTCAGCCAAGGTCTTTCCCTCGAAACCGGCGGCAGAGAGGTCTCCGATCGCCGCCATGATCTCCGAGTAGATGTCATCTAGCGGAGGCGTGCTGGGCGACGAACCAAGCCCAAGGCTGGCATCGGGAACAATCATGCTTGTCTCACACCAGACGGTGCCCTTTCGTGTCTCGCCGTTCACGCCGTATACACCAATCTTCAGCTTTACGCTGCCGTGCTTCAAACACTCTGTCGGAATCGTACAACGATCCGCTGTCAAGGCAACAATGACGCTAGCGGGGCCTGCCTCAAAAATAGCCGTCTTGGAAAAGCCGTTCCAGCTTTCGTCAAAGATGAGTTCGACCTCATAGGGTTTCTTGGAATTCTGCCGCAGCGTGTCGTCCTTAACCAGCATCGCCCACTGGTCTTTGATCTCAATTATCAAAACTGTCACCTCCTGTTAAAATATATTTGTGTCTTGATTTGTGGGAACCAGTCACAGTCGCAGGGTATCTCATTTTTTACAGCAAAAAAGAGAAGAGCCCGTGTTTCCACGAGTCCTTCCCTTTGGATTGAGATTAGAATTTCAGCATATCGTTGAGTGTCTCAATCTCGATTTCCACCTGTTCCTGAATCTC
>QXXE01000309.1 GCA_009911355.1 Clostridiaceae bacterium | reverse complement strand
GTTGAACACCAATCCGACTTCACGGCCTCCATTAGACATATTCAAGTCCTCCTTGTAAAAATATCAGGCTATGACTGTTTGCCGAAAACCTCATCGAGAAGATCGTCCACCTCTTTGTCAGTAGCCGTGTTGCAGGGATCTTCCTCGTTCGGATCTGTGGGAACGCAGGACGAGGAACCAAAAGCGTCGTTAAGCACCTTGTCGACTTCTTCATCCGTCGCCGTCTCGCAGGCGCAGGCGCTATCCTTGATTTCCCGGAATATTTCAGCCAGAGTCTTTCCTTCAAAACCAGCAGCGGAGAGGTCTCCGATCGCCGCCATGATCTCCGAGTAGATGTCATCCGGCAGAGGCGTACCGGGCGACGAACCAAGCCCAAGGCTGGCATCGGGAACAATCATGCTAGTCTCACACCAGACGGTGCCCTTTCGTGTCTCGCCGTTCACGCCGTATACACCAATCTTCAGCTTTACGCTGCCATGCTTCAAACACTCTGTCGGAATCGTACAACGATCCTCTGTCAAGGCAACAATGACGCTGGCGGGACCCGCCTCAAAAATAGCCGTCTTGGAAAAGCCTTTCCAGCTTTCGTCAAAGATGAGTTCGACCTCATAGGGTTTCTTGGAATTCTGCCGCAGTGTGTCGTCCTTAACCAGCATCGCCCACCGGTCTTTGATCTCAATTATCAAAACTGTCACCTCCTGTTAAAATATATTTGTGTCTTGATCTGTGGGAACCAGTCACAGTCGCAGGGTATCTCATTTTTTACAGCAAAAAAGAGAAAAACCCGTGTTTCCACGAGCCTTTCCCTTTGGATTGAGATTAGAATTTCAGCATATCGTTGAGTGTCTCAATCTCGATTTCCACCTGTTCCTGAATCTC
>QXXE01000032.1 GCA_009911355.1 Clostridiaceae bacterium | reverse complement strand
TTAACATCCTTTTTCACCTCGGACTCATGATACCTCTTCTTCCCGCTGTTTGTGAATCGTTTTTCGCTGATTGCTCTAAAAGCCTGCCGACAAGGCAGGCTTTTAGAGACGGTCACAGCTGGAATATAATCCCGCACACTGCGCCGAGGGCGATAAAGACAACCGGATGCAGTTTCTTGAACTTGATGACAGCCGCGAGGAATGCAGCGAACAGTGCCAGCGCCGGGAGGTTCAGCCATTCTGCCAGGCTTGCCGCGCCCGGGTGGAACAGCGTCTCGTGGTAGATTGATGCCATCGCGCCGACGATCAGCCCCGCGGAGGCCGGGCGCAGGCAGTAAAATGCATGCTTGACAAGACGGTTTTCCTGGAACTGCCGCATCATGCGCGAGACGATCAGGATAATGATAATAGACGGCGCAATCAGCGCCAGCGTTGAGCAGAGTGCGCCCAAAGGGCCGCCCGCGCGGAAGCCTGCATACGTCGCCATATTTACGCCGATCGGGCCGGGGGTCGATTCGGAAATTGCGATCATATCGAGCAGCTCGGTTTCGGTAAACCAGGGGTAGTTCCGGGCGATATCCTTTAAGAAAGGGACGGTCGCCATGCCGCCGCCGACTGCGAAAAGGCCGGTTTTACAAAACTCATAAAGGAGCTGTATAAAGATAGACGCTGTACTCATTGCCCGCCCTCCTGTTCGCCGCGTTTGGCGAGGATGCCGACACAGGATGCCGCAACCACGACCAGCACTGGTGAAACGCCAAACAGGATGGTCAGCATGGCGGTTACGGCAAGCACCGCAAAGGTGATCTTGTCAACGACGCTCTTGGAGATCAGCTTCCAGGCCGCGTTCAGCACCATCGCGCACACTGCAATTGAGATGCCCGCGAGCGCATTCTGGACAGCCGCCAAATGCGATACATGCTTCAAAAATGCCGCGATCACGCAGATGATCAGATAGGACGGTGAAACTACGCCAAGTGTTGCGACCAAGCCGCCGAGATTCCCGCCAACGCGCGCGCCGACAAAGGTTGCTGTATTGACCGCGATAATCCCAGGGGTACACTGCGCGATCACGTAATAATCCATGATATTCTCTTCGGTAGCCCAACCGTGTTTCTCGACGATCTCGCGGGTGATCATTGGGAGCATCGCGTAGCCGCCGCCAAAGGTCAGGATGCCGATGCGGAAAAAGGTGCTGTAAAGCTGCCATAAGGTTTGCACGGAAAATCCCTCTTTTCCCAATTTTTTTATTGCCAGTGTAGAGTATAGCATAAAGCGGGGCAAGACACAAGGAGGAAACGCGATTTTTCGCTTCCAAAACGGGAAATCGGACGTGAAGGAGGGGTTAACGCCGGGTTTCAGCAATCCAGCGCCGATACTGCGACGAAAGCTCACTGGAGAGGGGGTCGCCCATCAGCCGTGCCGCTCGGATTGCTTTTTTGTAGAGGTTCCCGTACAGGCTGTCAGACATCGTTTGCAGGTATGGCTTCACCCAGTGCCAGACCGGGCGCGCATCTTCCGGGAATGCGCAAACGAGCTCCGTGCAGTCTTCCAGCAGGGAGTTCAGCAAATTCCCCCGTCCGATCGCGGCGGAATCGAGACGCTGCCGCATGGCCTGGAAGGTTTCCAGCGCTTCGGGGCAGCGTCTGGCGCGGACATAAAAGCGGAACAAGCTATGATACGCAGAAGCAAGCGCAAAGGGCTTCCCGGCCTGCTGCGCGAGCGTAAGAAGACGCCGGTTGGGTTCTTCATTCTCAGAGCCGCAGCCGGTATTGCTGTTAAAATAAATCAGCTCCTGACAAGCGGCCTGCGTCCACTCCGTAACTCCTGTTTTCCAGAGCCCGACCAGCTGCCGCGCCGCAGCGGGGTACTGGGTTGTGATGGCGATGTGGATGCAGTCCGTAAGGGTATAATCGCCCAAATTTTCCGGAAAAGGTTGGTTTTTATCATAGCCGCAGGCACAGTCAAAATTTGCGTTTTTGGCACGCTCAAACAGCTTGTCATACCTTCCGTCTGCATTGAAATGTGAAAGTAAAAATGTCAGGATTTCAAGAGACGTCCCGATCCCCTGAAAGCTGTTGGTTTCGCGGTCTTTTAACTCCTCCCCGAACAAATCCGCGGTTAGCCGCTCGTCCTGGACCTGCCAGAACAGCAGGTAACAGGCCAGCCGGAGCCGGGCGGTGTAGTGCTTGTCCCGTGTGCCATCCCCGGGCACGCGTTCCGCATCCCAACAGACCTCCGAAAAGTCTCCGGAACGGGCGTTTTCGAGTGTTTTGGCCTGCCCGGCGAGCATTTCCCTGATAATTTCCTGATACATAAGGACCCCTCTTTCCGCGTTTTCTGCTTTGTGCGGTGGCGCAGCAGGTACGTGCCGCCGCCCCTTTTCCTCTATGATACTGCATTGACACGATTTTGTACAGGAGCAGCGGATAAAAATCCGTGCGGCAGCGGAGGGGGCGAATTCGGCCTGCCCGGTTTTTTGTCTCAAAAGTCCTCGGTAAGCGGCTTTTGGGATGACTTTTGATAGTGCCGCATAAAGCGCGAAATTACAAGATTTGTGCAGAAAAAAGGGCGGTTTATAAAATCAAAACTGCAAAAAATCCGTCGAATTTGATGAAATTTTTATTCTCATAAGTCGAAAGGTAGGGATATAAATATGATTGGAACAAATTTACAGCAATATTTGCTGGGAAAAAATGCCGGAAAACGAAAAAAAACATCTTTAGTCCGTTAAAATAGTTATTTTCAACGAATTTTATAAAAAATATGTACAAATTTTTAGAAAGCCGTATACTTTTCAAGATGGGTGTGTTATGATTACAATAAGAAGATGGAATTAACATGGTTTTCCATTTGCAAAATCTGCGAATTGCTGGAAAGGTTTTATCAGCGGCGGCTTTTTCGTGTTATTTGGCGGGATTTTGAAAAGGTGAAAGAAAGGGTGAGGAGGATGCTTTTTACCGTCTTAAATCGTTATGACCAGCTGGACATTGAGGAAAAAATCTTGGATTATGCCCGCAAGAAGAACATTGCGTTGGTGGACTTCGAGCACGAATTGGCGCCTGGGATCTCGGTGACAACTGCGATCGGCGATGTTGTGCTCTCCCTGATCGAACAGGCCGCAGAGGAGGACAAACAGGACTTCAAAGAGCGCCAGCGGGCTGGGATAGACCGCGCGCGCGCATCGGGCCAGACCATCGGCCGTCCAAGCCAGAAGCAGCCAAAGCGGTTTCAGAAAATTTGCCAAATGTACCGTGATAAGCGCGTGACCGGCAGGGAAGCTGCAAAGATTCTGGGCGTTGCGCAGTCGACCTTTTACCGCTGGCTGCGGGAGGACGAGCAGATGCGCTCGGAGCAGAGGTAAATTTGAAATGGGTAGGATGGAATAGCCTTGATCCGCAACGGGTCAGGGCTGTTTTCAGTGCCGGGGGACGCAAACGGGCCGGGGTATTTCACCCCGGCCCCAAAGAGGCTTTACATGATGTGCTCCTCGCAGAAGTTTGACAGCACGCGCATCCCCATCTTCCGGCGCTCCGCGACCGGGTAGAGGGCGATCCCTGCGCTGTCGTAAAGGGGGACGATCCGTTTTTCCGGGTCGAGCCGCAGCGACTCCGAATGGCAGCCGCCCGTGTTCGCGTGGGACATGTTTATCACCTCGTCCCTTATTCTGTGCAGCGCATTCCGGGGCATACATGGGAAATCCTGCCGTTTAGCACGTTAGCGCCGCCTTACCTCCGGAAAAGCATTGACTTTAGGCTGTTTTTATACTATCCTTATTATAATAGGAGGGGTGTAGAAAAATGTTTGTTCTGACATGCACCTGCGGCAATGAGATTTTCGGGGACGAAGAGGATGCCGCCGCTGCCTGGCAATGTGACCAATGCGGCAAATGGTTCGACTATTTTGGAAATGAGGTGGCGGATAAGGCCCGCCATGACGCTTTGTTTGAAAACAAATACGCTGATCTTTATGACGGCGAGGAAAGCTGAGGAAGAACATGAATGCACAACGGGTTGCGCTGCTGACCGATTCCTGCGCGGATATCCCGGCAAACCTGATTAAAAAATACGATATCCACGTCGTACCGCTCCGCCTGCTGTTTTCGGACGGGGAATATGAGGACGGCGTCAGCATCACCGCGAAGGAGGTTTACCGCCGCCTGCCGATGGAGATCCCCAAGACCTCGCTGCCCAGCGGAGAGCGCATCGAGGGGATCTTCCGTGCCATCCGCGAAAAGGGCTATGAAAAGGTAATTGCGGTCAACTTTTCCGGTGGGCTCAGCGGCACTGCGAATATGGTGCGGCTGGTGGGGGAACAGTTCGTCGGGCTTGAGGTTGCGGCGTTTGATACGCTTTCGGGTTCGTTGGGCACTGGCATGACCGTGCTCCAGGCCGCGCGCTGGCTGGAAGAGAGACGCTCTTTTGTGCAGGTCTGCCGCGCAGTCCAGCAGATTATCCGCACGACAACCGTCTTTTTTTGCATTGATACGCTCGAATACCTGCAAAAAGGCGGGCGGATTGGGTTGATTACCTCGTTTGCGGGCTCGCTTCTTAACATCAAGCCCATTATTTCCTTTGCGCCGTCGGGTGAGCTCATCAACGTCGCGAAGGTGCGCGGGCGCAAGCTTGCCGTTCAGAAAATGGTCGGCATGGCGGCCGGGCTCGTGCAGGAGGGCGCGGCGTTTAACCTCGCAGTCGCGCACGGCGACTCCCCGGCCGAGTTCAAGGAGCTGCGGGCGCTCGCGAAAGCGGAAATCCCGGGCGCCCTCTCGCTCTTTGAGGGCGAGATTGATGGGACGCTAGGGGTGTATACCGGCCCGCACCTGCTTGGGGTAGGGGTGCAGCTGCTGCCAGACGGGCTGTTCCCGGAAGATTAGTATTTTAAGCTTGGCGGTATATGGTTTAGAATATGGAGATTTTAGAACATCTGAACGACGCGCAGCGGCAGGCGGTCACGACAACGGAGGGCTTTGTCCGCGTCATCGCGGGGGCGGGCTCGGGCAAGACCCGGGCCCTTTCGCACCGGTTTGCCTACTTGGTGGAAGCGCTGGGCATCCTGCCGGGGCATATCCTCTGCGTGACCTTTACCAATAAATCGGCGAACGAGATGCGCCAGCGCATCCACCGCCTGACCGGTGACAGCGATACTGGGTATATCAACACCTTCCACGGCTTCTGCGCCGCCGTGTTGGAAGAGGACAGCAATGCGGTGCAGTACCCGAAAAGCTTCCTCGTGCTGGATAATTCGGATATCGATGCGATGCTTCAGCTGATTTATGAGGAACGCGGGCTGACGCTGCGCGATATGGTGTTCAGCAAAGCGCGGGATATGATTGAGATTCGGAAACTGTCCAAGGAGCCAGAATATTATGTCGATCTCATCCGGATGTCGCCGGATACGCTGCGGCAGAAATACCTGTCGGCAACCGACCCAAGCGATATGATTTTCTATGGTTACCTGTATCAGCAGAAAAAATGCTTTGGGCTGGATTACAACGACCTGATCAAGTTTACGCTATACATTTTTGAGCGCGACGCGGCGATCCGCGAAAAGTGGCAGAAACGGCTTGAATATATTATGATAGATGAGTTCCAGGACATCGACGGGCTGCAATATCAGCTGATGGAAGTGCTCTGTGGCTATCATAAAAACCTGTTTATTGTCGGCGACCCCGACCAGACGATTTACACCTGGCGCGGCGCCGATGTGCGGTATCTGCTGCATTTTGACCAGGTGTTCCCGGGCACGAAAACCATATACCTGCTGCAAAATTACCGTTCGACCCCGCAGGTACTGGCGGCTGCGGATGCGCTGGTTTCACAGAACCGCAGCCGCATCGAAAAGCGCCTGATCCCAACGCTGCCGGACGGCGTGCCGGTGCGCTGCCGCCTTGCGGGGAATGCTGCGGAGGAGGCGGCGTGGCTGGCGGAGCAGGCCAAGGCGCTGCACGCGGACGGCGTCCCGTACCGGGAGATCGCGGTGCTGTACCGCGCGCATTATGTGACCCGCCCGGTCGAGGAAGCGTTTTTGCAGGCGCAGCTGCCATACACGATTTACAGCGGCGTACAGTTTTGGGCGCGGCGGGAAATCAAGGACGCGCTGTCTTACCTGCGCATGATCGTCTACCGTGACGATTTGTCCTTCCTGCGCATTGTGAATGTGCCCAAGCGCAACATCGGCAAACGCCGGATCAGCTTTTTACAGGAGGAAGCGGCGAAAAACGGCTGCTCCCTTTATGAAGCCCTTTCGGGAAGCCTGGAGGACGAGCTGTTCAGGGGGACGAAGGCGGCGGCGTTCTGCTCGCTGGTGGAGTCCTTCGCGGAGGGCAGCGCAGGCCGCCCGGTCTCGGAGGTGCTGGCTGCGCTGCTGGACGAGAGCGGCTATGAGAAGATGCTGCGCACCGAAGGCAGCCAGGAACGGCTGGACAACCTCGCGGAGCTGCGGCAGTCGGTCTATGAATACGAAACGACCTGCGGCGAGGAGGTCACGCTGGAACACTATCTGGCGCACGCCGCGCTGTTTACGAACGCGGATACGGCAGAAAACGGCGATAAAATAAAGCTTATGACCGTCCATGCGGCGAAGGGGCTGGAATTCCCTTACGTGTTCCTGTGCGGCATGAATGAGGGGGTGTTTCCCTCGCGGAAAATCCTCACGCTGCCGGGGATGGAGGAGGAGCGGCGGCTCGCTTACGTGGCGATGACGCGCGCGGAAAAGGGGCTGGCCCTCTCGGCGGCGGAAGGGTATAACTTCGATGGCTCGCCGCGGTTCCCTTCCCGTTTTTTGATCGAGATCGGCGATCAATTGATCGAATTTACTCCCAGACTGGCCGGATCGCTGCTAAAAGAAGCGAACGACTATATTTCCCGCAGCGAGTGCCTGTTGGCATCCGCGTCGGAAGGACGGTTCCCGGCGGGGCGGCGGGTGCGTCACTTCATCTTTGGGGAGGGCACGGTCGAAGCGGTCGAACCGGATGCATATCTCGTGAAGTTTGACGAGCTCGACACCGCAAGAAGGATTTCCTTCCGGGTGAAGCTAGAGGGGTGTTAGATACAAAGCGCAATCGGAAACGGAAAAACGCCTGGGCAACCAAGGTTGCCTGGGCGTTTGCTTCAATTTGGGTCTGTTGGCAAAGCCGGCTTTTCTGAAAGCACGCGCTAACGGTTTTTTTATATGCCGTTCCTGTTGGCGGCTGGGGTTTATATCAAACAATCATTTTAAATAAGTTCTTTTTTCTTCAATCGAATAGTTTTGCCATCTGAAGACAGAGCGACACCCCATGTTTTATTTAGTGCAATTTGCTCAAGGTTTTGCAGGGTATTGAGAGCTTGATCTCTGCTGCTGGCTCCACTTTCTTTCAAAATGGAAAGTAACTCTATCACGGCGTTGCAATCATCTAATTTATAGGGAATTACCTCATGTCCTACTTGTTTGCTCTGCTCTATGCTCTTTTTGTAACGAATTAAAGACTCTTCCAACAAAAGTATGCTCTTTTCCCAATTTCCTGCCAAAAGCTCACCGCACCCCAAAGCAAAAAAACGAGGTGCGTCATGATTTCCAGGAGAGCTATCATAATGAAAACCGCCGCATTTTCGCTTATCCGACAGAATGAGAAAATGGTCGTGATGAAAATCATTCAAGCAAGAAAAAACCTCTCTATTTAACTGCGGTTCAATCACTTCCGCCCAAACTGTTTTCATCTGCTCAATGTTGAAAAATTGTTTATAACTGGTGGGGTCTTCCACTGCAAGTTCATCATAGGAGTTGATAAAAACATTTTCATCATTACTTCTATGAAGATGAATCTTTTTACTTGCATAGCTGTGATACGCAAAAGAGGAAGTTGAAAACAGTAACACATGAACGACTGTCCTAGCATATACAATTTCAGGATAAACAACCTCTGCGTAGTGTTCCGAAATGCGAACCATTCTCTTTCCTCTCCTGGGACTAAGGACAAATCCCTCGGTCTCGCACATCGATTTCAACTGCTGATACAGAAATTTGTTCATTTCTGTGGTACTCCAGAATTTTTTAGTATCCATAATAAACTCCTCTAATGCAATTTGTGCTTTGCATTACCAACCTCGGGACATTTTGGAGCCGTCGACAAAGTCCCGTTTTGAAAAATCAAGCTGATTTTTGTGCCCCGGTCAAGTTGATTTTCTCAAACAACCCCTGGGCTGCTAAAGAAATATATGGAATTCGGCGCGGTTAAGAAACCGCGCCGAAACTGGTTGCCAGCCGTTTTTACGTTGACCCGCTTGCCTGGACGCTCCTGCAATTACAGGTGATGTGCAACAAGAGGGCAGCATGCATCAGGGATTTTCTTCTGCGTCCGGCTTCTCCAAAGGCGCAGAAACAGCGTTTGCGGATTTGGCGCGCTGCATACGGGCAGTGAAATCCGTAAGGAACGCAGCTTTTGCGTCGTCGGATGGAAAAGCGCGGGCGGGGATGATCAGCGCGGAAATATCATCTAGGAAAAGGTAGATATGCCCGCCGTCATCCACTGTTTTCTGGAACGCGCTGTATTCATAGGTGGAGTTTTCGTTCTCGCCGGTAAGGGTGCAGGACGTCTCATCCATCGTAAACGTTTTGGAACCGCAGATCGACTTGTTGGACGCGGATTTGATTGTGCGGTCGACGTTCTTTTTTAAGTTGCGGTGTACCCAGCGCGGGTACAGCCAAAACCAGAACGCCGCGAGCGCGCCATAGAGGATGACCGCAACGGGGGTGAAATGGTCCAGGGCGAGCATAAAGATCAGGCCGCCGAAGAAAACGAGCATAGTCGTGCCGCGACGGAGCTTTTGCTGGGTTTTCCGGATAACGGGGTCTGTTTCAGCGAAATAAACATTGAACGCGACGAAATCATCAGGCGTGATTTCATATTGATACTGCATCGTCGGTTTCTCCTTTTTCGATGGAATAGGGCGGCAGCGGGGCCTGTGGGCAGGAGGTTCATCCCGCCCACAGGCAGGCGGCGGGGAAGCGTCAGCGCTCAATTGCCGCGTGGATATTTTGGAGGGAACGCAGTTCCTTGTTCGGGTGCTGCTTGACCTCAAGGATGCCGGCTGCGGTTGCTTTGGCCGCCGCCATTGTGGTCATATAGGGGATGTGGCCCTTGATTGCGCCCTTGCGGATATAGCTGTCGTCATGGAGGCTTTCCTTGCCCGCCGGGGTGTTTACGATCAGGTCGATCTTGCCGTTTGCAATTTCGTCAAGCAGGTTGGGGCGCCCCTCAAAGACCTTTTTCACACGCTCAACCGGAAGCCCTGCTTTTTCGATCAGGCCGGCGGTGCCGCCAGTTGCAACCAGTGTGAAGCCTGCGTCGTGGAAGCCCTGCGCAACCTCAATCAGCTCCGGCTTGTCGCGGTCGCTGACGCTGATCAGCACGCGCCCCTCAAGCGGCAGCGCCGTCTTGGTCGCTTCCTGCGCCTTATAGAAGGCTTCGCCGAAGGTGTCCGCAAGCCCGAGCACCTCGCCGGTCGAACGCATCTCAGGCCCGAGCACCGGGTCGACCTCGGGGAACATATTGAACGGGAAAACGGCTTCCTTGACCCCGTAATGCTGATAATGGCTCTCGCGGAGGGACGGGACAGGCGACGGCCTGCCGGTCAATGCCCCGGTAATGACTTCGGTCGCGAGCTGCACCATCTGGATGCCGCAGACCTTCGACACCAGCGGTACGGTGCGCGACGCGCGCGGGTTGGCCTCCAGCACGAACACCTTGCCGTCCTCGATTGCGTACTGCATATTCATCAGGCCGCAGACGTGCATTTCTTCCGCGATGCGCTTGGTATAGTCCTTATGGCCGCAAGATGTTCCGCCGAGATATTCAGCGACGGCAGGATGCATGCCGAGTCGCCCGAGTGTACGCCCGCAAGCTCGATATGCTCCATTACCGCAGGGACGAACGCGTGGGTGCCGTCACAGATTGCGTCGGCTTCGCATTCAAGCGCGTGGTGCAGGAACCGGTCGATCAGGATCGGGCGGTCGGGGGTCACGCCAACCGCCGCCTGCATATAGCCGGCCAGGCTTTCCGCGTCGTGCACGACCTCCATGCCGCGCCCACCGAGCACGTAGCTGGGGCGCACCATGACCGGGTAGCCGATCTGCCCGGCGATTTCCAGCGCGTCGTCGACCGTGACCGCCATGCCGGCCTCGGGCATGGGGATGCCCAGCTTGTCCATCATGGCGCGGAAACGGTCGCGGTCTTCCGCGAGGTCGATGACCTCCGGGCTGGTGCCGAGGATCTTCACCCCTGCTTTTTCGAGTTCGCTTGCGAGATTCAGCGGGGTCTGCCCGCCAAACTGCGCAATCACGCCAACCGGCTGCTCATGCTCGTAGATCGCCAGCACATCCTCGGCGGTCAGCGGCTCGAAATACAGCTTGTCCGAGGTGTCATAGTCAGTGGAAACGGTCTCCGGGTTGCAGTTGACAATAATCGTTGAGAAGCCCAGCCGTTTCAGCGCCAGCGCCGCGTGGACGCAGCAGTAGTCAAATTCAATGCCCTGCCCGATGCGGTTGGGCCCGCCGCCGAGGATCATGATTTTCGGCCGGTCGCTGCGGGCTTCGTTGCGGTTTGGCGCGTTGTAGGTGGAATAATAATACGCGCTGTCCTCAGTGCCCGAAACATGCACGCCCTCCCACGCCTCGGTCACGCCGAGCATTGTACGGGCTTCGCGTACATCCTGTTCGGCGCAGCCCAGCAGCTGTGCGATATACTTGTCGGCAAAGCCGTCCTTTTTCGCTTGGATGAGCAGCGCGTCGGGGAGGACGGAGCCCTTGTAACGAAGCATTTCCTCCTCTTCCTCGACCAGCTCCTTCATCTGCTCGATAAACCAGTGCTTGATGCGGGTCAGGCCGTACAGCTCGTCGACCGTCGCGCCTTTGCGCAGCGCTTCATACATCAGGAACTGGCGCTCGCTGGTCGCGGACGCGAGCAGCCGCAGCAGCTCATTTTTACTCTTCTCATGGAAGTCCTTCGCAAAGCCAAGCCCATAGCGCCCGATCTCCAGCGAGCGGATTGCCTTTTGGAACGCCTCTTTGTAGGTCTTGCCAATGCTCATGACCTCGCCGACCGCGCGCATCTGGGTCCCCAGCTTGTCCTGCACGCCCTTGAATTTCTCGAACGCCCAGCGCGCGAACTTGATGACCACATAATCGCCATCCGGGTGGTATTTGTCAAGCGTGCCGTATTTGCCGCAAGGGATCTCGTCAAGGGTGAGCCCCGATGCGAGCATTGCGGACACCAGCGCGATCGGGAAGCCGGTCGCTTTCGACGCGAGCGCCGACGAGCGCGAGGTGCGCGGGTTGATCTCGATGACGATGTCGCGGTCGGTCTTGGGGTCGTGCGCCCATTGGACGTTGGTGCCGCCGATGACCTGGATGGCCTCGACAATCTTGTAGCTCTTCTCCTGAAGACGCTTTTGCACTTCCTCGGAGATGGTCAGCATCGGCGCGGAGCAGAACGAGTCGCCTGTGTGTACGCCGAGGGGGTCGATGTTCTCGATAAAGCAGACGGTAATCAGGTTGTTATTCGCGTCGCGGACCACCTCAAGCTCGAGCTCTTCCCAGCCGAGGATGGATTCTTCCACCAGCACCTGCCCGACAAGGCTGGCCTGCAGGCCGCGTGCGCAGACGGTTTTCAGCTCTTCCTTATTATAGACGAGCCCGCCGCCCGCGCCGCCCATCGTGTAGGCGGGGCGCAGCACGACCGGGTAGCCCAGCCGGTCGGCAATTGCGCAAGCCTCATCGACCGAGTAGGCGACTTCACTGCGTGCCATTTCGATGCCGAGGCTGTCCATGGTGCGCTTAAATTCGATGCGGTCCTCTCCGCGCTCGATCGCGTCGACCTGTACGCCGATGACCTTTACATTGTATTCGTCAAGTATGCCTGTGCTGGCAAGCTCGGCGCACAGGTTCAGCCCTGATTGCCCGCCGAGGTTTGGCAGCACGGCGTCCGGGCGCTCCTGCCGGATGATCTGGGTGAGCCGTTCGACGTTCAGCGGCTCGATATAGGTCACATCGGCGGTGCCGGGGTCGGTCATGATGGTTGCGGGGTTCGAGTTGACCAGCACGATTTTGTAGCCCAGCTGTTTCAGCGCTTTGCATGCCTGCGTGCCCGAATAGTCGAACTCGCAGGCCTGCCCGATGATAATGGGGCCCGAGCCGATGATGAGAACCTTGTGGATATCCTTCCTGATGCCCATATTTTCCCTCCGTTGATAAAAGTTAGAAACCTGTGAAGGGCAGGCGCAGCTGCCCATAACCGCATTGTACTCTTATAAATATACCATCCACGGCAGAAAATTACAATCGGTAAACTTTGATTTTTCATCCCTTTATGGGTGTCCATTTTTGTAAAATCCGACAGGAAAGGCGGATGGCTTCCCGAAAAACCGATATTTCGGCAAATCCCAGGGAAAATGTTGACAATTCTTCCAGTTTGTTTTATGATAAAAAGCGGGAGGGGCCGTGGGCGGCGGCGCTCCCTGCGCCTGTGGGCGCGAAGGTTCCCGCCCTGATTTCATTTTCTCATTAAAAAGGGGGAAACTGTCAATGAACAATTTTCTTGAGCAGCGCTTCCGTTTAAGGGAAGCGGGCACAACGGTGCGCACCGAGGTGATCGCCGGGCTGACGACCTTTATGACGATGGCGTACATCCTCGCGGTCAACCCGAACATCCTTGGTGCATCGGGGATGGACACGGGGGCGGTGTTTACCGCGACCTGCCTTGCGTCCGCGCTGGGTACGATCCTGATGGCGCTGCTGGCAAACTACCCGTTTGCGCTTGCGCCGGGCATGGGGCTGAACGCCTATTTTGCATATACGGTCGTGCTGGGCTATGGCTACAGCTGGCAGGCGGCGCTGGCGGCGGTCTTTGTGGAGGGCCTGGTGTTCATTGTGCTGTCGGTGACCAATGTGCGCGAGCTGATCTTCAATTCGATCCCGGCATGCCTGAAATACGGTGTTTCGTGCGGTATCGGCTTGTTTATCACGTTTATCGGCCTGCAAAACTCCAAGCTGGTCATCAACAATGATTCTACGCTGCTGGGGATGTACCCCTTCGCGTCTTCGCTGCGCGACGGCACGTTCTCCTCAACGGGCGTGGGCGCGCTGCTGGCGCTGGTAGGTGTGATCATCACGGCGGTGTTCCTGATTAAAAATATCAAGGGCGGCATTCTGTGGGGCATCCTGGCGACCTGGGTGCTGGGCATTGTGTGTGAGTTTGCGGGCATTTACGTGCCGAACCCGGAGCTGGGGATGTTCTCGGTGCTGCCGGACTTCTCGAACGGGCTGTCGATCCCGTCGGTGATGCCGACGTTGGGCAAGCTGGACTTCTCTGGCATTATGAATGCGGATTTTATTACGATTATGCTGGCGTTCCTGTTTGTGGACATGTTTGACACGCTGGGCACGCTGATGGGCGTAGCGTCGAAAGCGGACATGCTGGACAAGGACGGCAAGCTGCCGAAGGTCAAGGGAGCGCTGCTGGCGGATGCTGTGGCGACCTCTGCGGGCGCGGTGCTGGGCACATCGACGACGACAACATTTGTGGAGTCGGCTTCAGGTGTTGCAGAAGGCGGGCGCACGGGCCTGACGGGCATGGTGACGGCGCTGTTCTTCCTGGTTTCGCTGTTCCTGTCGCCGATCTTCCTGGCGATCCCGTCGTTTGCGACGGCGCCTGCGCTGATCGTGGTAGGCTTTATGATGCTGTCTACTGTGCTTAAGGTGGATTTTGATGATGCGGGCGATGCGATCCCGGCGTTTATCGCGCTGTTCGCGATGCCGTTTATGTATTCGATTTCTGAGGGGATTGCGCTGGGCGTGATCTCTTATGTGGTGATCAACCTTGCGACTGGCAAGGCGAAGGAAAAGAAGATCAGCCCTGTGATGTATGTACTGGCAGTGGTCTTCATCCTGAAGTACATCCTGCTCTAAGCGGGTTTGCGTCTGCGCTGGGGCGCTGCCCCAGGCCCCGGCCCTACGCGGGCAGCGCCAAAGGGGCTCGCCCCTTTGGAATCCCTTTCTCCGCCTGCGGGCGGGACGGGGAGACGTTATGACATCAAGAACGATCGTAAAGCCGTACGATTCCGTGCGGCTTTACGGCATTTTGGTTGTAATTTTAGGAATGTAACGCATTGGAGGTTTTGCGATGAAAGAGCGATTGATACAAGCCGCGCTGGGGGAGGCCCCCGCTGATCTGGTGCTGAAAAACGCGCAGGTGGTGGATGTATTTACCGGCACGGTATTCCCGGCGGATATTGCCGTTGTGGACGGCTTCATTGCGGGGGTAGGGGACTACTCCGAAGCCGCTGAAGTGGCTGACCTGCACGGCGCGTTTGTCGCTCCAGGGTTGATCAACGCCCATTGCCATGTGGAGTCCTCTATGGCGGTGCCTTCCGCCTACTGTGCCGAAGAGCTGCGCTGGGGCGTGACCACCCTGATTACCGACCCGCATGAGATCGCGAATGTCGCGGGGCTTCCGGGCATCCAATATATGCTGGACGCGTCGGAGGGGCTTCCGGTCAATTATTATGTCATGCTGCCGTCCTGCGTTCCTGCGACTCCGTTTGAACACGCGGGATGTACCCTTTCTGCCGACGATCTCGCGCAGCTGGCGGTGCATCCGCGTGTGCTGGGGCTGGGGGAGATGATGAACCTCCCCGGCGTGCTGGGACGCGACCCCGGGGTGCTGCGTAAGCTGACGCTGTTCAATGGGCGCATCGCTGATGGGCACGCCCCGCAAGCGCACGGCAGGCCGCTGCAAGCCTATATCGCGGCGGGCGTGCACACCGATCATGAAGCGGTATCCTACGGCGAAGCGCGGGAAAAGCTGCGCGCGGGGCTTGCGGTGCTGGTACGGGAGGGAAGCGCGTCCCGGAATTTGGAAGCCATCCTTTCCGGCGTGCTTGCCGAATCCCTATCTACGGGCCGCCTGGCCTTCTGCACTGACGACAAGCATCTCGCCGATATCCGGCGGGAGGGCACGGTGCGCTGGTGCGTGAAAAAGGCGGTCGGGCTCGGCATGGACCCTGTCAGGGCGCTGCGCATTGCGACATTGAACGCCGCGCGGATCTATAATCTGCCGCATTTGGGTGCGGTCGCCCCCGGCAGACAGGGCGACCTTGTGGTGTTTCATGATTTGCAGGAGCTGGATGTGCTGCGTGTTTATCAAAAGGGCGTGCTTGTGGCAGAAAACGGGAGCGTCCGCCAGGAATTTTTCGCGCAGTCTGCCCCCGCCCCGGAAGCAATCCGAGGTTCGGTGAACCTCGCGCCGTTTGACGCGGCGCGTCTTGCCCCCGCGCTTGAACCGGGGAAGCGCTACCCCGTGATTGAGATGCTCCCGCACGAGATCGCGACCGAAAAGGGCTCGCTGACCGGCGCAGAAGCCGAAAAGGCACTGGAAAACGGGCAAGTCTGCCGCATTGCCGTGCTCGAACGGCACCACGCCAGAGGGAATATTGGCTGCGGCCTGCTGCGCGGCTATGGGCTGCGTGAAGGTGCTGCTGCGACCACTGTCGCCCACGATTCGCATAACCTGATCGTCGTGGGACGTGATGCACACGATATGGAAGCCGCCGTCCGTGAACTGGAACGGGTGCAGGGCGGATACACCCTTGTGCGCGGCGGGCAGGTGCTGGATACACTGCCGCTGCCAGTCGGCGGACTCATGAGCCCGCTGCCGCCCGAAGAACTGAACGCCTGCCTGCAACGTATTTCCAAACGGGCCCGCGAACTCGGCGTTCAAGAGGGCGTTGACCCGTTTATCACCTTGAGCTTTATGGCGCTGCCGGTAATCCCGAAAATGCGTATTACCGACCTCGGGATGTTCGATGCCGAAAAATTCAGTTTCTGCGACTGAGCCAAACGTTAAAAAAGCACATCGTCTTCCGCACAAACAGGCAAAAGCCCACGGGGATCCCGTGGGCTTTGCGGTATCGTTCTGCAAATAGGAAGTGGGGGAGAGGGGGCCACTCGTCCCGCCCGCAGGCGAGGGAGGGATTCCCAAGGGACGAGTCCCTTGGGCGCTGCCCGCGTAGGGCGCCTCTCCGGCGAGGAGCGGGGTGCAGGGGCAGAGCCCCGCCGCCGTCCGCGGAGGACATCTCCGCGCCAGCGCCTCACTCCACCGTGACCGACTTCGCAAGATTGCGTGGTTTGTCAACGTCGCAGCTGCGCTCGACCGCAACATAATAAGCAAACAGCTGCATCGGGATGATCGACAAGGAAGCCGCAAAACGTTCCATGCAAGCCGGCAGCCGGATTACATTTTTGCAAGCCGATACATCCCCGTCAAAGTCCTCCGCCGCAATCAATACAACCTCCGCCCCGCGCGCCGTTACCTCGCGGATGTTTGAAACCGTCTTTTCATATAAATGCCGCTGGGTCGCCAGCGCAACGACCAGCGTCCCCTCCTCAATCAGCGAGATCGTGCCGTGCTTGAGCTCGCCCGCCGCATAAGCTTCCGAATGGACATAAGAAATCTCTTTCAGCTTCAGCGAAGCCTCCATCGCCGCCGCATAATCCAGCCCGCGCCCCAGATAAAACACGCTCGACCGGTTCGCGTACTTGCTGGCAAGATACTGCACCGTTTTGATCTGCTCGAGCATTTCCCGGATGCTGTCCGGCAGCTGGAGCAGCGCGCCGCACAGCTCGCGCTCGGTTTGACGGTCCAAAAGCCCCCGCGCCTTCGCAACCTTTGCGGCAATCAGGTAAAGTGCCGCCAACTGGGCGGAATACGCCTTTGTGGTCGCAACCGCGATTTCAGGGCCCGCCCAGGTGTACAGCACACCGTCGGCCTCGCGTGCGATCGTGGACGACACAACATTGACAACTGCGAGCGTAAACGCCCCCGCACGCTGCGCCTGCCGCAGCGCCGCAAGGGAGTCGGCTGTCTCGCCCGACTGGCTGATCACGATGCACAGGTCCTTTTCGCGGATGATCGGGTTGGAATACCGGAACTCCGACGCGACAGAAACCGAGCAGCGCACACGCCCCAGCTCCTCAATTACCGCCTTGCCGACCATGCCGGCATGGTACGCGGAGCCGCACGCGATCAAATGGATATGCCCGGCCTCGCGGAGCCGCTCGTCGGTCAGGCCGTTGTCCTCAAACACAATTTCGCCGTCCTGGATGCGTGGGCGTACGGTGTCCGAGAACGCACGGGGCTGTTCCATGATCTCCTTGAGCATGAAGTGGGCGTAGCCGCCTTTTTCTGCAGCAGACAGATCCCAATTGACCTCCTGCACCGGCTTGTCGACCACGTCGCCCAGCTGATTGTAAACAGTCACGCGGTCAGGGCGTACGACGGCGACCTCGTTGTCGTCAAGGATGATATACCGCCGGGTGCGGGAAATGATCGCAGTGATATCCGACGCAATCATGTTTTCGCCCTCGCCAAGCCCGATGATGAGCGGGTTGTCGCGGCGCGCGGCGACGATCTCGCTGCTGTCATCCATGCTGACCACGCCAAGTGCATACGAGCCGCGCAGCAGCGACAACGCCTTTAGGACCGTCTGGGCAAGGTCCTCCTGCCGCCCGGTGTGCAGGTAGTCGATCAGATGGGCGACCGTCTCGGTGTCGGTCTCCGACTGGAACACATAGCCATGCTTTTCCAGCTGCCCGCGCAGGAACAGGTAGTTTTCTATAATGCCGTTATGTACGACCGCAACCTTGCCGTCGCGCCCGCCGAGATGGGGATGGGAGTTGCGGTCGGAGGGCCCACCGTGGGTTGCCCAGCGGGTGTGGCCGATGCCGCAGGTGCTGGAGAAGCTGCCTTCCCCGCGCAGCTTTTCCTCAAGGTTTGAGATGCGGCCTTTGGTTTTGATGACCTTCAGGCCATCCTCGGTAAATGCGGCAATGCCTGCGGAGTCATAGCCGCGGTATTCCAGGCTGTAAAGCCCTCGCATTAAAATAGGCAGGGCGTTTTCCTGCCCGGTAAATCCTACGATACCACACATAGTAACAGTGATCCTCCAAAAGTAAAAAAGAACAAAACAGCGCCAAACCGGATCCAGGATGCCGGTTTTGGGCGCAAAAATAATGCGTTTTGCCGTACCGCTTTGTCGCCGGGATTGCTCCCGGGTTTTGCCGGACGGCTGACGACCGATCCGCTGCGGCCGAAGGGCATCCGCCGAATTTTCGATAAACCCTTACCTCGTCAGCTGCACTTGGCAGCTCTGGCGCTTTTGCTGTTCAGTTTCCTGCTGCGGCCTCACATCCTTTCCGTGCGTGTTGCGGAGCCCTGTGTTTTTACCTGCGCTGCCCGCATCCCCGCGCTGCATATAGCGGCGTGATCACACGTTTCACTTTCGCTATATGCGGGTATTATATCATTTCCAGGGGCAGTACGCAACTATAAATTTGTATAGGATTCGGCTCCTTGCAGTCATCTTTTTCGTTTCCTGAAAAATCCCAAAAAAAATCTCCAAAAATGCGTGCATCCGTCATCGTTTTCCTGTATACTATAGATAATACAATTCCCCGACAAAAAAGGAGGACTGCATATTATGAAATATCGCATCCAGTCGACGCTGTATCATCTTACGATTATCCTGGAATCGGTGATTGGGGTATTCCTGGTTCTGGGGGTGCTGTTTGCGATCCTGGGGCTGGCGTATTCGCTGGACTTTGTAAAGCTGCTGGGCGACCCAGGGCACATCACGACCTATTTGAGCGTCGTTGCGACGATTGTGCTGAGCATTGAGTTTACCAAGATGCTCTGCACCCATTCGCTCGACTCGGTTGTTGAGGTGCTGAGCATGGCAATCGCGCGCGAGATCATTGCCCATGAGACAACAGCCGTCCAGAACCTTCTGGGGGTTATTGCAATTGCGGTCCTTTTCCTGATCCGCAAATACTGCTTCATCCCACAGCTGGACAAGCCAGAGCAGGCCCACCGTTCGCTTGCAAAGGAAACGCTGCACGATTTTATGCGGCGCAGGAACGTCAGCGGTGAAGAAACGGCGGGCGCTGCTGGGGCTGATGATTGAGGTGCGCGCCTGGCTTGCGGGCACAGGAAACCTTTCCCTGTAAAATTCCCGGGGAAATCCGGGAAACTAAGAACCTGCATCCTCAGGCCGTCAAGCGCGTCTTTACGGCGCCGACACCGCGGATACAGATCCTAAGCCAAAGCGCTGCAAAGGAGGGCGACCCATGGCGGAAAAAATGACCCGCGCCGAGCGCAGCTGGGTGCTGTACGACGTTGGCAACTCCGCGTTTATCCTGCTGGTCACAACGACCATCCCGATCTTCTTCAAAGGGCTCGCCGAGGCGGAAGGGATCGATACGGTTTATGCATCGGGGCTTTGGGCAAGCGTGACGGCTGCGTCGGTGCTCATCCTGGCGGTGCTGTCGCCATTTTTGGGCGCGGTCGCCGACTACAGCGGCATGAAGCGCAGGCTGTTCCTTGCGGCGCTCGCGCTGGGGCTGGCGGGGCTTGCCGGGCTGTGCCTGACTGCGAACCCTTATGCTTACCTCGCACTTTTTGTTGCGGCCCGGCTGGGTTACTCTGCCTGTAATGTATTCTACGACGCCATGCTGACCGATGTGACCACCGACGCGCGCATTGACCGCATTTCCGCCACAGGGTACGCTTGGGGGTATATCGGCAGCTGCATCCCGTTCATCATTGGGATTGTGCTGATCTTTACGACCCCCTTCGGGCTGTCAACCGTGCAGGCAACCCGTCTCTCTTTTGCACTGACGGGGGCTTGGTGGGGGGTGCTGACCATGCCGCTGCTGCGCGACGTGCGGCAGGTCTACTGCCTGGACGACCGCCCAGACAAGCTGCGCCATTCGATTTACCGGCTGCGGTCGACCTTTGGCAAGCTGCGCCGGGACCGGCGGATGCTGTTTTTTATCCTGTCATACTTCTTTTATATCGACGGCGTTTATACCATCATGAGCCTTGCCACGACCTATGGCGCGGAGGTCGGCATCGACCAGTCACAGATGATCCTGGCGCTGCTGCTGACCCAGTTCGTCGCGTTCCCCTGTGCGCTGCTGACTGCGAAGGCTGCGGAAAAATGGGGCGTTGTGCGGTTGATCCGGGTGTCGATCGTCGCATATATGGGTATCTGCGCCTTTGGTTATCAGCTTGACAAGGCGTGGGAATTCTGGGTGCTTGCCGCTGCGGTCGGTATGTTCCAGGGCGGCGTCCAGTCGCTTTCGCGCTCCCACTTTGGGAAAATGATCCCCAAAGAGGAAGCAAATGAGTATTTTGGCCTGTTCGACATTTTTGGAAAAGCCGCTGATTTTATGGGGCCTGCCATTGTGGCGTTCTGCGCGTTTGTTTTCCATTCATCCAGCTTTGGAATCCTTGGTTTGCTGATCCTGTTTGCTGTGGGCCTTGCGCTGCTTGGCAAAAGCGAACAAGCAGGGGATTGAAGCAAAAAGACGGCCTTTTGCAGCGGCGCTGCCCGGAAAACGGGAGAACGCCGCTGTTATCTTTGCTGTTTGTTGTGAACTTTTTTAAAAAATGGGTTGACAATTGAAAAGGTTGTGCTATACTTATTGTAAACCAAAACAAAAAATAAGTTAACAACAAGAGGGTCTGCAAATGCACACAAACACAAAAAAACTCGTGCAGTGCGCGCTGTTCGCTGCGCTGCTTGCCGCCTGCTCGCAGCTGGTAATCCCGCTGCCGATGATTTCAATCAACCTCGCGCTGTTCGCGGTACACTTGTCAGGCGCGGTGCTCGGCCCGCGTTGGGGGACGGCGGCGGTGCTGGTCTACATAGCGCTGGGCGCGTGCGGTGTGCCGGTATTCCTCGGCTTCCAGGGCGGGCTGGTTTACCTGTTCGGGAAAACCGGCGGATATGTGCTCGGGTATGTCTTTGACGCGCTGATTGTCGGCTTCTGGTCACGCAGCCTCGGCAATTCGCTTGCGCACCTTTGCGCAGCTATGACCGTCGGCGTCCTGACCTGCTACGCGTTCGGGACGATGTGGTTTATGGTGCTGACCGGGATGGGGCTGATGGAAAGCCTGATGTTTTGCGTAATCCCGTTCCTGCCAGGGGACGCGGTGAAAATCGGGCTCGCGGCAGTCACTGCGAAAGCGCTCGAGCGCCGCAGGATCTTCGCATAAAACCACACTGTCCCTACAAAAGCTATCTCTCCGCATCCCAGTACAGGCACACAGCTTGCGCCGGGGGCAATCTATCCTATCCCAATGCAAAAAGCCGTGGAGCAACTCCACGGCTTTTTGCTAATCCTTTGCGTGCCAGACCTTTACACCGTCGTCGCATGGCGCGTCCGCGACAATCGGCCGCGCTTTTTCCTTGCCGCTCTTTGCTTTGCCGCCAATCTCAGGCACGACCGGCTCCTTCGGCTGCCGGTGGCAGTTCTCGGCATCGTAACGGCACATCCCTTTTTTCGCCACTTCCATCACCTCTATGCGGTAGTATCTGCACTGTGCGGTGGGTTATCCAGACAAAATCTGGCTGGGCAGCTGCGCCGCATAAGCGGGACGCAAAACGGATATTATAAGGAAAGACGCAGAAAGCCCGCCTGCATGGTGGGCTTTTCCTATCGTAAAAAACGCCGGAGCTGGGGAATGCGGCACGAGAAGCTTTCGGATTGGAAGAAATCACAGCGGTCAGCGCGGGCAGCCGCGCCAGCCCATATTTCGTGAGATCTTCGCGCATGCCGCCATCAGCTGCGGCTGAAGCTGGGCGACCTTGCTGTCGCTCATGCGGAGCATGGGCGCGCTGATTGATAGCGCCCCGCAGATGGCACCTGTATAGTCATGGATGGTGGCCGCGATGCACCGCACCCCAAGCTCGTTTTCCTGGTTATCGTAGGCGCAGCCGCGCCGCCGGATGGAATCCAGCACATCCCGTAGGCGTTCCAGCGTGACGATGGTGTGCTCGGTGTATGCCTGAATGTCGCTTGCGCCCCAAATCCGTTCGACTTCCTCGTCGGGGAGCTCGGCGAGGATGGCTTTGCCTACGCCGGTGCAGTACATCGGCCTGCGCATCCCGATGCGCGAAAACATCCGCATGGAGCTGACGTCTGATTCTACCTTGTGGACATAAACAATTTCGTCCCCTTCGCGCACCACGAGATGCACGGTTTCACCGGTTGTCTGAGACAGCGATTCCATCGGCGCGCGGGCGACCTGTAAAATGTCCAGGCTTTCCACAACTTGCGCCGACAGCTCACAGATCCGGGTGGTCATGCGATAGCGCCCAGTGTCCTCGTCCTTGCGGACGTAGCCGCGCGCTGCCATTGCGGCAAGCAGGCGGTGCACCGTGCTTTTGTGCAGGCCGGTTTCTTCGCTCAGCGTGTGGATCGGGAGGCCGTCTCGGCTGGCGCACAGCCGTTCAAGCAGTCCAAAGGCGCGGTCAATTGATTGTACAGGGCTTGCCCCTTCCATGTTGCCACCTCCTGTGGGGTGCGTTTTGCATTACGAAACTACGTTCTTATTTTACAAGATTTCACCGAAAAACGCAAGGAAAATTTGGTAAGGGATAGAAAACTTTTTTGTGGCAAGGCTCTTGCAAATTATTCAAAAAGCGGTATAATAAAAGCATCAGAAGGAAAACAAAACGCGGTTCCATATTACGAAACGAAAAGGAGAAACATCATGGATCAGATTACCCGTCAGATTTCGGAAATCGGTGTCGTACCGGTCATCAAGCTCAACCACCCCGAGCGTGACGCAGCGCCGCTTGCAAAGGCACTGTGCGAGGGCGGCGTGGCCGTTGCGGAGGTTACATTCCGCGCTGCGGGCGCTGCAACTGCAATCAAGCTGATGAAGGAAGCCTGCCCGGATATGATCGTAGGCGCGGGCACAGTCCTTACGACCGTGCAGATCGATGAAGCGATTGCTGCGGGCGCGCAGTTTATTGTAACCCCGGGCATGGACCCTGAGCTTGTGAAATACGCGCAGGAGAAAAAGCTGCCGATCTTCCCGGGGTGCACCACACCGACGGATTACCATACTGCGTACAAGCTCGGGCTTGAGGTGCTGAAATTCTTCCCGGCAGAGCAGTCGGGCGGGCTTGCAAAGATTAAGGCGATGAGCGCGCCGTTCCCGATGTTCAAGGTGATGCCGACTGGCGGCATTTCGCTGAAAAACCTCGGGGATTATGCGAAAGCGCCAGTGATTGCGGCGTGCGGCGGGTCTTATATGGTAACGGCCGACCTGATTGACAACCAGAAGTGGGCGGAGATCACCGACCTGTGCAAGCAGTCGGTTGCGATTGTCCGGGAGGCGCGCAATGGCTGAGTATTCGCTGGCGCATATCGGCATCAACGCGGCGAACGAGGACGAGGCGCGGAAAGCGGCTGAGCTGTTCTGCACGATTTTCGGGTTTGCGCTCAAGGCGGGGAACAGCTCAATCTTTGCGGGCAGCGGCATTGAGGTTATGAAGGAGCCCTATCTTGGGACGAATGGGCATATTGCGATCGGGACGCCCGACGTGGCGGCGGCGAAGGCCGAGCTGGAAGCGCGGGGCTACACGTTCCGTGAGGATTCGGCGAAGTACAAGCCTGACGGACGGCTGAACGCAATCTACCTGGATGGTGAGATCGGCGGCTTTGCGGTTCACCTTGTCGGCAAGGGCTGAGGTTCCGCCCGCTGCGAAGGGCGGCCGGGTGAGGTTTCGCCCTCTGCGGAGGGCGACCGGGGCGCTGCCCCTGGACCCCGGCCCCTACGCGGGGCGGCGCCAGAGGGACTCGTCCCTCTGGACTCCCGTTCTCGCCTGCGGGCGGGACGAAGGAGCCGCAGCTGCTTTTCCGGCAGCTGCGTAGATCAACATAAAAATGGAGGACACACTGATGAAGGTAGTTACTTTTGGTGAATTGATGATCCGTTTGCAGCCGTACAACTACGAGCGTTTTGTACAGGCCGACCACCTCGAGTTTTCGTTTGGCGGCGGCGAAGCCAATGTAGCGGTTTCGCTCGCGAATTATGGCATGGACGCGGCGTTTGTGACCAAGCTGCCCGCCCATGCGATCGGACAGTGCGCGGTCAACTCGCTCCGCCGTTACGGCGTGGACACCAGCATGATTACCCGCGGCGGCGACCGCGTCGGGATTTACTTCAACGAGAAGGGCGCTTCCCAGCGCGGCTCGGTCTGTATCTATGACCGCGCGCATTCGGCGATCCAGGAAGCCAGCACTGCTGACTTTGACTGGGAAAAAATCTTTGCGGGCGCTGACTGGTTCCATTTTACCGGCATTACCCCGGCTCTGGGCGAGAATGTTGTCGAAATCTGCCGGGAAGCGTGCAAGGCGGCGAAAGCGCATGGCGTTAAGGTTTCCTGTGACCTGAATTACCGCGGCAAGCTTTGGACCCGCGAGCAGGCGCGCGCTGCAATGACCGACCTGTGCCAGTATGTCGACGTTTGCATCTCCAACGAGGAAGATGCAAAGGATGTGTTCGGTATCGAGGCCGAATCCACCGATATCTACGCAGGCGAGATCAACCGCGAGGGCTACAAGTCGGTTGCCAAGCAGCTTGCCGATAAGTTCGGCTTTGAAAAGGTTGCAATCACCCTGCGCGAGTCCCATTCCGCGTTTGACAATGGCTGGAGCGCAATGCTGTACGACGTGAAGTCGGGCGCGTTCTGCTTCTCCAAGAAGTACGACTTGCATATTATTGACCGTGTCGGCGGCGGCGATTCCTTCGGCGGTGGGCTGATCTACTCCCTGCTGACCGGGAAAGACACACAGGCAGCGGTTGAATTCGCGGTTGCAGCGTCGGCGCTCAAGCATTCCATCGAGGGCGACTATAACATGGTCACCGTCGCAGAGGTCGAAAAGCTGGCGGGCGGCGACGGCTCCGGACGAATCCAGCGCTAAAACGATTCCATTTCCCCCAAATCCCCATAAATCTCCTTATAAAAACAAAGCAGGCGCGTGCCCCGTTGGGGGAAGCGCCTGCTTCGTTTTTATGCATGGCGCCATGGATGCAAAAAATTCACAAATTCTTGCGTAAATAAGGATGCCTTTTCCGTCAGGATGTGGTAAAATAGCGTTGTACGCAGAAATGCCGGTGAATTCAGGACAGCGATCCCGCCGGCAGGCGGAATGGAGTTTTTACTCGATTTTTTTACAAAAAAATCGCGGGTGCAGGGCAGAGCCCTGCCGCTCGCCGGGGAGGCGCGGGTTTCCAAAGGGCAGAGCCCTTTGGCGCCGCCTGCGGAGGGCAACGCCTTTTGGCGCTTAGCGAAGGCGGAAGCAAGGCAAAAAGGAGAGCAGAAGCATGGCATTATATAGATGTTCAAAACGCGCCTGTGGGCGCATCTGGAAAGCAGACAGCCACCCGGAAACCTGCCCGTGGTGCAGTGGCCGTAAGCTGCACGAGCTCGGCTTTGACGAGCTGGAAATCGAAGAGATTGTCGCCGAAGTGGATAAATGTGACGAAAGCACAGTGGAAGGGCTCGAATTGCAGGCCGCGCTGTTCCAGCTTGCCGCCGCATCAGGCGACCTGTGGGGCATTACCAACCTCGGCTGGTGCTATGAAGCGGGCGCGGGCGTAGAACAGGACGATAAGCAGGCCGTGTGGCTCTATACCCAGGCGGCAGAAATGGGCTACCCGCCCGCGCAGTGTAACCTCGCGGTATGCTATGAAAGCGGTATTGGCGTTGCGGCGGATATCGAAGAAGCCGCCGAGTTGTTCCACGCCGCCGCCGAACGCGGGTATCCGCGCGCGCAGTTCTGCCTGGCGCGGTATTACGAAAATGGCATCTGTGTCCGCAAAAATGAGGAAAAAGCGGTCGAATGGTATCAGGCGGCGGCATGGCAGAATTACCCGCCCGCGATGACCAGCCTCGGCTGGTGCTGCGAATTTGGCGCGGGCACCGAAAAGAGCCCGGAAGCGGCAGTGCTCTGGTATACCCGCGCCGCCGAAGCAGGCGACCCGAACGGGCAGTGCAACCTTGCCTGGTGCAAGGAAACCGGGATCGGATGCGAGCGCTCATACGAGGAGGCCGCTGGTTGGTATGAAAAGGCTGCTGCGCGCGGGCATATGCGGGCAATCTGCAACCTCGCCGAGTGCTACATACACGGGCGCGGCGTGGAAGAATCCCCAGAGCATGCCTTTGAACTATACCATGCAGCAGCCGAGCGCGGGCACGCCCACGCGCAATTCCGGCTGGGCATTTTCCGGCGCATGGGATACGGCTGCGAGCAGGATTTGGAGGCTGCGGTCGAGCTGTTCCGCCAGTCAGCGGAGCAGGGGCACGCGGGCGCACAGTGCGAACTCGCGATTGCGTATGAGCGCGGGCGCGGCACGCGGCGCGACCCGGAGGAAGCGGTCAAATGGTACCGCCTTGCCGCGAAGCAGGGGGATATCTGCGCCACCTATAATTTGGGCTGGTGCTATGAAGCGGGCTACGGTGTGGAACGCGACCTGAAGGAAGCTGCCCGGCTGTACCGCATCACTGCGGAGCAGGACGACCTTGATGGGCAGACCAGCTATGGCTGGTGCCTGCGGCATGGGGTCGGCGTCCCGCAGAATGCGAAGGAAGCGCTGGTATGGTTTGAACGGGCGGCGGCGAAGGGCCAGCCGCGCGCGCTGACCAACCTTGCGCAGATGCTGCGCGGCGGGGAAGGCTGTGCCAAGGACGAGGTGCGCGCTGTGGAGCTGTTTTTGCAGGCGGCAGAAAAGGGCTATGCGCCTGCGCAGACCGAATATGCAATTTGCTGTGAGCGCGCGCGCGGCCGGGACCGTGACCCAGAGGAAGCTTTTTTGTGGTACGGCAGGGCAGCGGAGCAGGATGACCTCTGCGCGATGTATAACCTGGCGTGGTGCTATGAAACTGCGTTCGGGACGGAAGAAAACCCCGCCAAGGCTGCGGAATGGTATCGCAAAACCGCTGAAAAGGGAGACGCGGACGGGCAGACCAGCTATGGCTGGTGCTGCCGCAACGGGTATGGGGCTGCGGCCAATATCCCGGAAGCTGTGCGGTGGTACAAGCTGGCTGCGGGTCAGGGGCAGCCGCGCGCGCTGTTCAACCTTGCGCTGCTTTACCTGGACGGTGATGCAGAGCCGGAGGAAGGGGAAAGCGCGGTTGGCTTGCTCGAACAGGCGGCGGCGAAGAATTACGCGCCGGCGATGAACCGGCTTGGCTGGTGCTACCAGTACGGGAAGGGCGTGCCGGAGAACCGGAAAAAGGCGGCGAGCTGGGCGAAGAAGGGCGCGGAAGCAGGAAACTGTGACGCGCAGTGCCGTCTTGGATGGTATTATGATACGGGCTTCGGGGTTCGCAGGAGTGAGGAAAGCGCGTTTTACTGGTATAAGAAGGCGGCAGAGAACGGTTCGGCGCAGGGGGCTTACAACCTTGCTTGGTGCTATGAAAACGGGCAGGGCACGAAGGCGAGCGACCGTAAGGCGGTGCAGATGTTCAAGAAGGCGGCGGAGCTGGGCCATAAGGGCGCGCAGTATTCGCTGGGCTGGCGCTATGCGAATGGCAAGGGCGTTAAGAAAGACCTTGAGCTTGCGGTGGAATGGTACCGGAAGGCGGTGGAGCAGGAGCATGCTTCGGCGTGCAACAATCTGGGCATCATGTACGAAAGCGGCGAAGGGGTCCCGCAAGACTTTGAGGAAGCGGTGCGGCTGTTCCGGCTGGCGGTGCAGTATGACCCGGAAAATGGCCATGCGTGGCACAGCTTAGGCGACTGCTATGAGCGCGGCTGGGGGGTCGACGCTGATCTTGCAAAGGCGGTCGAGCTGTATCAAAAGTCGGTTGGCCTGGGGAACGGGTGCGCGATGGCGGCGCTGGGGCGCTTGTACATGGAGGGCATCGGCGTAGAGTGCGACGAGGCGGAAGCGGTGCGGCTGTTCCGGGAGAGTTCGGAGAAGGGCGACTCAGACGGAAGCTTTTATTTGGCGAGATGTGCGGCGGAGGGGCGCGGTATGGCGGCAAGCGGGGAGGAGGCGCTGTTGCTGTGCGAGAAGGCGCTGGCAGACAACGATTTTTGCAATGTTAAGCCTGCGGAGGTGCGGCGGCTGCTCAAGAAACTCCGGAGCGCCTGACCCGGATCGCCTCCGCAGCGGGCGCCAAAGGGCGCTGCCCTTTGGAAACCCGGTCCTACGCGGACAGCGGCAGGGCTCTGCCCTGCACCCGCAATTTTTTCGAGAAAAAATTGAGTAAAAGCTTTATTTCGCCTGCGGGCGGAGTGAAGGGACGCGGCATGTTTGCTCTTTGTGTTAAGACAGATTGCAAGAAACCCCCTCTTTCGGTTGCCCGAAAGAGGGGGGAGTTTGGGGTGGTTGTTGCGGGAGAGGTTTTTGTTTAGCGGATGAAGTGCGTCCACTGACGTGTTTCGGTTTCTGGGAGCCCGAATTGTTCCTTGCCGAGTGCAATGCTTTTCATCAGGAAGGACATGTTGCGCGCCAGCGTGCGCATGGTTTGCAGACCCTCGGCATCTTGCGCTGCCTGACCGGGCTCGCGGCCGTGGACGCTGTTCCAATATTGGCTGGGCGCGATGGGCATCCCGGAGATGGTAAAAAATTTGTTCAGCTCATCAAAAGTGGCAGACAGCCCACCGCGGCGCGCTGCAACCACCGCAGCGCCGACCTTCATGGTTTTGTCGAACGGCGTACTGTAAAACAGGCGGGTCAGGAAGGCGACAAGTGTTGCGTTGGCGGATGCGAAATAGACCGGGCTGCCGACGACAAGCCCGTCGCAGGCTTCAAACTTGACGGCGGCGTCATTGACAGCATCGTCAAACACGCACTTGCCCGCCTTTGCACAGCCGCCGCAGGCGATGCAGCCGCGTATGGGCTGATTACCGATGTGCAGCAGTTCGGTTTCGATGCCTTGGCTGGCAAAAACCTGTTCCATTTCGTGCAGGGCAACCGAAGTGTTGCCGTTTGCGCGGGGGCTTCCGTTAAGCATCAATACTTTCATGTGTTTGTCCCTCCTGAGGCCGAGTGAGTTTGTTGTTTTTACTATTTTAGCATATAAGCGGTAGCGACGCAATCTGCTGCTTTTGTAAGCCTGATACTATCTGAGCAACGTAATTTTGCCTATTTCAGAAGAGCGTCGGGGCGTTTACCCGATTGCTTTGCAAGAAAACCGCTTCCGGCTTGGCCGGCAGGGCGATTTTAGTAGGCTGTCAGTTGATGGGTCAGGTGAACAGAACCTGGTGCGGCGCTTGACAGAAACGGGAACGGTTGGTATAATATACTTGCGCTAACCGTTCTTGGATCCGGGTAACAGTTGGGGCAGAAAAAGTAATTCCGGAAACCGGAAAATAAATGGATGGAGGTAAAAATGAAACGAGAACCAATTCGGAAGGGCGAAAAACAGCTCATGGAAATTTTCTGGGAAGTTGGGGAACCGCTGACCAGCCTTGAGCTGATAGAACGGGTAGGCGGTTCTATGAGCGTGGGGAGTATCCATCGGCTGCTACAGAAACTGGAGGCGGGCGGCTACATCTCCATGTGCGGGGTCGAGAGGACCCAAAAGCATCTGATCCGGCAGTTCGCGCCGCTGGTCTCGAAGGAAGAGTATCTTTCGTCGTTGATCGAGTCGGAGGATTTGAGCGATTTCTCGGTCGCGCAGATCGGGCTTTCCCTCGTGCGGCACGGCAAAAAGGAACAGACAGAGGAACAACGGCAAAAAATGATTGCAGAATTGGAGGCGATGATCGAGGAGTATAAAAATCGGGAGGAGTAAGGCTTGGAAATAACCTTTTACTCATGTTTTTCCGCGGGCCTGTGGTGCAGTCTGTTTATCCTGCTGACCTATTTGTTATGCAGGGCTGGAGCGGGAAAGCGGAAACTGACCAGCACGTCGATCCCGATTGTGCTGTACGCGCTCAGTATGCTCCGGTTTGTGCTGCCAGTGGATTTCCCAAACGCATTCGTTCTCCCGGACAGCAGGGTTTATCCAAAGCTTTATACCTGGCTGACGGAGGAATTGTTTACGGTTGGCACTTACCCGATATCCGCTGCCGCGCTGCTGATTGTGGTTTGGATTGTCGGGGCCTGCGTTGGGCTTTTCCGGTATGGTTATGAATATTACCGCGTATTTTGCAATAACCTGCTGTTCACAGAGCCGGCAGGGGAAGCGGTACAGGCGGTATACCGTAAAATCCTGCGCGAAGAAAAACGTCCGCTTTCCATCTCAGTACGGACGGGGCCTCAAGTTGGGTCGCCGCATGGGTTAGGGGTCTTCCGAAAGGTTATTATGCTGCCGGATATGGCGTATTCGGAGCGGGAACTGTATTACATCCTGAAACATGAATATACGCATTTCCGGAACCATGATACCCTGTTAAAGCAAATAACCGTCCTGTTTAGCAAGGTTTTCTGGTGGAATCCCTTGGTTTTGCTTTTGATGCGCGATTTGGAGCAATCGGTTGAAATCCGGTGCGACCTGGCGGTCACAAAGCATATGGACAAGGATGAGAAGTATGCGTACATGAAAACGCTTGTAGCGGCTGTGAAAGAGGAAATGCGTTGCTGTGTACCGCTGTATGGTTCAACGCCGTTGTCTGATGATGATGACCGTACCAATAAAATAATGGAACGCTTTCGGATGATTACGAGCGATATGGAAAACAGCAAGGCAGTCCATTTGAAAAACTTTGCTATTATTGCTGTTTTCTCGGTACTTATGTTCCTGTCGTATGCCACAATTTGGCAGCCATATATTGAAGCACCTGAAAATACAGTTTTCAATGCTGTTGATATTGAGTCCTCTAATGCATATATTTTGCATAAGCAGAACGGTGAATATTGGTTTTGCCAACAGGGCTATCCACCGATAGAGATATCAGGGGAAACAGCAAATCGATTTTTAGGTGAAAATTTTAACATTATTGAGGAGTGACGTATCTTGAAACTCAAAAACTTGAAAAAAACGATAGTGTTTGGTGTTCTTTTCTCGGCTTGTATTTCGCTTAACGTTGCAAATGCCGCTAATCAAGTTGATATTTCTCAGGATGATAGCGAAGTTCATATTGAAAGTGTAGTAGACAATGAAATTAGCCCCCATGCAGACCAAATTATAACAAAATTCAGAAGGTACAATAATGTACTGCAATATCGTCGTTGGAATGCAACGAAAGGATATTGGGTTGATCCGGATTGGATTGATATGGACTAAAAATTGACCTGTATTTGCCCGTAAAGGCAATTCAAATAGATGGTTGCACCATAAACGGGTAGAGTGGGAGTGATTCATCAGTGGGATATTATGAATGCATATACCAGGGGATCAGCGGTAATGCTCATGCATGGCTGATTGTCCCGGCGTTTACGCCGCGCAAAGCTGAGTTTGGCAGTATGCTGAAAAAAACAGCGGCGGACGGCGAAAGCACCGATAAGCAGGATGTGAAGGAACTGTCCGAAGAAACGAAGGCGGAACTTCGCGAAAAGCTGCACAACGGGCGCGGGGATATGACCCTTCAGGAATGGGACGATTTTCTTGCGGACCTGGTAGAACTGGCAATCATCACAAATACCGAAAGGAGCTATGCAAACGGCTCTATGTCCGGCGTTCCCAAGACCTCTGACTATGTGAGCCCAGAGGACAGGCGCCGTTTCGGGCCCAACCCGATGCTCTGGATGGAAAATGGGCTAACCTTCCAAAAAAAGCAAAAAGATGATATGTGGACGGGTGACCCACTGAAATTCCTGAATAAGCTGGATGTGTATACCCTTCGGAATGCGGCATCGTCCGGCACGATGGATATCGCGGTCAGTGAGCGGGAGGCCATGCGGCGGGTGACACAAATCTTGCAGGAAATCCTGTGGTAAGCGCTTCCTGGCCTTTCGCCGGGAGACGTTTCTGCGGTTTGCAAAAAATAGGGGAGGAGCAACCAATTAGGCTGCCCCTCCCTTTTTCGTTTGATCTGCGCAGATTTCAGTTCTGCTTCCGGACGATGCTGTACTCGTCCCCGGCCCGGAAATACGGGCAGGTTTCCGACTGCATCACCCGCAGGAATTCGTCTTCATCGAGCAGCATTGTGCAGGCATATTCGTCGAATTCCTCATCGTAAAAGCCGTTCAGGCATTGTTCGCAAGCCATATCCATCAATTGAAATACACCAGCTCTTCCTCGGGCTTTTCGGCGGGCTCGATTTTTGTTGCATAGAGTACCGGCCCGTCGCCGCGGTACTGCGGGTAATATTCGACCGCAACCTCGGCGGTTACCGTCACCCAGCTTTCCTGCGCAAGCGCCTTTGCCTGCTTGGAGCGGCAGATAAAGCCGATAAACGTCACATCATCCGCGCAGCAGACCATCCCGAACCGCCCGGGGACAAATTCGTCCTCGGGGAAATTTTTGCCGCGGAACACCATGCCCTTGATCTTGACCGTTTTGCCCTCGTAGCGCGCGGGGTCGTTCATCGCGTCCATATACCACAGGCCGTAATCGAGGTCGGAAATCTCGACAACTGGCGCGTCAAGGTCGAACGGGGGCGGCATCCCTTCGGCGTAATCCTCGGAATTGCCGTTGTTGTCTTCCAGGAAAATTGTGGCGCGCGGGTTCATCGCGCGGATATTCTTGGAGCGGATGAATTCTTTCGTTGCGTCGGTGCAGCGGTTGAAGACTACCAGATCGGCAAAACCGATGTGCTCGAGCATTTTTGCGCCCATGTTGTTCAGGTACATCTCGAAGGTTTCGGCGTTGATCGAAGTGATCACCTGGTAAAGCTTCCATGCGTTGGGGAAAGCAATGTCGAGGGTGTCGGTCGGCCACATGCCGTTGTATTCGACGATTACGCGGTCGGGGCGGTGCTGGCGGGTCAGCAGCTGGCAGTAGGTGCGGGTCAGCGCGGATTCGTCCTCGATGGCGACTGCTACCGTGTTCCAGCGCTTGAGGAATACCTCGTCGAGCTCCTCGACGCCTTCCTCACAAAGCAGAAGCAGGGTCTTTTCATCTTGCGTGAAATTCTCGTCGGAGAGGATTTCGCGGATGAAGCTGGTCTTGCCGCCCTCCAAAAATCCTGTAAACAGGTATACTGGAATTTCCATCGGTTTACACCCCAAACAGTCCGGCGATGCGGTCCTCGTCGAGCTCCGCGCCGATGACGCACAGTCTGCCGGTGTAGTCGGCAGAGCCCTTGCGGATTTCCGGTGCGCCGGGCACGTAGTCGAAGTGCAGCCAGCCGCCCTCTGCGCAGGGGACGATGCCTTTCGCGCGGAGGATGGTGCCAAGCGTCATATCGCCAAGCCCGGTGAGCGCAGCGGAAAGCTCCGCTTCGGTAAACTTTTTCGGTGTTTCCATGCCCCAGCTCTGGAAAACTTCGTCGGCGTGGTGGTGATGGCCGTGATCGTGATCGTGGCAGCCGCAAGTGCAGTGCTCATCGTGGTCATGATGGTGCTCGTGGTCGTGGTCATGATGATGGTCATGATGGTGCTCGTGATCGTGGTCATGATGGTGCTCGTGATCGTGGTCATGATGGTGCTCGTGATCGTGGTCATGGTGATGCTCGTGGTCGTGGTCATGATGGTGCTCGTGGTCATGGTCATGATGATGCTCATGATCATGCTCATGATCATGCTCACAGCATTCACTGTGCTCGTGCTGATGGTGCTCCTCTTCGATTTCCGCGAGCAGCTCGGCCGCGAGGGAGTGGCTTTCGGACATCGTTTCCAGCAGCTGCGCACCGGTCAGCTCGTCCCAAGGGGTGGTGACAATCCGGGCCGCTGCGTTGTGGCTGCGCAGCAATGCAACGCATTCGTCGAGCTTTTCGGGCTTCATGCTCTGGGTGCGGCTCAAAATGATCGCGCCTGCGTGCTCGATCTGGTTGTTGAAGAATTCGCCAAAGTTTTTCATATACATTTTTGTTTTGGCAGCGTCGGCGACGGTCACGAACGCGTCAAGCTCGACCGGCTGGTGTTCGGCGACGCCCTGGACGGCATGGATTACGTCGGAAAGCTTGCCAACGCCGGAGGGCTCGATCAGGATGCGGTCGGGGTGGTAAGTGGTGATGACCTCCTCGAGCGCCTTGCCGAAATCGCCGACCAGCGAGCAGCAGATGCAGCCGGAATTCATCTCGGTGATCTGGATACCGGCTTCCTTGAGGAAGCCGCCGTCGATGCCGATCTCGCCAAATTCATTTTCTATGAGGACAACCTGCTCGCCCTTCAGCGCTTCTTCCAGCAGCTTTTTGATGAGCGTGGTCTTGCCCGCGCCAAGAAAACCGGAGATAATATCAATTTTAGTCATATGAAACACTTCTTTCTGTACGGATTTTTCCTGATATATCAATGATACCCATTCCATGCCCAAAATACAAGCCCTAATTCGACGAAAATGAGAAGGATTCTCACATTTTACTTGGGCAGTTTCAACCGGGCGCAGGAGGGCTAAAAACGCAGGTTGCGCTGCATCCGCCGCAGCATGGCGGCAAAGGCCGCTCGTTCGTCGACCGTAACGTCTTTGGTCAGCGCGCGCTCGAGTTCTGCGGAGATGCGCACCATCGTTTTGTGCGCGGCGATGCCTTCCTCGGTCAGCGTCAGCTTTTTCAGGCGCAAATCCTCCGGCACAGACTCGCGGCAGAGGAGACCTTTGGACTCCATCAGCTTTACAATACCGGTTACCGTGGAACGCGCAAGGCCGCATTCGACTTCGAGGTCCTTCTGGAAAACGTCGTGCCTGCGGTTTTCGTACAGCACGCGCAGCACCCACATATTGCTGAGCGTCGCGTCGTCCAGCCCCTGTTCGCGGGCGCGCCGGTCAAGGTAACGGTTGATTTCATTGTTCAGCGTGCGCAGACGGAAGCCCAAAGGCGTCTTTTTTTCCATGTCCAGCCTCCTTTCCAACAAGCGTAGATTGTTCGATATAGAACTAGTATAGACTGCGCTGGATGGGCTGTCAAGCGCTTTTGGCGCGGTTGAGATAAAGTTTTTCGGGCTGCGGTTATGCCGCTGGGACAAAGGGTTTCCGTATTTCCATAGATCAATATACGATTTGTTTCTGAAATGCGTTTTTTTGAGGAAAAATTGATTTTTTCAGTGGCAAGTGCCGCAGGGTATCCTGTGACTGCCTCAATAATACCCAAAGCAAAAACCGCCTGCTTTGCGGCAAGCGGTTTTTGCTAAAGCGGTTGGAGCGTTTACGCGCGAATTTGACATCTTATCACAAAAAAGGAAGCATCCATCCAGAAACCAAGCCCAACCCGCCCGCCGCTATTCTGGCGGGCGGGTTCACCAAGCGGCAATAGCGGGCAGAGCCCTAAAGCCTCCGTCCCGCCCGCAGGCGAGAAAAAGCTTTTACTCGATTTTTTCTCGAAAAAATCGCGGGGTCCGGGGCAGAGCCCCGGGCGCTCCCCGCAGGGAGCGAAACCCCCGTCAGCCGCGCTTTAGCGATCAAAGGTGCGGATGAGTTCCGCGGGAATCCGGGTCGTAAGGTTGAAAACATCACGGACGCGGAAAAGCTCAGCGAGGTCGGGTTCGTCAACCGTCCAGACCGAAGCGTTCAGCCCAGCATCCCGCAGTTCCTTTAAAAATGGGTCGGGGCAGCACCAGCAGTACACATTCACTACCGAAGCCCCGCAGCTTTTGCAGGCTTCTGCCGCTTCTTTGCCGCATGCCGCCGATTCGCCCGCCAGCATCCGGGGGTAAAAATCGCGCACAATCTCTTCGGCATTCAGAAGCGGTACCGCACCGCGGAAATCGGCGCACCGGTCACGATACAGGGCAGGGGAGACCGTCCCCGAAAGGAAAATCGGGTTGCCTGGGCAGCATTCGCTGTGTAACGTGCAGACGTCCAGTTCAAGCCCCGCCTCCTTACAATCGTAATTGATCCCAATCTGCGGCAAAGACGTTGCAAGGCGGCAGACCTCAGCCAGCGTAGGACAGTTTGCGTAAGCGCCGGAAGGGTCGGCGTCATGGGCGATCACGAGCACGCCGTCAGAGCGGCGGTGGACGTCGATCTCGAAAGCGTCAGGGCGGAGGGAAAGCACGTAATGTACAAATTCCAGAGAATTATCCGGCGTGCCGTCGCTGCCGGAATGGGCGGTTATCATCATCGGGGAACACTCCTTGCGTTGCATTTCAAACTGTTTTTCGTACAGCAGGGTTTTGCCGCTGTCCAACAGCAGGGAACAGCCGCACTGATACGATATACTGTAGGCATTGTACCACGTACCGGGCCGCGCCGTCAATATCAAAAAAACAGCGCCCTGGGGTTTGCCCAAGACGCTGTCCGCATTTACTGGTTTACACGGAAAATTGCCGACTGCTCGAACATCGAAAGCCATTTTGCTTCCTTTGCGGCGCGGCGTTCCGCTCTTTTTTCACGGTTGAACATAGGGATTGCCCTCCTTTGCATTGGATTTCTTAGCATTCGTATTGTACCACTGCACAGGCTGGCTGGCAAGAGATATATTGTGAAAATTATCTAATTACAAAACAAAATATTTGTATGAAATGCTAATGAAGGCCCCGCGAAGGCAAAAGGATACAGGGCAGAGCGCCCTGTATCCCTGCGGAAGCTTACTTTTTCATCGACTCAATGATCGAATCGGCAAGGGATTCGAGATCGCTTGCCTTGTCCTCATGCAGCGAGGAAGCCATCGTGAGCCGGTCGCCCAAAACAGTCATGTTCTTGAGCTCGTTCTCAATAAATTTCTGCATCAGGTCACCAGACTTGATCGCCCAGGAACCGTTTTCAACAATCGCAAAGGTGCGGTTCTGGAGGTTCAGCGCCTTCATGTCCATAAGGAAATTGTGCATGACCGGATAAATCCCCAAATTATAGGTCACGGACGCAAGCACAATATGGCTGAGCCGGAAGGACTCGGAAATCAGCTGCGAAACATGGGTGTTAGAAACGTCATAAACCCAAACGTTGGACATTCCCTTCTCGCAAAGCTTGGACGCAAGCGCCTGCGCAGCAGCTTCCGTGTTGCCGTACATCGACGCATAAGCGATCAATACGCCCTGCTCCTCGGGCTCATAGCGGCTCCACTTGTCATATTTGTCAACGAAATAGCCCAAGTTCTCCCGCCAGACCGGCCCGTGCAGCGGGCAGATAAACTTGATCTGGTCGAGGATGCCCGACGCTTTTTTCAGCAGCAGCTGCACGTGGGGGCCATACTTGCCGACGATGTTGGTCAGGTAGCGGCGCGCGTCGTCGATCCAGTCGCGGTCAAAATTGACCTCGTCGGCGAACAGCTTGCCGTCCAGAGCGCCAAACGAGCCGAACGCGTCCGCCGAGAACAGAACGCCGTTCGTCAGGTCGAAAGTGACCATCGCTTCGGGCCAGTGCACCATCGGCGCAGCAACAAAAGTAACCTTATGCGCGCCAAACTCAAAGGTGTCACCCTCTTTGACCGTAATCAGCTCGTGGCCGTCAATATGGAAACCAAACTGCCGCATCAGCATAAACGCCTTTTCGGTCGAAATAACCTTGACCTCGGGCCAGCGCAGCAGGATCTCTTCGATCGATGCACCGTGGTCGGGCTCCATATGGTTAATCAGGAGATAATCAAGCGGACGCCCGTCCAAAAGATGCCCTACATTCTCCAAAAGCTGGCGGCACGCGGACCAGTCGACCGTGTCAAACAGAACCGTGCTCTTGTCGAGCAGAAGATACGCATTATAGGATACGCCGCGCGGGATGGGATGGATATTTTCAAACAGGTGGAGTCGATGGTCGTTTGCACCCACCCAGTAAAGATCGTCTGTGACCTTGCGAACGCAATACATGGAAAATCCTCCTTTGTTTCAGATGATGAAAGATAAAAAGCAATCGCCGTATATCCAGTGCGCAGAAAGCAGCGCATATCCCCCCGTCCCGCCCGCAGGCGAGAACGGGAGTCCAGAGGGGCTAGCCCCTCTGGCGCTGCCCCGCGCAGGGGCCGGGGTCCAGGGGCAGCGCCCCGGCGCCCTCCGCAGAGGGCGGGCCCCAAACAAGACGGTCAAGCTTCAATAAACTGATCCTTGCCCTCGGCGCATTCCGGGCAGACCCACTCGTCAGGCAACGCGGAGAACAGTGTGCCGGGCGCTACCTCAGCGTCCTCGTCGCCAAGTTCCGGGACGTACTCATACCCGCAGCCGCCGCAGACATAGCGCGGGCCGATCGGCTCCGGACGCGGGACGGGCGGGCGCTTCATCTTCACCATCGGCGGGGCGGGCTGCTTGTCGCCTGTGTCCAGCGCCGCCGCCAAAAGCGGCAGGATCTCGTTGACATCGCCTACAATGCCGTAGTCACAGTTCTTGAAAATCGGCGCATTGCCGTTCTTGTTGATCGCCACAATTGTCGACGCGTCCTTGATCCCCTTCAGGTGCTGGATCGCGCCGGAAATGCCGCACGCAATGTACAGGTTGCCCTTGAATTTTTGACCCGACATGCCTACATAACGATTCAGCGGGACGTATTGCAGCGTCTCCGCAACCGGGCGGGACGAGCCAATTGCAGCGCCTGCCGCTTTCGCCAAGCCTTCAATCAGCTTCATATTTTCCTTGCTGCCGATGCCGACACCCGCCGAAACGACGCGCTCCGCCTGCGAAATGGGCGTGTCAAGCGGGATGCCGACCGTAAAGTCGTGCCCGTCCTTTTTCAGCGCTTCGACAAGGGCATTGACCTTGTCCTCGCTGGAGCCGTCCTTTAAGATCAGGTGTTTGCGGACACCCGTCACCGGCGCGGGCTTCTTGGGCCTGCTGGAAGAGCCGCCCTCCTTCTTCGGGGGCTTGCCCATAATGCTTGCCGCAATGACCATGCGCTGCACCTCGCTGGTGCCCTCGTAAATGGTCGTGATCTTCGCGTCGCGATACATCCGCTCGACGTCCATGCCCTTGAGGAAGCCGGTGCCGCCAAAAATCTGTACCGCGTCGTTGGTCACTTCCAGCGCAATCTCCGACGCATACAGCTTGGCCATCGCCGCCTCGGTGCTGTACGGCGCATGCGCTTCCTTCTTCTCCGCCGCAGAGTAGACCAGGAACCGCGCGCAACGCAGCTTGACCGCCATATCAGCCAGTTTGAAGCCCAGCGCCTGGTTAAACCCAATCGGCTTGCCAAACTGGACGCGCTCTTTGGCATATTCAACCGCAGACTCATAAGCGCCCTGCGCAATGCCCAGCGCCTGCGACGCGATGCCGATGCGCCCGCCGTCCAGGGTCGCCATCGCGATCTTGAAGCCCTGGCCTTCCTTGCCCAGCAGGTTCTCCTTGGGGACCTTTACATCATTAAAGATCAGCTCCGCAGTTGACGAGGAACGGATGCCCATCTTGTCATAATGGTCGCCGAAAGTGAAGCCCTCCCAGCCCTTTTCGACAATAAACGCGGAAATGCCGCGGGTGCCGATATCGGGCGTTGTGACCGCAAACACAACATAAGTATCCGCCTTGGGGGCGTTCGTAATGAAGATTTTGCCGCCATTGAGCAGCCAGTGGTCGCCCTTGTCTACGGCGGTCGTCTCGGTACCGCCCGCGTCCGAACCCGCATTCGGTTCGGTCAGGCCAAACGCGCCGATTTTTTCGCCCTTGCAGAGCGGGACCAGGTATTTCTGCTTCTGCTCTTCATTGCCGAAAGCGAAGATCGGCCAGGTGCCAAGCGAAACATGGGCGGACAGGATTACGCCGGTGCCGCCGTCCACGCGGGACAGTTCCTCAACGGCGATTGCGTAGCTGGTCACATCCAGCCCCGCGCCGCCGTATTCCTTCGGGTACGGAATGCCCATCAGGCCCATTTCGCCGAATTTTTTGACCGCTTCGGCCGGGAATCCGTTTTCTTTGTCCATCAGGAAGGCCTGGGGTTTTACCTCGGCTTCCGCAAAGGCGCGTATTTTGGCACGCAGTTCCTCGTGGGCCTCGGTCGTCTGGAACAACATAGGGGGTACCTCCTTTTGCATCTGTTGGTGATAAAATAATAATGAGTATTATTTTAATACATCCTTATTATACCATGCTGGTATAAATTGTGTCAATCATCCTTTGCTGGGTTTGCATAAAATTTTACCCTCCATTCTTGGTGATTTTGTCAAAAATGCTTATCCGGTTTGGAAAGACCAGAAAAGGGAAAGCCCGGAAAAGGGAAAGCCCCGCTGCCAAAAGGCAGCGGGGCTTTTTGAAATTGCTGTATTTCGCGAAGCTGCTTTCCGCTTACTGGAGCAGCTGGAGGACGCCCTGCGGGACCTGGTTGGCCTGCGCGAGCATTGCCTGAGCCGACTGAACAAGGATGTTGTTCTTCGTGTAGCTCATCATCTCTTCTGCGATATCGGTGTCGCGGATGGTGGACTCCGCGTCCTGGATGTTCTCGCGCATTACGGACAGGTTGTTGGACGTATGGTCGAGACGGTTCGAGATCGCACCGAGATTACCACGGACAGACGAAACGGTATTGATTGCGTTGCGGATCGTATTGATCGCAGCAGCAGCGCCGTCCGGGTTGGAGATGTCAATCTTGTCAATGCCAAGCGAATCGCAGTGCATATCCTTAACGGATACGTTCAGCTGGTTGTAGCTGTCGCTGGTATCGCCGATCTGGAGGGTCAGAGCCTTGCCCTCACCCTTGCCCGGGGTCGACAGCGAGAAAACAGCTTCCAGATCTGCCTTGGTCGTGTAGCTTTCCTTGGAATCAGCCTTCTTGTAAACTGCTAGACCAGTTTTCGCGTCGCCGTTGGCGCCGTTATTGACCGAAACCTCAAAGTTCGTGGTTCCGCCGCCAAAGCCTTCAGAGATTTTACCCAGAGCGAGATGCAAATCAGCAGCCTCAGCATCGGTCAGCGATACAACACCGGCACCAGCCTTAACGGTGCTGTTTACACCTACCGACAGGGTAACGGTTTTGCCATCAATGGTGATCTTGGCGCCATCCACCAAATCGGTATCTTTGATTTCAAACACGGTATTGGCACGGACGCCAGCGCTTTCTACAGAACCGGGGGTTATAACGTTGGTACCAGCGGTGTGGTTGCCCGCAAAAACAGTATCCGATTCAATATCCCAGTCAAAGTTACCCTTGATATTGTCTGCGGTGGGAGTGCTCTCCAAGGTGAACTTCAGCTTCGTGCCGTCCTGCTCAACCGTATACAGAGTGCCATCGCCAAAGAGGTCAACGCCATTCAGTGCAGCACCTGCGGTGCCGCCAAGTTCTGTAAAGACCTTACCCGCGATTGTTTCTGCAGTGTCGTCAGCTTCAAGCGCAACATCCTTAGCAATCTCCACGTTATTCAGTTTTACAGTGAACTTATCGTCAGCTTCTACCGCATCTGCACCAGGGTCTTTCTGAGTAGTACCGGTGGGAGCGTTAGCAGCAGCAGGACCATCACCATCGATTGCGCCAGCCGTTTTTGCAGTGAATACAATCTTGCCAGCATCATCACCAGTACCAACAGAAGCCGACCAGTTTGCATTAACTGTGGTATCTGCATTCCAGGCATCCGCGAATTCCTTCAGCTGCTCATCCAAAGTTGCGCCAGTCACAGCAACTGTCTTACCAGCAATGGTCATATTGCCGCCCGGAGTACCAGCTACGCCAGCAACCCATGTGCCGCCAGCCAGCCCCGTGTTATTCGTGGCTTGATCGGTAGGGGTCTTCTGAGTCAGCTCAACCGTAGTACCATTTTTTGTTGCAGTATATTCCGTATTCGCCGCATCAGCATTATACGCATCAATCCATGCATCTAACTGAGCATCAGCGGTTGTATTGGCCTTATCGACATCATAAGACTTGCCATCAATCGTTACTGCGACCGTGCTGTTGGTCTTAGTGGTTACTGCAGCAGCTAAGGAAAGACCTGTTACAGTTGCCGCAGTGCCAGCACCATCACCGTCAGCAAAGGTACCACCAATAACGGGACTGGTCTGTCCGGCGGTATCATCTTCGTACGTAAGAGTAATGTTAGCGCCAGTAGCAGTAGCGGTCCAGCCAGCATTCGCAGTATCTGCATTGAAAGCTTCAGCCCATGCAGCAGCCTGTTTATTGGCATCATCGTTTGTGTCGGCTACATTATAAGTTTTGCCGCCGATCGAAATGTCAAAGGAATCATTTGCACCAGCTGTGGTAGACGGTGTCGTGAACGCAGTAGACGTATACTTACCCTTCGTGCTGCCGGTGGATTGGAAATCCTGTGCCGCTGAGGTGTACACAGCCTTCGTTGCGGGTGTGCCAGCAACGCCTGTGGGCTTCAGATCGGAGAAATCCATCTCGAAAACGGTCTGAACATTCTCGGTGGCGGGAACGCCGTCAAGAACGGTTTTTGTACCGGTTACCTTTGTCGGGTCGCCATCAGCCGCAGTCCATACGGACTGAATGATACGGTCAGAACCCGAAAAAATAGTGGGGTTGCCTTCGGTGTCCAGCGAGCCGTCCAGCAGCTTGATACCGTTGAAGTTTGCGGAATCAGCGATACGGTCGATTTCGGAACGGAGCTGATCAACCTCTGCCTGAAGGTTCGCGCGGTCAACCTCGTTGTCGTAGGTGCCGTTCGCGGACTGGGTAGCCAGGGATACCATGCGGTTCAGCATGTCCTGGATTTCCTGCATTGCGCCCTCAGTGGTGTTTACAAGGGAGATACCGTCCTTAACGTTCTTCTGAGCCGCTTCCAGACCGGTGATCTGCGCGCGCATTTTTTCGGAAATAGCAAGGCCCGCAGCATCGTCGCCCGCGCGGTTGATCTTGTAGCCCGAAGA
>QXXE01000308.1 GCA_009911355.1 Clostridiaceae bacterium | reverse complement strand
TTTTTGTTGTACTCTTTTCGCCCCCTCATCTTTCTTCAGTTTTTTCAAATTTCCTATTGACTTTTCCTTTGCAGACTATTACCCGTATTCCTGCAATCCGGAGGATGTGCTCACCGCCGCGCACTGTATGGAACAGAAACGGTTCTTCTTCTCGGATGTGCATTGCCGCGGGCATTACCCGTCCTATATCCGCAAGCTGTGGGGGCGCGAGGACTGTGCCCCGGTGATGGAACCCGGCGACGAAGAAATCCTTGCGGGTGGGTGCGTGGACTATATCGGCATCAGCTATTATATGTCAAACGCCGTCAAGGGCGACGCCCAAAAGGATATTGCATCCAAACTGGACGGCAGTATGGCAAATTCCGTCCCGAACCCCTATGTCAAGGCTTCCGACTGGGGATGGCAGATTGACCCGGTCGGCCTGCGGTATTCGCTGCTGACGCTGTATGAACGCTATGAAAAACCGATCTTTATTGTCGAGAATGGTCTCGGCGCGATTGACCGGCTGGAGCCGGATCATACCTGTGACGACAGCTACCGGATCGATTACCTAAAAGCCCATATTGCAGAGATGAAAAAGGCCGTGGAAGAGGATGGCGTGGATCTCATCGGCTACACGCCGTGGGGCTGCATTGATGTCGTCTCCTTTACGACCGGAGAACTGCGTAAGCGTTACGGTTTTATTTATGTCGATTTGAACGACGATGACACCGGCACCCGGAACCGCTACCGGAAAAAGTCCTTTGACTGGTACCGGCGCGTCATTGCCAGCAATGGCGAAAATTTGGATTGAGAGGGTTATATCTATGAAAAATGCGAATCAAGGGTTAAAAACCAGCGTGCCCAAAGCGGCAGCAATGCGTCCGAAGATATGTAGAAGCAGGCCCG
>QXXE01000307.1 GCA_009911355.1 Clostridiaceae bacterium | reverse complement strand
CCGATGGCAATATTCAGCACGATTTGATTCTGTTGACAAAGTACCGCCATTCACCAAAAGCACGTTATAGAAAACAAGAAAAAAGACGCCCCATGGCGTCATCCCAAGCACTTTATCAACCTTTTCAAATTCAGGGCAGCAGCGGAAAGGAGACCGTGGTCTTCCGCCGCCTCCAAGCCTCTTCGGAATATCTGGCGCAGGTTGTGGCTGCGCTTTTGTGCGGAAAAGGTGCCCTCGCACCAGATCAAGCGCCTTTTCAGCGCTTCCCGGCGGGCCGGTTCATCAACGTGCCCCTTCCCGTCCCAGGCGAGATCATAAAAATAGGAATGCTCTATGATCCTTGCCGGGGCGTGCATATTCAGGCATTTTTGCCGGAAAGGGCATGCACCGCAGTCCCTTCGGTCGGCCTTATAAGACCAATTTAGGCCGCTGACAGTGCGGTTCAAGCCGTGCAGCTCCAGCCGTTTCCCAGCCGGGCAGAGATAGCTGTCTGTTTCCTTTTCATAGGCAAAATCTTTGTGTTTGAATTCCGCCTTTGTGCAGTCGTTATTCTTCCTGGGAGGAACATAGAAATCTATGCCCAGGTCTTTCAAGGCCCGATAGAACATAGGAACATTGTAGGCGGAATCGGCCGCGGCGGCCTGTATGGGCACCACATTTTTATTTATCCGCTCGATTTGATCCAAGTAAGGTGCGGAGTCGGACGAGTCCCCGCCGGTCACCACTACATCTACAATGAACCCATTGTCGCTGTCTGTGGCCTCATGCACCAGATATTGGGGGCCTTCCGGCTTGCCGGGGCGCTTCATGTGCCCCGCGTCCGGGTCTGTGCGGCTGACCCGCTTGTGGCTCCTTCGAATCGTTTTCTTGATTTGCTTGACCCGCTTC
>QXXE01000306.1 GCA_009911355.1 Clostridiaceae bacterium | reverse complement strand
GAACTCAAAGATATCTTCTCCGCTTTCCATATCCCTCTTCCTGTAGGTTAAAATCTTCGCGGGATTTTAGGATACAAGCAAGCTGTGCGCGGATCATTTCGGGATAGGCTCTTATTTTAACAAACCTACAAAATTATTTTATTTTTAGGTTATGGCCTCTTTACAAACTTTAGCACTTGTGATATACTATTACCAGATAAGCGTCCGTAGTTCAATTGGATAGAGCGTCAGATTCCGGTTCTGAATGTTGGGGGTTCGAGTCCCTTCGGGCGTGCCATAGTTGACAAAACCTGTGTGTAACGATAGTTATACGCAGGTTTTGCTTTTCTTGTTGAAATTGCATTAAAATCCATACTGAAAACTGGCTATAATTACATGTCACAAGTGTCAGCAAGCAGATTTAAGGAGATTAGTCCTCTCTTAAACCTGCTTTTATTTATGCTTTAGAAAGTGAGGCAATTATGAAACTTCCATATGGCTATGTTTTAGTTGACAAGGAAGTCGCCATACATGAAGAAAACGCTAATGTTGTCCGTAGCATATTTGAGTATTATCTTGCTGGAGCCAGCTTGGGAAAAATTGTTGACATGCTCTTTACAAAGGACATTCCCTCCCCAACAGGGAACCCCAAATGGCCTAGATAGTGTCTACACGAGTTAAGCAAGGATGGCAATCCAAATAGCGATACAACGAACGTGTACCGCAGCAGTAAAAGCATCTAAAGTTTTTGCATAGCGGGTAGCAATCCCCCTCCAGCGTTTCAGAGCGAGGAAACAATTTTCAACCAGATGTCGCAGCCTATAGAGATATTTGAAATGCGAATCAAGGGTTAAAAACCAGCGTGCCCAAAGCGGCAGCAATGCGTCCGAAGATATGTAGAAGCAGGCCCG
>QXXE01000305.1 GCA_009911355.1 Clostridiaceae bacterium | reverse complement strand
TATTCTTCGATGAAATTCATCAGATTCTCGGCACGGGTGCCACTGGTGGTGAAGATGGTGGCAAAGGATTGGCTGATATCATTAAACCTGCTTTGTCACGTGGCGAGCTGAGTGTAATCGGGGCTACGACTCAAGATGAATATCGCAATACTATTTTGAAAAATGCGGCTTTGGCACGGCGATTCAATGATGTTGTGATTAATGAACCGACGGCCGCTGACACTTTACGTATATTACAAGGTGTTAAAGAGCTGTACGAAAAACATCATCATGTTGTATTACCAGATGATGTTTTGAAGGCGGCTGTGGATTATTCAATCCAATATATACCACAACGCACTTTGCCAGATAAAGCTATCGATTTGATCGACATGACTGCGGCTCATTTAGCGGCTAAAAATTCACAAACTGATGTTGAGACATTGGATCAACGCCTTAAAAAATTAGAGGCAGCTAAGGAGGCCGCCATTAAAGCGGAGGACTTTGCAAAAGCCGCTGATATCAAGAAGTCGATCGAGGAAACCAAGCAAAAAATTAAAGAAACGGATCAAAAAGAAAAAATCACTGCCACGATTGATGATGTGGCACAATCGGTTGAACGTTTAACTGGTATACCAGTTTCTGATATGGGCGCTAATGATATTGAGCGCTTGAAAAATCTTGATAAGCGTCTGAAAAGTAAGGTAATCGGTCAAGATGAAGCGGTTGAAATGGTAGCAAAAGCAATTCGGCGTAACCGTGCGGGCTTTTCAGAGGGTGATCAGCCGATTGGAAGTTTTCTGTTTGTGGGCCCAACTGGCGTAGGAAAGACTGAATTAGCTAAGCAATTAGCCTTAGATATGTTTGGAAATGAAAATGCGATTATTCGGCTAGATATGAGTGAATATGCTGAT
>QXXE01000304.1 GCA_009911355.1 Clostridiaceae bacterium | reverse complement strand
CTTGGCCCACAGCTCATGGCGGAAATCGGGGACGTGACGCGGTTTGTCCACAGAGGTTCCATCACCGCTTTCGCCGGTGTTGACCCTGGCGCTAACCAGTCCAGCGAGCGCGAAGCCAAGAGCGTCCGCACTTCCAAGAGCGGCCCGCCAGAGCTGCGCAGGACGCTGTTCCTTGTGATGGACGGCCTGCTGAAATCCATGCCCCAGGATGACCCGGTCTACCAGTTCATAGACAAGAAACGAGCCGAGGGTAAGCCCTACCTGGTCTACATGACAGCGGGTGCCAACAAATTCTTGCGCATCTACTACGGTAGGGTCAAAGAATATCTGGCATCGTTGGAAACCGCCGATTGACCATCCTCGCCTTGTTTCCATTTGACCGGCGTTTATACGGCGGCCTTTTTGTGTTGCCCTTTTTTCGCCTCCCTGCCATGTCCTCAAATTTATTTCATTTTCCTATTGACTTTTCCTTTGCAGACTTTTCCAGCCAGCCATTTTTGGCGAAAATCTTCTGTAACTTTTTGAGCGCGCCGGTCACGCTGTCACAGGCGCAACTTCCGCTGATGCCCTCGTCCGCCGCAATCTCTCGGAATTTTTTCTTCAAGGCATACCGGGCATAGAGCCGCCGCGCCTGGGTGGGGGACAGGTGGGTGACAGCCTCCGCCAAATGCTCCAACAGCAGTTCTTCAGCGGCCTCGTCAATCTCCCGAATAATCAAATCCTCCGGGGACTGCACAAGGAACATGGCGTGGTTTTCAATACCGGGACTGCAATCCATAGAGTAAACATGATACCTAAAATCCCGCGAAGATTTTAACTTACAGGAAGAGGGATATGGAAAGCGGAGAAGATATCTTTGAGTTCCCTGGAGAGAGGTCGAAGGAAAAAGCGGCCGT
>QXXE01000303.1 GCA_009911355.1 Clostridiaceae bacterium | reverse complement strand
GTTTTTGATGAGTTGCTTGAAGAAACGGTTGGGTTTGGTGTTATGGATCGAATCCGACGAAACCCTGACGTGACCGACGTTACATTTAATGGTACAGAACTTGTCATTGAAACAAACAATGAAAAGAAAGTCAATGAAACAAATGGTCTTGTTGACGCTGACTACATTGAGCGGCTGGTCAAAGGTTTTGCGACTTCGTCTGATGGATCCTCAAAAGACTTTAATGAGTCTAATCCAATTATAGATATTGTTGTTGGTAATATGCGTTTGAATGCGGTTCATGGCTCAAGCGCACAAGCTGGTATCACAATGGCAATCCGTTTAAGCCATCCGCGTTTAGTTGTCACAACCGAAGTCATTGGTAAAATGGCGCCGCCTTATGTTGGTGAACTATTAAAGGCCTTTGTTAAGGCACAATGTAATACTGTTATTGCAGGTAAAACTGGTACTGGTAAGGCACTTCCTAATGACGCACTTATTCCTACCCCGCTTGGTTGGATTAAAAACGGAAACCTTTCCGTTGGTGATTTAGTCTTTGCTGGAGACGGCTCTTGGACAGTTGTCAAAGGCGTTTATCCGCAAGGTCGAAAACACGCTTATCGTGTGAAATTTCAAGATGGACGTGAAGAAATCTGTAATGACGAACATTTATGGAATGTACTGACTGACGATGGTGGTACTGAAACCCTTACCTTGCGTGAAATTATGCGTCAAATGAACAAGGGTCAAATTGTTTGTATTCCTATTGCACCTGCCGTAAAATTTGCGGAAGAGTCGTTCGATGGCAACACATTCTCAAATGAATTTGCCTACTATTTAGGTAGCCATATCAATGAAGATATTATGGATAAACGTGCCGGAGATGTTATTTTTATGGACGAAACTGTTCGGTATAATTTCATTCAAGG
>QXXE01000302.1 GCA_009911355.1 Clostridiaceae bacterium | reverse complement strand
ACTGGCAGCGCAAATGCGGGAGACCGGGAGTGTGGAACCGCGGACAGGCAACTGCGGACGCAAACCGAAACTGTCAGGGGAAGACCTGAAGCGTGTGGACAAAGCAATCCAGGCACAGCCGGATATTACCTTTGGCGAACTCATAATGAACCTGGAGTGGGATATCAGTGAATCCCGACCGGGTCGGATCGTGCGCGAGAAATTGGGGTACTCGCTGAAGAAGAAGGTGATTCACGCTTCGGAACAGGAGCGACCCCGATGTACAGGAAAAGCGAGCGGAATGGAAAGAACTTATGAAAGAAATACTAGATAGTGTCTACACGAGTTAAGCAAGGATGGCAATCCAAATAGCGATACAACGAACGTGTACCGCAGCAGTAAAAGCATCTAAAGTTTTTGCATAGCGGGTAGCAATCCCCCTCCAGCGTTTCAGAGCGAGGAAACAATTTTCAACCGGATGTCGCGGCCTATAGAGATATTTGTCGTATTGACGGGACTCCTTACGGTTCTTTTGGGACGGGATGACGGGTTCCATACCAGCCGAAACCGCATAGGCCAGAATTTCATTTGTATCATAGCCCCGATCGGCCAGCAGGGCCTTCCGCGGAGATCCCCTCAATCAGGTGGATAGCTTCTTTACAATCCGCTCTGGTACCTTCTGTAACAACGATTCGGACTGGCATACCATTCGCATCCACGGCCAGATGTATTTTGGTATTGAGCCCCCTTTTGTTTTCGACATCGCCTGATTTCCTCCCTTTGCCCCTGCGGCATGGGGGTGCACTTTGATATGGCTTGCGTCGATCATCAGCCATTCATAATCCGGTTCGTCAATCAGCATTTCCAACAGGTTTTCCCAAATCCCCTTCTTGCGCCATCGAATAAATCTCTGGTGCACGCTGCCCCATTTCCCATAATCTGGCGGCAGGTCG
>QXXE01000301.1 GCA_009911355.1 Clostridiaceae bacterium | reverse complement strand
TGAGCATCATTAATAAGCTCCCTCTTTAGCGTCTTATAAAAAGACTCCATCATTGCATTGTCATAGGGATTTCCTTTACGACTCATGCTAGATTGAGCACCGACTTGACGAAGAGTAGATTGATAACGAGAGCTTGTATATTGACTCCCTTGATCAGTATGGACAATCAAGCCAGGCTGAGGATGTTCTTTCCCACAAGCTTGTAAGAAGCAATCCCTCACCAGTTTATCTTGCATCCGTGAAGACATTGACCAGCCTACAATCTTACGTGAAAAAACGTCGATATTCACGGCTAAGTATAAGGTGCCTTCTTTGGTAGGGATATAGGTCATGTCTCCCAGCCATACTTTATTAGGAGCTGTTGCTTTAAAGATCTGATTAATTAAATTGGGTCTTGAAAGCGAAGCTCCTTTTCTGTTGTAATGTTTATATTTATAACGGCTTCCCTTGGCATAAAGTCCCATCAAGTGCATCAGTTTCCCAACACGTTTCGTGTTGGTCATAATACCAGTATTATGAAGTACCTTGGTAATTCTAACCGCACCATAGCGTCCCTTATGCTCATGAAAGACAGCTTTTATCTTCTCTGAGAGAATTTCTCTCTCCACTTGTTGTTTTGAAGGACGACGATGCATGTATTCATAGAAACCTGAGCGAGAAACCTTAAGAACTTTTACTGCATGCTTAATTTTTATCTTCCCATGATGTTTCAAGAGAAATTCAAAACGTTTTACTTGCTTCGCTTCAAGAAGACCCGGAACTTTTTTAGAAGTTCAAGTTCCTCCTGAAGATAACGATTTTCTTTCTCTAACAATTTAATCTTATGTTGGGCATCAGCTAGGGCTGTCCCATTGCCTGGAAAAGCACTTTCTCCATATTCTTCAACTTCTTGAACCCAGCGATAAAGACTATTGGCATGAACCTCAAGCTCTTGGCTGACTTCTTTAACAGAGTAACCCTCTTCAAGAATG
>QXXE01000300.1 GCA_009911355.1 Clostridiaceae bacterium | reverse complement strand
TCTGTGGATGTTTCTTCATTTATTACGGTTAAACGCCTTAGGAGGATATTAAATGTAATATTTGCAAATCCGCTTAAATGCGCATGTGTATCTGACGCAAATAATATACCAGAAGAAGACAAGGAACGTTTTACATGAATTTTCATATAAACTACCATAAAACCGCTGTACAATCCGCACATAGAGCTAAAATGCAGATAGACGGTCACCTTTCCTGAAAAATAATAAGCAGCAATAATAATTTATAAGTTCATTTTTCAATCTTCAGTTTTGTATATGCTGTGCGGCGACATATTGTAACCGCACAGCAAATCATAATTATTTTTTCCTGGGGGCTCCGTTTTGCTCTGGTATGTAGTTAGTAATTCCAACATTGCCTCCAACACCCGTCGTGAGGCCGTTTTTATTTCTTTTGCTCAGGTTATTAACTTGCACACCCAATCCAATGTTAAAATCCACACAAACTTCGACTTTTTTCTTAATTATTGGAATTTCCACTACAGTGCTTCCAGATATATTCACTAAATCTGCTGATATACCACCCCCAAGGCCACCAATGCCTATAGAACCATCAGCAGTCGCAGAAACTATTGTTCCTTCGATCGTGCCGTAACGTCCTTTATATCCTATGTTAGCTAGGTTTCCACCAACAGACGCACTTGCGCCCAATTCAGGTTGGAGTCTTTTGAGTTCGCCATCATTGCCAGCATAGTATCCTTGTCCAAAGGGTCCCAAATTAACAGAGATACCAGCAGTTTTGTTAAAAGCACTGGAATACCATTCGAACCCTGTTCCGTCAATGAAGAAAATCGGATTCCCATTACAGTATACATAGAGATTCGCACCCTGAAGAATAACATAAATATCCGGTTGCTCATTTTCGCCCAGAATACGGTGCTGAGAATCCCAGTTCGTATCTTCCGCCAGCATACGCCCAAGCACAGGGTCATAATAGCGGGCACGGAGATAAATCCT
>QXXE01000002.1 GCA_009911355.1 Clostridiaceae bacterium | reverse complement strand
GGTGCAGGGGCGGAGCCCCGCCGCCCGCCGCGCAGGCGCGGGGTGCAGGGGCGGAGCCCCGCCGCCCGCCGCGTAGGGACAGAGCTGCGCGGCGGGGGTTAGCTGAGGTGCTTGTGCAGCGTCGCGCGGACTGCACCCGGGCCTGCGAGTTCCTCGACGAACATCTGCTCGATCTTGTCCGCAAGCCCCGCAGCAACAAGGTCAGTGCCGAAAATAGAGGCGTTCGACAGGATTTCCCTGAGTTCCCCATGATAGGTCGTGGGGTCGCCCGCCTTGACGCCCGCAAGCTTGCCCTGCAATTCGTCCTTGAGCGGGTCGCTCGAAACTTCCATCGGCTCCAGATTATCATCAACCCCGAGCAGGTAGCGCAGCCAGCCCGCCAGCGCAAGCGGGATGCTCACCAGCGTGTTTATATCACGCCCCGTCTTCAAATAACTCTTGATCGTTTCGCCAAAACGGATGCCCACCTTTTGGGACGTGTCCGTTGCTATGCGCTGCGGCGCGTCCGGCATGAACGGGTTCGGGAACCGCTGCCCGACAACCTCATCGATGAACGCCTTCGGGGAGAGGATTTTCGGGTCGACAACAACCGGTAAGCCCTCCTGATAGCCAAGACGCTTGATCAGCGCTACAATGTCCTCGTCCTCCATCTCCTTCCAGATGCGCGTGTAGCCCAGCATGCAGCCGTATACGCTCATCGCGGTATGCAGCGGGTTTAAGCAGGTCGTGACCTTCATCGTTTCCGACTGGTTGACCGTTGTGCGGTCACCAAAGTAAACACCCGCTTTTTCCAGCGGCGGGCGGCCGTTCGGGAAAGTGTCCTCGACAACAAGATACTGCGGGACCTCCGCGTTGACAAACGGCGCAATAAACGTGTTCTTGCTGGTTACAACCGGGGCCATGCTGCCAATGCCAAGCTCGCCCAGCTGCTTTTCGATAGCCTCCGCCGGGCGCGGCGTGATCTTGTCAATCATGCTCCACGGGAACGCAACCCGCTTTTCATCCTCAATATACGCGAGGAAATCGCCGCCGACAATGCCGTTTTCCTTCCAGGCGTGCGCGACTGCAAGGACGCTCGCGCGCAGCTTTTCGCCGTTGTGGCTGCAATTGTCCATGCTCACCACCGCAACCGGCGCGGCGCCCGCCTCGAAACGCTTGAGCAGCAGCGCCGCAACAACGCTCATCGCATGGCGCGCCTTGTCCGGGCTCGACTTCATGTCCTCGGCAACCACCGGCAGCAGGTCGCCGGACGGCGTGTAGAGCGCGTAGCCCTTTTCCGTGATGGTGAAGCTCGCCATTTGCAGCGACGGGCTCTCAAAGGCCGCAACCAGCTGCGCCCACTGCGCCGCGTCTGCGGTGTTGGCCTTCACGCCCTTCGCGATCGACGCGATCACTTCCTTGTCGGTGCTGCCGTCCGGCTTCAAGCTGACCATCAGGGTCATGCTGTCGTGCGGCGTGTAAATCTTGTCGATAATATCATAGTCAAAGGTCTCGGCGGCGATGATGCCGCTCTTTGCAAGCCCTTCATCCAGCAGCCGCTGCTGGAGCGCGGCGATAAACCCGCGGAAAATATTCCCTGCACCGAAATGCACCCAAACCGGCGCTTTTTCGGTTTCTGCGGCCATTTCCTTCCAGTCAAATTTGGGGAGGCGGACGTTCGCCGCTTCCCAGCCGGCCCGATCGGCCAGCCCCTGATAGCTGAGTTCCAACATTGTTGTGCTCCTCCTGTGTATTTTGTCGTTATACGCGCTGCCATCTTGCCGCGCCACCCGCAGGCGGCGGGCGGGACGGCAAATTTTTTTGAGCGCGGGTATAGCTTGTGTCGTGGGGCGGATTTTTAACCTTTCCGCTCCGGGTTTATGCCCTGTGATCGGGTCAGAGGACTACGCCGTCCTTGAAAATCGAAATTTCACGGAAGCCATGCCGCTCGGTGCAGGTGCGCTCGCCGCCCGCAACGTGCAGCACGTGGTCCAGCAGCCGCCGCCCCGCCGCGTCCAGCGGTTCGCCCTCGGCAACGGTGCCTGCATTGAAATCAATCCAGCCGCGCTTTTTCTCATAAAGCGCCGTGTTGGTCGAAATCTTCACGGTCGGCGCGGGGGCCCCGAACGGTGTGCCGCGCCCGGTCGTGAACAGGATCAGGTGCGCGCCCGCCGCCGTCAGCGCGGTCGCCGATACCAGGTCGTTGCCCGGGCCGGACAGCATATTCAGCCCCTTCGTTTTGACCTGCCCGCCGTAGGGCAGCACGTCGACCACCGGGGCGCTGCCGCCCTTCTGCACGCAGCCGCACGACTTGTCTTCCAGTGTCGTAATGCCGCCCGCCTTGTTGCCGGGGCTCGGGTTCTCGTACACCACCTGCCCGTGGCTCGCGAAATAGTGCTTGAAGCCGTTGATCATATCGGCGGCCTTCTGGAATACGGCCTCGTCCTGGCAACGCTCCATCAGGATGCCCTCCGCGCCGAACATCTCCGGCACTTCGGTCAGGATGGTCGAGCCCCCCATTGAGGTCAGCAGGTCGGAGAAGCGTCCGACGGTGGGGTTCGCGGTGATGCCCGAAAGCCCGTCCGAACCGCCGCACTTCATGCCGACGACCAGCTCGCTTGCCGGGATGGCTTCGCGGCGGAACTGCCCGGCGTATTCGGCAAGCTGCTGAAGCAGCGCGGAACCCGCCTCATGCTCGTCGGCGACGTCCTGGCAGATAAGGAACTTCACGCGCTGATCGTCCCATTCGCCGAGCTCCTCCTTAAACTGCTCCATCGTCAGGTTTTCGCAGCCCAGGCCCAGGACCAGCACGCCGCCCGCGTTCGGATGGCGGGCAAGCGCCGCAAGAAGCCTGCGCGTCTGGGCGTGGTCGTCGCCCATCTGGCTGCACCCGAACGGGTGCGGGAAGGTATAAAGCCCCTCGACCGAGCCGGTCACAAGGTGCTGGTTCTCGCGCACCAGCCGCTGCGCAACCGAGTTGACGCAGCCGACCGTCGGGATCACCCACAGCTCGTTGCGGATTGCCGCGCGCCCGTCGGCGCGGCGGTAGCCCTGGAACTGGGCGGGCTCGAGCGGCTGGAGCGGCTTGAAATTCGGGACGTACCGATAGTCGCTTTCCTCGGAAAGATCGGTCTTTACATTGTGGACATGCACCCACTCGCCCGCCTTGATGCTGCGGCTGGCGTGCCCGATCGGGTAGCCGTATTTGATGATCTTCCCGCCCTCGGGGATCTCCCGCAGCGCGATCTTGTGCCCGCGCTGGATATCGTCAGCCGACATGACGGTCACGCCGTCCGCCGTCACCGATTCGCTGCGCCGGATATCGGAGAGCGCTACCGCGACGTTGTCGTCCGGATGGATATGGATCAGCTTCATCATTCCGAAAACCTCCCTTTACAGGCAGGACTGCATCGCAGCCTTTGCGCCCTGCTCGCGAATCATGTGCAGGCCCTTCACGACCGCGTCCTCAAAGCCCGCGATCCGGGTTAAATCCTGGCCCCACATCTGCTCGTTGGTCATGACGGCGTGGGCGAGGCTTTCCGGGGAATCGTCCTGATGCGCCGCGTAGAATTCCAACACCCAGCGGTCGTCGCTGACAACATAGTCGTTGCCCTTCGGGCGGCGGCAGACAAGGCCCTTGTCGTTCAGCTCCTGGATCCCGTTTGAGAAGAACGCGAGATAGCACGCAAAGCTCATGGCCAGGCAGGCGGGCAGCGCGCCGGACTTTTCGGTATATTCCAGCAGGCTGGGCAGATTGCGGGCGCGCCATTTCGAGGTCGAGTTGAGCGAAATGCTCAAAAGCTCGTGGTTGACAAAGGGGTTGTTGAAGCGGTCCTGCACCGCAGCGGCGAACGCGTCGAGGTCGGCGCGGTCAAGCGGCAGGGTCGGGATGACCTCTTCACTCAGCATCTTGTTCATAAAGCCGCGCACGGTATCATCCTGCATACAGTCGCGGACGATATCGAAACCCGCGAGGTACGCGCCGAGCACAAAGCCGGTATGCGCGCCGTTCAGGATGCGCACCTTGCGTTTTTTGTACGGGGTTACATCGGGCACGACCGGGCAGTTGAGGCCCGCCGCCTTGAAGGGCAGCTTCTGCTCGAGCCATTCCGGGCCCTCGATGTTCCAGACGCCAAAGACCTCGCCCACGTCGATCAGCTCGTCATGATAGCCGTTTTCAGCCTCAATGCGGGCAACCTCTTCAGGGTCGCGGATGCGCCCAGGGACGATGCGGTCAACCAGCGTAGAGCAGAAGGTGCAGGTGCCCAGCCATTCGGTAAACGCGGGCTCCAGCCCCCACTGGTCGACGTACTGGTTCACGCACTTCTGGAGCTCCTTGCCGTTGTTGTCAATCAGCTCGCAGGACAGGATGACAAGGCCGTTTTTACCGGCCTGCCAGCGCTTGTAGAGCACCTGGGTCAGCTTGGCCGGGAAGGAAGACGGCGGGCAGTCGTCCTTCTGGCAGGACGGGTCGTAAACGATGCCCGCTTCGGTGGTGTTGGAAACGACGTATTCCAGGTCGTCAGATACCGCAACCGCCATCATCGCGTCGTAGCCGGCCTGCTCGTAGGGGTTCAGGCAGCGGCTGACCGAGGAGATCACGCGCTTGCGGTCAACTTTTTCGCCATTTTCGCGCCCGCGCAGGTAGAGGGTATACAGGCCGTCCTGCTCGTTGATTAGCTTGGCGAGCCCGGGGGCGATGGGCTGCACCAGAACGCATTTGCCGTTCCAGCCAACCGTTTCGTTTGCCATATCGAACCAGTAGTTCACGAACGCGCGCAGGAAATTGCCCTCGCCGAACTGGAGTACGCGCTCCGGCGCGGATTCGAGCAGATAACCGTCATAATTCAGGTCTTTCAAAACCTTATAGGATAACTTTTCCATAGCTGATTTCCCCTTAAAAAAATAATAAAACGTCAAATAGATACGGCGGTAACGTTTCTGCCAGAGCGGCAGCAATCCGCGCTCCCCCGTCCCGCCCGCAGGCGAGAAAGGGATTCCAAAGGGACGAGTCCCTTTGGCGCCCGCCGCGCAGGCGCGGGTGCAGGGCAGAGCCCTGCCGACTAGCAGGCGGAAGCGTCCCGCGTCGCCCAGACGGAGAGGAGGATGGACGCAAGCAGCAGCCCAGTCAGGAGGACGACAAGCCCCATCCCCGCTTGGATGCCGAAGCGCCCCGCGATAAACCCAACCAGCGCCGGGGTGATGACCCCGCCGATGCTGCCTGTGAAATTCATCGCCGCCGAGCCGAAATCGTTGCCGCGGATAGCCGCGCTCCCCAGCGAAAACGCCGAGGTGTAGATCGTCGCCATGAACAGGCCCACACCGATAATGCCCGCAATCACCATGCCCGGCGTGCGGCTTGTAAAGACCACGAGGAAGCACGCGAAAAAGCCCACGCCGTCCACCAGCAGCAGCCTGCGCACCGGGATGCGCCCCGACATCGCCGCGCCGAACATGCGCCCGCAGAAGATCACCAGCCACAAAAGGCTGCTCATCATCTGCGACTGGCCCAGGCTGAGCACGCCCGTGTCCGTGAAATAGGTCACAAGCCAGCCCATAATCGCGTATTCGGAAGAAATGTAGCAAAACAGCATCGCGCCGCCCAGCCAGAACCGCTTGTCCCGGAAAAAGCTGTGGTCAACGCCGCCCAGCCCGCGTTTTTTGTGCGTTTCGGGCGGCAGCCCCATCCGGGCGTATACGGCGACCTGCACCACCACCAGCGCCAGCAGCACGCACGCGGTGATGCGCCAGCCCAGCGCCGGCCAGCGGGAAGTACAGAAAACCATCAGCAGCGGCGAGAGCAGCGCCCCGACCGCAAAGCAGCCGTGCGAGAGGTTATAGCCCCGCGTTGCGCGCGGCTCGGTCAGGGTGCTCATCATGGTGTTTGCGAAATTGGAGTTGCCGCCCCGCGCGATGCCGGTCATCAGGCAGGCCGCAATCAGCGCGGCTGGCGCGCCGATGCCCGACGCGAAAACCAGGTAGCCCACTGCCATCCAGACCGATGTGGCCAGGATGCTGCGCCTGCGCCCCAGGTAGGCGGGCAGGATACCAGTCAGCAGCACGGCCGCAAGGTTGCCGATCGATTGGCAGGACAGCAGCACGCCGGACAGGTCGTAGCTGAAACCGTAGGATGCCTGCAGGTACGGGATGAAGGAGCCGAGCGGCTGGGACGCCGCGCCGCTGGCGAAAAAGGTGAACAGCACGGCGCGCATCAGGGCAAGTTCGCGCTGTTCGCCGCTTGGATGACTTTTTTGCAATCAGGTTGCCTCCAAAAAACAGCCCGGGGCAAACGGCCCTCGCGAGGGGGCGGGGCAGGAAGTGATAGGAGAAGGAGGTTCCCCCGGCCCCTCGGCCGTTTGCCTTCGGCTGATAGAAAATGTCTATGTTTGCCTCTCCCGCCCAGCCCGCAGGCCGCGCGGGAGAGGCGGGTCGCCCGCTCAGATACCGAAGTACCGGGCGGCGTTTTGATAGCAAATGCCCTTGACGATCTTTTCGAGCGCCTTTTCGTCGTTCGGGTATTCGCCGTTCTCGACCCACGTGCCGATCAGGTTGCACATGATGCGGCGGAAATAGTCGTGGCGGGTGTAGGACAGGAAGGAGCGCGAGTCGGTCAGCATCCCGACAAAGTTGCCGAGCAGCCCGAGGTTCGCAAGCGACTTCATCTGCGCTTCCATGCCGCTCTTGGTGTCGTTGAACCACCATGCCGAGCCGTGCTGGATCTTGCCCGGCACCTCGTCCGACTGGAAGCAGCCGAGGATGGTGCCGATCTGCTCATTGTCGATCGGGTTGAGCGAATACAGGATGGTTTTTGGGCATTCGCCGGTGCTGTTCAGCGCGCTCAGGAAGCCCGCGATCGCGCCCGCGCAGTCGTTCGAGGCGATCATGTCAAAGCCGGTGTCGGGGCCAAGCTTTGCGTACATCGTTTCGTTGACATTGCGCAGGCAGGAATAGTGCAGCTGCATCACGATGCCCAGCCGGTGGTACGCTTTGCCCAGGCACAGCAGGATTGCTGTCTGGTAGCCCTCGGCCTCCTCGATGGTGAGCGAGCCGCCTGCCATCGCTTTTTGGTATGCTGCGTTCGCGGCCTCGTCGCTGACCGGGCGGAAGGGGATATAGTCAAGGCCGTGGTCGGATGCGCGGCAGCCTACCTTCGCGAAGAACTCCAGCCGCTGCACGAGCGCGGCGCGCACGTCGTCAAGGGTGTCAAGGCTTGCCTTGCCGGCCGATTTCGCCAATTCCGCCATATATTCGGCAAAGCCGGGCTTATTGATGTTGATCGCCTTGTCGGGGCGGAAGGAGGGGCAGACCTTGACCTGGATGGTGTCGTCTGCCGCAATCTTTTCGTGCCATTCGAGGGAATCGACCGGGTCGTCGGTCGTGCCGACAAATGCGACGTTCGACTGCTCGATCAGCCCGCGCACGGTCATCGACGGGTCGTTTTGCAGCTTGTCGTTGCATTTGTCCCAGATTTCCTTGCAGTTGCCGGTGTTCAGGTGGCCTTCGATGCCGAAGTATTTGTGCAGCTCGAGGTTGCACCAGTGGTACATCGGGTTGCCGATCGCCATTTCCAGCGCTTCTACAAATTTCTCGAAGCGTTCATAGCCCGATTTGCTGCCGGTGATATAGTCTTCGGGGGTGCCGTTCGAGCGCATGACGCGCCATTTGTAGTGGTCGCCGAAGTAGCTACCGTCGGGGTTCCGGCCGCCCAGCCAGACCTGCGCGAGATCGTCAAAACGGCGGTTTTCGTAAATTTCCTTGGGGGAGATGTGGCAGTGGTAGTCGACCAGCGGCATTGCGGCGGCGTAGTCGTGGTAGAGGTGCTTTGCGGTTTCGGTTTCCAGCAGGAAATCCTTGTCCATGAATTGTTTCATTTGGTTCGGGCGCTTGCGCCCTTCACACTCCTTCCGGTATCGTACAATTTCGGTGGTTGGGTTTTCAGAGGACGTAAGAGAGGATGCAGTCGCCGCGTTCTGCGGCGTTATGGAGGAACGTTTTCAGCAGCTCGAAATAGTGCCAGGTGTAGTCAAAAAGCGTTTCTTCGTCCTCGTCGTCCATGAGGGGGTAGATGTTGTCTTCCAGCATGGCTTTCATGTCGAAGCTGGCGCGGAAGTGGGGCTGGTCCCAGCTTTTGAGCGCGTCTGCGATCTGCCGGACGGTCACCGCGTCCAGCACCCGTGCGGGGCCGTAGCCGAGGTCCTCCTCGCTCAGCGCCTCCCCGCCCAGCACCAGCTGGCTCAGCGGGTCGTCCGGGCAGGTTTCCCATGCGGAGCCGGTCAGCACGTAATGGATGACGTGCCAGCTTTTGTCCACGTCGAGGAGCTTGCCGTCGGCAGCGTCCTCCCACAGTGGCGCAGTGTCTGCGCGGAGGCGTTCGACCTCTGCTGCGTCCGCGCGGTAAAAATAGCCGATCATTCCCATTTTGGAACCCTCCATACATATTCTGCCGCGCTGTGTGCCGTCCTATCCGGAAAGCAAACATCCCGCCGCCGGGAGCCGACGGCGGGATTGGTGCGCGGTTAACGGGAGCCTTTTTCGAGGGCTTCCCAAAGCCCGTTGAGGTAGGTTGCGCCGAGCGCGCGGTCATACAGGCCATAGCCCGGCCTGCCGACCTCGTCCCAGATCATGCGCCCGTGGTCGGGGCGGATGTAGGTATCCGGGCAGGTTTCATAGACGGCCTTCATGATTTCGTACATGTCGAGGTCGCCGGTTGAGGACAGGTGCGCCGCTTCGCGGAAATGGCGTTCGCCGAGGTATTTGACGTTGCGCACATGCAGGCAACCGATGCGGCCCATTTCGCCGAAATGGCGGATGGTCGCCGGGATGTCGTTCGCGGGGTTGGAGCCCAGCGAGCCGGTGCACAGGCATACGGTGTTGCTCGGGGAATCATGCAGTGCGACGATTTTGTCAAAGTCCTCCTGGCTGTGCGCGATGCGCGGCAGGCCAAAGATCGGCCAGGCGGGGTCGTCGGGGTGGCAGGCCATCACAACGCCGCATTCCTCGCAGGTGGGGAGGATGCCGTCGAGGAAGTATTTGTAGTTCGCGCGCAGGTCGTCGGGGGAAATCGATTTGTAGCGCTCCAGTGTGGTTTCGAGCTCGGCCAGGCGGTCGGGCTCCCAGCCGGGGAGCGAGAAGCCGTTGCAGTTGTCGATGGTGTTGCGCACGAGGTCGACCGGGGTCATGTTCCCGAGGTCTTTTTCGTCGAAGTACAGGCTGTTTGAGCCGTCCTCGGGGATCACGCGGGCGAGGTCGGTGCGCAGCCAGTCGAAGACGGGCATAAAGTTATAGACGATGCATTTTACGCCGTATTTTGCGAGGTTCCGGATGGTGATGCGGTAGTTTTCGATATACTCGTCGCGGGTCGGCAGGCCCATTTTGATGTCCTCGTGGACGTTGACCGATTCGATGACTTCGCATTCGAGGCCGGCGGCGTGGACTTCGTCGATGTAGGCTTTGATTTCGTCCTCGGTCCAGATTTCGCCGGCTGCTTTGTAGTCAAGGAAGCCCATCAGGCCGGTCATGCCGGGGATCTGCTTGATCTGCTTGAGGGTGATGCTGTCGCTGTTGGAGCCGTACCAGCGGAATGTCATTTTCATGTTGGGAATCCTCTCCTTTTCGGTGGGGTTAGAACCTGTATTCATAAGCTGAAGTGGTGGATGGGCGGTAGATGGCGTGGCCGGGCGAAGACGATTTTCCGCAGGAATCCTGACGGATTTCAAGGAAATGCGACGCAGCATGGCCGCGTCAGATGCCGTCCATACGCCGCTTGGGGCTTGTGAATACAGGTTTTTACAATCGGGTGGCGGTTTGCCCTCCGCAGGCGGCGCCAAGGGGCTCTGCCCCCTGGACCCCCGCGCCTACGCGGCGGGCGGCAGGGCCCTGCCCTGCACCCGCGATTTTTTTGGAAAAAAATCGAGTAAAAACTTGATTCCGCCTGCGGGCGGGACGGGGGCGTCCCGCCCGCAGCTGGGAGCCGGGGTTATGCTGCCGCGCCGCCGAGCACGCTCGGGAGCCATAGGCTGATGCCGGGGATAAAGGTGATCAGCAGCAGTGCGACGATCATGCAGAGGTAGAAGGGGAGGGTCGCTTTGACGACCTTTTCCATTGGCAGCTTGGCGACTGCCGAGCCGATGAACAGCACCGCGCCGACCGGCGGGGTCAGCAGGCCGATGCCGCAGTTCAGGATGACCATGATGCCGAACTGGATGGGCTCGATGCCGATCTGCTGTGCGATGGGCAGCAGGATGGGGGTCGCGATCAGGATGATCGGCGCCATGTCCATGATGCAGCCAAGCACCAGGAGGATCAGGTTCAGCAGCAGCGCGATGATGATCGGGTTGCTGGTCAGGCCGACGATGGCTTCCGCCGCGAGGTCCGGCACGTGCAGCATGGTCAGGCAGTTGCCGAATACCTGGGAGGTTGCGATCAGGATCATGACGATCGACAGGGTGTTGACGCACTCTTCGAGGGAGTTCCAGACGCCTTTCCAATCCAGGCCCTTATAGATGAAGACTGAGACGAGCAGCGAGTAGATAACTGCGATTGCGGCCGATTCGGTTGCGGTGAATACGCCGCCGACAACGCCGAAAACCACGATCACGATGGCAAGCAGCGCCCAGATGGAGACCGAAAGCTGCTTGAGGAAGGCGATGATGCTGAATTTGTCGCCCTTCGGGTAGTTGCGCTTGACCGAGATGATGTAGGAGCCGATCATCAGGCAGCCCGCCAGCAGCGCGCCGGGGATATAGCCCGCGAGGAACAGGGAGCCAACCGAAATGCCGCCCGCTGTCGTTGCGTAGATAACCATGTTGTGGGATGGGGGGACGAGCAGGCCCTCACAGGAGGAGGTGATCGTAACCGCCGTGGAGAAATCGGCGTCGTAGCCCTGGTCGACCATCATCGGGATGAGGATGGAGCCGAGGGAAGCGGTGTCCGCCGACGCGGAGCCCGAAATGCCGCCGAAGAAATAGGACGCGACGATGTTGACCATCGCCATGCCGCCGCGCATCCAGCCGACGACTGAGTTTGCGAGTGCGATGAGTTTTTCGGAAATGCCGCCCGAGCCCATCAGCACGCCCATTGTGATGAAGAAGGGGACCGCCATCAGGGAAAACGAGCTGATGCCCTTGACCATCAGGCGGCAGACCTCGGAAAGGCTCCCGCCCTGCACCATAATGCAGAATACCGAGGACAGGCCGACCGCGTAGGCGATCGGGAAGCGCAGGAAGATCATGACGAAGAAGCTTCCCAGGAGTACAAGGATTGCTAACGACTGTGGGCTCATGCTGCACTTCCCTCCTTTACATAGATGCTCTTGATATGGTTATAGATTGATTCGATTTCGAATACGATCATCGCAAGGCCGGCGACCGGCACCGGCAGGTACATCCAGAATTTGGACAGCCAGGGCATGGAGATATAGCTGCCGCGAGCGCCCAGTGTGGTGGTGTACTGCCAGCCGACGACCAGCATGATCACGCCAAGCGCCAGCACGGCGATATCGGCGAGGATGTCCAGGAATTTGATGAGCTTCTTTGGCAGATAGGCGTCAAAGGAGGTCATGCGGATATGTGCCCCGCGGCGGATCGAAAGCGCCGCCGAAAGCACCGCCATGTAGCTCATGAGCGTCAGGACGACTTCTTCGCTCCAGGCGGGGTCGGGGATAAATTCGATGTAGCGCCCTGCGACCGCCATTGAGGTAATCGCGATGTCGGCGATCAGCAGCAGCTTGCAGATTATCATGACGACTTTATAGGTGATGTCGTAGGCGGGCCTGATCTTGTCGAGCGTTTTGAAAATGCCAGGCATTGTGCTCCTCCATTCTTGATTACTTTTTTACCACTTTCTTTGTGTTGGCTGAAAAAGGGGGCGCAAGGGCATTGCCCTGCGCCCCACAGATGAGTGTGCCTCTTGTTGATTAACGCAGATTTACTTCATGTCAACCAGCTGCTGGTACAGGTCTTCGAGGCCCTTGGTGTTGTCCGCGACGACGCTCTGTACAGCCTCGGCCCACGGGGTCTTGTCGGCTACGTCGACTACGTTGCAGCCTTCGCTCTTGAGCTGCTCGAGGACTTCGTTCTCGGCGTCTTCAGAGAGGGAAGCGTTGAATGCCTGGGTATCCTTGCCTGCTTCGTACAGGACTGCCTGCTGGGCTTCGGTCAGCTTGTTCCATGCGTTGTCGCAGATAACGACCTGGATCGCGCCGAGGGTGTGGCCGTCGAGGATCAGGTTGTTCGCAACTTCCGGGAACGCATTGGATTTGTAGTTTGCGATCGGCTGCTCAGCGCCGTCGACAACGCCGGTCTGGAGCGCGGAGTACAGCTCGCCGAACGAAACAACCGTCGGGGAAGCGCCAAGGCCCTCTACCAGGCCGTTCATGACCGGGTCGTTGGACACGCGCAGCTTCATGCCCGCGAGGTCGCCGATGTCAGCAACCGGGTCCTTGGTGAAGAAGTGGCGGAAGCCCTCTTCGCCATAGAAGATGCCGCGCAGCGGCAGGCCGAGCGTCTGGGGCTCGTTCAGGAATTCCGGCGCGAGGTCGGAGTTCGCGAACTTCCACCAGTGGTCGCGCGACTCGAAGGTGTAGGGCAGCGACAGGAGCATGGACTTCTGGCAGCCGTAGCCCGAAAGCGCGAACGCAGAGATACGGGAGATGTCGATCGAGGTCGAGCCGCCGACCATCGCGTCAAGCACGTCGTTCTCAGAACCGAGCACGCCCGCCGCCTGGAGGTCGATCGTGATCGAGCCGCCGGACAGCTCCTCAACCTTCTCCTTGAAGTGCTCGCCGGTCTTGCCTACGATGGTGTCAAGCGGGTTTACTTCTGCGTAAACCAGGGTGACTGCGGGGTCGTTTGCAACGTCGCCGGTGTCGACATCCGCGAGGTCGTCCTGCGGGGTGCTTGCAGCGCCGCTATCCGCCGCGCCGCTGTCCGCCGCTCCACCGTTGCCGCCGCCGCAGGCGGTAAGGCTCATGATCATCAGGGCCGCGAGCATTGCAGAAATAATCTTCTTCATTTTCTGTACTTCCTCCTTAGTTCCTCCGAGGGAGCGCCCCTTTGGGGCGCTCCCTCTTGCATATATGCAAGAACTGGGTTTTTCTTGCAATTTGATGATATCATCATAGCACGCTGATATGTTAGTGTCAATCTGCTTATCGTAAAATCTCCAATAAACACAACTTGCTTTGGATTTTTTTATGCATCTTTTCTATAGGTTCCCGACGGGAAATGACAATAATTTTACAGAGGGCAAGATTTTCATAGCCCTTGCATGCCTGCGGCGCAGTGGCGCCGCCTGCGCGGATAAAAAACCCTCCCGTTCGGGAGGGTGGCATGCTGGGGGATATTCAGGCCGGGCGGGAAACCGTGCTGGCGGGGGCTGCTGGATGCCGTCCGGGCGGCATCCAGGGCCTGCGGAGCACTAGGGCTGCGGCCCGCCGTCTGTGCAGAAGTAGTCCGGGTACATTTTGAGCAGTACCGGGATATCCGCGTCCAGCTTGCGCAGGTGCGCATGCAGCACTTCGAGCAGCCGCTGCCGGCTTCCGGTCTCAAAGGCGCGCAGGAGCTCCTGGTGCCCCATGATGACGTTTTCGATGATGGCATGGGAGCGCAGGCTCAGCAGGCGCGTGCGGTGGTAGTGGGGGCAGCTGTGCATGATGATTTCCCAGCCGAAGGGCTGTCCGGCCTCCTCAAACAGCAGGCGGTGGAAGGCGTTGTCGCAGTCGTTGAGCTCGTCGAGCTGCCCTTGCAGGCCCGCGTCTACTTGGCGGCCGATCAGGTCATTCATCGCGTGCAGGCAGCCGATGCTGCCGCGGTCGGCGAGCAGCGCGGCGACGCTGCATTCCAGGCTTTCGCGGATGAATCGTTCCTGCTCCACGCGGGACAGGTCGATCAGGGAAACTGTAGTTTCGCGCTGGGGGAGGATGTGGACAAGCCCGTCCCGCTGCAGCCGGATAAAGGCTTCGCGGATGGGCGTGCGGCTCACGCCGAGGCGCCCAGCGAGCTCCTGCGCGTGCAGCACCTCGCCGGGCGGGAGCGCCAGCCCGAGCATGGCGGTGCGCAGCTCCCAATAGATTTTGTCCTGGCTGCTTGCGCGCGGCTTCATGGCGCTGCCTCCTCCCTTGATAGGGTTGCCCCTGATATATTACGTCTATCTTATCATACTTTCCCCAGGCGGGCAAGGGGTTCGGAAAATTTTCCTGCCGCCCGGCGCGGTGGCGGCTTTTGCTATTGCCCACGGCGGTATTTTCTGCTATAATGCATATGAGAAGCATTCCCTAAAAAATTTCCCGGGAGGTATGGAGATGGAACTGAAAGGCTGCCACAAGGCGGAGATTTACAGCCCGGAGCAGGAATTCCTCTGCACGGCGGAGGTGGTGCGCGCCGCTTATGACAATTACCGGCTGGTCGTACCGCTTGATTTTGAAGTCAGCTCAGAGCTTGAATATTACGAGGTCGTTTTCTACGATGCGTTTGCGGGGCTGGTGCATACCCTGTGCAGGCTGAGCGATCCGCTGCATATTTCCAAGTCCCAGCAATCGCTTTTGTGCGTGGTGCGCGAGGAACGCGAGCGCGAGCAGCGCCGCCAGGACTTGAAGGTCCCGGCGGAAGCGGCGATTGAGGTGACTTGCACCCGCATGCCTGCGGGGGAGAAGCGCCTGCCGGCGCGCATCCAATCAAAGGTGCGCAACATCAGCGCGGGCGGCATCTATTTTTACTGCCAATACCCGATCCCGAAGGGCACGATTGTGCAGTTCCAGCTGCACGAAGCGTCAAAGCCGCTGCAGCTGACCGCGCGCGTACTCCGGAAGGAGGAGCTGGGGCCGCTGGAAAACGGCACGCCCCAGTTCGGGCACGGCTGCCAATTCCTCGACCTCAAGCCCAACGCCGAGGCCGAGCTGCGCAGCTACATCTTCCGCAAGGAGCTGCAAATGCGCCAGCGGATGCGCAGGGAGTAAGGCGCGTGGCGTTTGCCGTTCAAAATGGCGGGCTGGCCGTGGTGTTTGCATTGCGGGCCTGCCCTTACACCCGTCCGCTGCGGCAAACGGTTCATAGCCGCATGTTGTATGATCCTGCCTGGCTGTGGTTTGGAAATTAAGAAAGCACCCTTTCCCGCGGGAAAGGGTGCTTTTATCGCTTCTGCCAGTCGATTACTGTGCGTCAACCTTCGCCATATGCTCAACGAGCATCAGGAGCTTGTTGGAGTAGCCCCATTCGTTGTCATACCAGGAAACGACCTTCACAAAGGTGTCGGTCAGCTGGATGCCAGCCTTGGCGTCGAAAATGGAGGTGCGCTCGTCGCCCAGGAAGTCGGAAGAAACAACGTCCTCGTCGGTGTAGCCGAGCACGCCCTTCAGGCCGCCTTCTTCGAGGGGCTTCTCGGAAGCCGCCTTCATCGCAGCGCAGATATCCTCATACTTCGCGGGCTTCGCGAGGTTGCAGGTCAGGTCGACAACCGAAACGTCCAGGGTCGGTACGCGCATGGACATGCCGGTCAGCTTGCCGTTGAGCTTGGGGTATACCTTGCCGACCGCCTTTGCAGCGCCGGTCGAGGAGGGGATGATATTGCCGGTTGCCGCACGGCCGCCGCGCCAGTCCTTCTTGGACGGGCCGTCAACGACCTTCTGGGTGCCGGTTGCGGAATGCACGGTGGTCATCAGGCCCTCGGTGATGCCGAACGCCTCGTCAAGCACCTTTGCGATCGGGGCCAGGCAGTTGGTGGTGCAGGAAGCGTTGGAAACAAAGGTCATATCCTTGGTGTACGCATCCTGGTTTACGCCCATAACGAACATCGGGGTATCGTCCTTGGAGGGGGCGGACATAATGACCTTCTTCGCGCCGCCGTCGATATGCGCCTGCGCCTTGTCCTTGGTCAGGAAAACGCCGGTGGACTCGACAACGTAATCCGCGCCGACCTTGCCCCACGGGATGTTCTTCGGGTCCATTTCTGCAAAGAAGAGGACCTTCTTGCCGTCAACGGTGATGGAGCTGTCGTCATACTCGATGGTGCCGTCGTAGCGGCCGTGCATGGTGTCATACTTGAGCATATACGCCATGTAGTCGGGGGTCATGAAGGGGTCGTTTACCGCGACGAACTCGATGTTCGGGTTGGAAAGCCCGGCGCGGAATACCATGCGGCCAATGCGGCCGAAGCCATTGATGCCTACTTTGATAGCCATAATTTTGTTGCCTCCTAGAAAAGTTTTCTTTTTTCTTACGAATTGCCTTACCATAATCATTATACCCACATTCACGAAAAATCGCAAGGATAAGCCTGGGGCAATTTTGCTCAAAAATCTGCCGGGAATTGAAGAATTTTCTTTGCAATCTATACAGGGTGTGTGTTATAATAATCGGGGAAGAAGCCCGCGCCAGGCGGAGCTTACAAATTTCGGGAAAAACAGTGTTTTTGTGCGGCGGTTTGGATGGGCGCGCCCTGGATGCCTGGGCGCGGGCAGGCCGCCGCGCCGCCGGGTGTACGGGCGGATGTTTGCCATGTGATATGGAGTATGAAATGGACGATAAAAAAATAAATGGCCAGGCGCCCGCAACGCTGGGTGGCCTGGATGAAGAAGGGCTCCGCGCAGTGCTGGGGCTGCTGGGCGCAGACACGCAGGCGGTTGTGCGCCTGGCGGGGGATGGGCGGATTGTTTCGCTTACGCCCGCCGCAGAAAACGCTTTGGCGCTGAAGCCGGGGGAGGCCCTGGGCCTGCGGCTTTCGGATTCAAACAGCGAGCTGTTAAAGGAATCGCTTGAGCGGCGTGAGCCGGTCCTGTTTGCCGACCACCTGGGGGCGCGGCGGCTGTATGATTTCAAATCGGCGCCGTCGGGGGAGGGGGCGCTCGTGCTGCTCACACCCCGCGAGCAGCAGACGCTGCTGGACGTGCGCATCCATATGGATGCGCGGGACGCGATGCAGCTGGTCGCGATGGCGGCGCATTCGATGGACGGCAAAACGCCGGCGGGGTATGAAGTGCTGCTGAGCGAGAACCTGGAGCTGCGGGAAGCGCTGAAGGGCGCGCCGGGGCTTTACAAGGCGCTGCGGCGGCGGCAGGGCGCGGTCTATGAGGCGCTGAAAGCGCAGGACGCGTACCGTTACCACCTGCTCCGCCGCGCGATGCTGCGGCTTCAGCGCACGCTGAACCACGCGGAATATTTGCAGGACAGCGATACCCCGGGCGCCAAGCCGGTGTTTGTCGAGGGCGACCTTGCGGCGCTGTGCCGCGAGGGCGCGAAAGCGTTCCAGGCGCTGTCGGGAGCGGAGGTAGAGGTGCGCGCGCCGCAGACGCTGGGCGCGGTATTTGACCCGGACTGGATCATGGGGGCGCTGCTCAACCTGCTGACAAACGCATCGTCCGCACAGCATATCTGGGTGCGCGCCATGCGCCAGGAGGGCGGTTACCTGCTGGCCGTGGAGGACGACGGGGAGGGCATCCCGGCGGATGAGCTGGAACGCCTGTACAACGCCTGGCATGAGAAGTTCGACCCGGACGGCTATCTGCTGGCCGGGCACAGGCCGGGGACAGGGCTCCCGTTCGTGTGGACGGCAGCGGCTTACCACAGCGGGCGGGTGCTTTATGAAAAGCTGGAAAAGGGCGGGGTCTTCCGCCTGAATTTCCCGGACTGCCTGTTGCCGGAGCTGCCCGAAGTGCGCAGCGCACGGATCCCGGAAACGGGTTTTTCTGTGGTTGATATGGAGTTGTCCGTTCTGTAATGCGCGGGCAGCTTGCTTTTTTATGCATGTGCGGACAGGGGGATCGTAAAAACGCCGCAAAAAAGCTGCCCACACACGTAAAAGGGGTGGGCGGAAGGCTTCCGAGGGGCAAAACAGCAGAAGCGCTGCCTTCCGGCAGCGCTTCCCGTTTTTGCGTTAATCGTCGATTTCCCACTTGAGGACTGTGCCGTCCGCAGCGTCGATCTCGCATTCGTATTCCACTGCGCCGTTGCGCATCTCGATCTCGTAGACCCATTTGCCGTCGTCCCGGTCAAGCTTGCATTTGGTGACGTCGCGCCCGGCGCTTTTTCCAGCGCGATCTCCTTTGCGCGCGCTTCGCTGATCCGGTCCGAGCCCAGGGTGATGCCCTTTTTGGTTTCCTGCTCGGATTTCCGGATGCTTCCGGTCGTCGCGTCAATCTCATATTCGTATTCTGTGCTGCCCGCATAGAATTTAATATCGTAATGCGCTGTCCCGAACAGCTTTACAAGCTTGAATTCCGTGACAACCGCGTCGGCGGCTTTCACGCCCGCGTGGGTAAACGCCGCCTGCTTGGCCGCGTCTTCGCCGATCAGCGCGCCGTCCTTGTCGCCGGTACCGGTGGCGGGCTGGGCCGGGGCGGAGGGCTTGGTGACGCTGACCGTCCGGGTGGACTGGTCGTAGCTGACAAGCAGCCCCGCTTCTTCGCAGATGGCGCGCACCGGCGCATAGACGGTGCCGTTATAGGAGAACAGCTCGACCGGCGCGCCGTTGCCGTCCTTCGGCTGGAACGCCTGCCCGTTCACCAGTACCCGGATGCCGTCGGAAACCGGGATGGTGCGGCTTGCGGCAAATGCCGTGACACTCATGCCCAGCACCAGCGCGGACGCGGCCGTGCCGATCAAAATGCCCTTCAAACGCTCTTTGTTCATGGTCGTATCGCTCCTTTTCCTTTTTCAAAAGGCCCGCTTTCAAAAATTCAAAAACAGGCCCGGGTGACTATAGCATTACCATAACACAAAATCTCTAAAAAGTCAATGCGCGGTTTGCTTCCTGGAACGGAAGCCATTGACAAAATGGCCGCATTTCTCAGAAACTGCGGGGGGGGGGCTGTCTGCGCGGGCAGGCCAGGGGCCCGGCTCGTGCATGGAGCAGCCTGGGGAAGGGGGCGCATTACCGTTCGCCCATCGGGCGGTACGGCATCGGCTCCACGACGCTCTGATAGGCGGGGCGGATGATCTTGTCGGCGTTAATGAGCTCCTCCATGCGGTGGGCGCTCCAGCCGACGACGCGCGCGATAGCGAACATCGGGGTATAGAGCTCGAGCGGCAGGCCGAGCATGGAATAGACGAACCCCGAATAGAAGTCGACATTGGCGCTGACGCCTTTATAAATCTTGCGCTCGTCGGCGATGACCTTCGGGGCAAGGCGCTCGACCATTTCATAGAGCTTATAATCGTCGGTGCGGCCTTTTTCCTCGGCGAGCGCGGCGACGAAATTCTTGAAGATGCGCGCGCGGGGGTCGGAGAGCGAATAGACCGCGTGCCCCATGCCGTAAATGAGCCCCTTCTGGTCGAAAGCCTCGCGGCGCAGCAGCCGCAGCAGGTAGGCGCGCACCGCGTCCTCATCGGTCGTGTCGGCGACGTTTTTGCGCAGATCCTCGAACATCTGCACGACCTTGATATTCGCGCCGCCGTGCTTGGGGCCTTTCAGGCTGCCGAGCGCCGCCGCCATCGCGGAATAGGTATCCGTCCCGGACGAGGTGACGACATGGGTGGTAAAGGTCGAGTTGTTGCCGCCGCCGTGCTCCATGTGCAGCACCAGCGCCAGGTCAAGCACCCGCGCCTCCAGCGGCGAATACTGCTTGTCCGGGCGCAGCAGGCGCAGGATATTGCTGGCGGTGGACAGCTTTTCACTGGGGTAATGGATGTACATGCTGCCGCCGCACTCATAATGGTTGTAGGCGTGGTAGGAATAGACCGAGATCAGCGGGAAGACCGACACCAGCATGAGGCACTGGCGCAGGACGTTGGGCAGCGACAGGTTGTCGGTGCTGTTGTCGTAGGACGCGAGGGTCAGGACGCTGCGCGAGAGCATGTTCATCATGTCGTGGGTGGGCGCTTTCATGACAACGTCGCGGACGAAATTGGTCGGCAGCGTGCGCCCGCGGGCGAGCAGCTTGCGGAAACGGCGGTGCTCCTCCTCGTTGGGGAGCCTCCCGAAAATCAATAGGTATGCGACCTCCTCGAAGCCCTTGCGGTCGGCGGCCATGAAGCCTGAGACCAGTTTCTCTATGGGGATGCCGCGGTAATACAGCTCGCCGTCGCACGGGGAGCCGTCAGGGGCAAAGGAGACGATTTTCGAGATGTTGGTCAGCCCCGCGATCACGCCTTTGCCGTTTACGTCGCGCAGCCCGCGCTTTACGTCGTATTTTTGGTATAGGGAAGGGTTGATGGTGCTGTTGCGGACGCATTCCTCCGCCAGCTCTTCCATCTGAGGGGTGATCGAAAGCATGGTGTTCATTGAAAATCCTCCTTTTTCACAGCTTTTCAGTGCATTAGAGTTTTATTATAACACAATTCCCGGTTAAATTCCAGAAAAACTTTGCGTTCCTTCCATGAACAAACCGTGAACAAAGCAGGAAGGGCTGCGCGGGCGTGCCCGGGAAAGGCCCAAAAAACCGCTGGCAGCGGTGCAGCCAGCGGTTTTTTTGCAGTTTTGGGCGCGGCCCCGGCGCGTCAGGCGCGGGGGCGGGCGACCGGTATCCAGACCTCAAAAGCGGCGTCCGCCGGGTTGGGGTTCAGGTATACCTCGATATCCGGCCCGTCGGCGTATTCATAGCCAGAGGTGGGCAGCCACTCGCGCACGATGCGCTGCTCGAGCGCCTGAATTGCGGCGGGGCATTCCCCCGTCCCCGGGAACACGGCCCAGGTGTACGCGCCGATTTCCCATTCCTCCATGCCCTTCGGGGCGGGCTGGGTGCTGGCGGCGGCGATGCCGTAGCGCCTGGCCCCGCCGTCCGTGCAGTCGCACACGCCAAGGATGCCCTTCGGTTCGCCGTCCATCAGCGCCGCCAGCTTGGGGATGGTCCCGTCCGACGCGGCCTGCGCCCACAGCCGGGGCACGGCTTCAAAATTTTCCTCGATCTCCGCGCTCATCGGCGCGGTCACGCCAATCACCCGGAACGCGTCCCGTTTTTCGATGCGGTATTCCATTTCTGCCACTCCCTGTACAGTTAATTGGAAGCTGAGCGGCGGATATGCCTTGACCGCCGCCTGCCCCTGCCGCACCGCAGACGGCGGCACGCCGTGTACCTTCTGGAAGGTGCGGTTAAAGGCGGTCGGCGACGAATAGCCGTATTTGAGCGCGATATCGACAATCTTTTCCGTGCCGCCCAGCAGGTCGGCCGCGGCAAGCGACATGCGCCGCCTGCGCACGTATTCCGACAGCGGCACCCCGGCGAGGTAGGAGAACATGCGCTGGTAGTGGTACACCGAGCAGCAGGCAATCTGTGCCGCGCGGGCGTAATCGGGTTCCCCGGTGAGGCTGCCCTCCAAATAGCGTACCGATTCGTTCAGGCGGTCTATCCATTCCATTTTGTATCAGCTCCTTACGGCCAGTTTAACGCGTGCCAGGCGGTTTGTCCTCTCTTTCCATGCACGGGAAAGAGAGCTTGCTGCCATTATACCCGAAACATGCGGATTTTGCAAGGGAAACGGCGGTTTTTGAGATATCATTAGCGTTTTTTAAAATTTCATGTAAGTTTTACGTTCCCGCTTGCCAAATGCTCCCTCCGTCTGATATAATTGGAATACTGCCCCCCGCCGCGCGGGGCGCGTTCCGCATGCGCGGGGACACCCTACGGATACGAAGAAAGGAAGCAAAGACATGAAAACTCATTTGCGGGTGCTTTCGGCATTGACGGCGGCATCCATGCTGTTCTCAGCCGCCCCCCCCAGCGGGCGCGGTGCGGACGCCCCCGGCAGCGCCGGTTTATGCGGCGGATGCGGGTACAGCGGCGGCAACCGGCGAGATCCGCGTCCGGCTGCGCCTGGATTTTGAACAAAAAGCGGAGGTGCTGAAAAAGCGGGATGTGACCGTTACGCTGCAAAAGGGCGGCAAAAAGATTGGCGGCGTCAAGCTTGGCGACGCGGGCGGCACCCCGGATGGAGAGTACGGGCTGGTCCGAAAAACACTTGAGGAAGGCGTAGAATGCATCGATCTGTGCTTTGGTGGCCTGGAAACGGGCGGGTATAAGCTGGAATTTACCGGCGAGGGCTATCAAAACTGCTCTGTCGAGGTGGAGCTGGACAAGTATTCCGCGTACATCGTTGCCGGTACGGGCGACGCAAGCTTTACGCTCGGCGACTTTGACGGTAATGGTACGGTGGACGAGGACGACCTGAACGCGGTGCAGGCGGAAGCCGACAAGGGCGCGAAGGCCAATCTTGATTATGACCTGGACGGCGACGGCAAGGTCGATATCTCCGACGTTGCTTATGTCAACCACTGCATGGCGGCGATCAAGGACTATACCGCAGCCAAAGCAGACAGCCCGGTGGTCGTGCTGTACACCGACCTGATTGAGGCGCCGGCTGTGCAGGCGGAGGATGGGACAACTGCTGATTCCTCTGACGGCACGTTTACAAAGTTCACAACCCCGGAAAACAGTGATATCAAGTTTTCGGCTGCGGCGGAGGATGGAAACGCAGGGATTGAAGCGCAGCAGGTGAACATTGTCACGTCGTCAACACAAGGCACGATTGCCGATGGCAGCGTCTTGGTTGAGTATACGGACGGCACAACAGAAACAATCCAGTTCACAGACGGTATCCCCGAGGATATCCAGCTGATGAGCATCGACGGCGACGAGGGGCATAAGGTCATAACGATCAACCTCGGCAAGCGTGTGCCGGTCAAAAAGATCACGGTCACGGTCACAAGGACCGAGAACGGCGACTTTGCCAGCGTTGCCGCAGTCGAGTTCCTCAAGGACATCGTGCCGGAGAACCCGATGCCGAAGTATATCGCGGTGCAGAACCTGGCCGCGGAGCCGGCGAATGAATCGGTCACGCTGAAATGGGGCGCGCTGCCGAACGTGACCGGCTATGAGGTCGTATACTATCAAGATGATAAGCCTGCGGACAAGTCCACCCTTCATGTGGATACGACGGCACAGGCCGTTTCGGGGCTGACGAACCTGAAAGCATACACCTTCGAGGTTACGCCGGTCGCGGACGGCGGCTGGCGTGGGGAAATGCGCAGCATCGGCGCTACGCCGCAGCCCTCCGGCCCACCGGCGAAGGTCAACATGGTCAACGTCACCGCGCGTGACGCGCAGCTGGACGTTTCCTGGAAGGCGGGCAAGAACGCAACCGACTATGCGGTCTATTACACCGATCAGGAAAACGCCGCGCTGAATACCTATACAAAGGCGGCTGACGGCCTGACCACGACCAGCACAAGCATTACCGGACTTGAGAACGGCACAACCTACTACATATATGTAACGGCGCACAACAGTATGGGCGTGAGCCCCGCGTCGAACATCGTGACAGGCACGCCGAAGGCGGTCGATTACAGCGAGCCCGCAGGCATCCCTGCCGAGGGAGCGCGTGTGCCGCGCGATCAGATCAAAAGTATCCGGCTGCTGGACCCGAAGAATGTTTCGGACAGCACGTTCCAGCCCGGGCAGCTGATCGACGGCGACTACAAGACCAGCTGGACAGCGCGCAATTGGAGCAGCAACGAGCACGTTGAAGTCACCTTCACGGAGCCGGTCGACCTGAGCGCGGCAATCTGGGTGCCACGTCTGGACGGCGATTACCCCAAGTGGCTGCGCGCTTACGCGGTGCGCGTCTGGCTTGAGGGCGACGGGGACGATTTCCAGGATACGGACAAGCTTCCCGGCAGGCTGATTGTCCCGGACCCCACCGGCGGCGGCGTGGACCGTTACGCGCTGGGGAGTGACAGCGATATGCAGACCTGGCCTGGCGTGCGGGGGAACCCGGCGCAGAGCAATTTTGCAATCCTGCCGTTCGGGCCGCTCAAAGGCATTACGAAGATTCAGGTCGCGGTTGAGCAGATGTCTTATAACCTGACCAGCATGTCGGAGCTCATTTTCCTGACTTACGACGAGGAGACCGACGTCCCGACGCTGATTGAAAAGCTGTTCACCGACAAAACCTTTACGGCGCTTAAGGACACCGCGATGGCAGAGGAGATCGCCCGCATCGAGGGCCTGCTGGACGCGCACGAAAACTACTACCTCTACCCCGATTCCTACCGGGATGAGCTTGCGCTTGCAAAGAAGCTGCTGGCAGGGGAGCAAAATGACGGCGTTGTACTGGAAGGGCTGCACACGACTGCTGGCACACAGAAGTACGGGCAGGGCGGCAGCGTCCTCCAGCCGCTCGGCGTTGCCGCCCAGGCGGGCAAGACGGTTACGGTCTATGCCGATATCCCGGCAGGCGAAACGGTTGAGCTGTTTGCAACGCAGGCCAACGCGGAAGCGAGTGCCTGGAAGAAGTCGCTCGGCACGCTGTCGAGCGGGCGCAACGTCATTACCATCCCGAAGATCGGGTCGCAGGCGGGTACGAGCGGCGGCAGCTTGTATTACAAATATGCAGGCACGCAGGCTAGTGAGATTAAGCTGCACGTCCGGCGCGGGGCCGATATCCCGGTGCTGGATGTTGTGGACTGGTACACGATGAGTGAGGCTCAGCGGGACAAGGCAATCAGCGATTATGTTGCGGAACTGAGCAGCTACGACTGCGGTACGAGCGCGGGCGACTGGAACAACGTCACCGAGATTTCGACCCCGACCGTGCTGCTGTCCATCCCGGCTTCGTCTGTGAAGAGCGCGAATGCGGAGAAGCTGGAAAACAGCGTCCTCGCATGGGAAGACATCATGTATATCTGCCGCTCCACGCAGGGCATTGATGCCGTGCGCGAGCATAGCGGCCAGATGGCGGAACGCCAGAATATCCGCTGCATGCAGATGTTTGAGGGCGCGTTCATGTACGCCGCCGGGGAACATATCGGTATTGGCGCGGGTTCGTGCGCCGGTATGGTGAACGGCACGCCTGTCCCGACTGGCGGTATCCCGGCGAACGGCAGCAACGGCCTGTTCGGCTGGGGCATCGCGCACGAGATCGGGCACAACATGGATAAGCTCGGCAAGGCGGAGATTACCAACAATATTTACTCGCTTATGGTGCAGACCTACGATGGGAAGCAAAATACGCTTGCGTCGCGGCTTGAGAAGAGCAATAAGTACCCTGCGATCTTTACAAAGGTCGCACAGCAGTACGCGGGCGCGTCGGGCGACGTGTTCGTGCAGCTGGGGATGTACTGGCAGCTGCATCTGGCCTATGATGGCGGCACGAGCCCTGACCAGGGATTCTTCAATGAGTTTATGACCGCGTGGAAGAATGGCACTTATACTGCCGGTGTGACGAGCTATGATGATAAGGTCGCGCTGACCGCGGCGGGAGTGACCGGCAAGAACCTGACCGAGTTCTTTAAACGCTGGGGCATGGTGCTCAGCGAGAGCACAGAGGCCGAGCTTAACGGCAAGGCTACAGAAGACCGTGCAATCTGGTACCTGAATGACCAGAGCCGCCGTGACCGTCTGAATAAGGTTGCGGGTGTGAATCAAAACGCGACGGTTTCGGTCAAGGCCGAGATGGCAAAGACGGAAACCGGCGAAGCCAGCAAAACGGACGTGAAGCTGACGATTACCCCATCCGGAATCAACAGCGGCAAGGTACAGGGCTACGAAATCCTTCGCAACGGTACGCCGATTGACTTTATCATTGCGGGAGAGAATGGCTCCGCGACGTATACCGACGCGATCGGCTCGGCAAACCACCGCACGTTCAAGTATGCGGTCAAGGCGTATGATTCGCTCGGCAACCAGTTTGCGGAAGCAGAAGCGGATCCGGAAATCCGCATTGCCTACGACATGACGCTGAAAGCTGACGAATATGAGAGCCGGACGGTTGAAAACGGCACTGCGACGATTACGCTGAAAGCGGAAACCCCGATTTCGGGTATCCTGCTTGACAAGTGGACGGAAAACGGGGAGTTCACCGTTACCGTTACCGACAAGGACGGCAAGACGACTACCGCGTGCAGCGGTACATTCTCGGAGGAAAACAACCAGGTGGTCGATACGGTGGGCAGCTACCTTGCCTACCTGCGCAAGCCTGGGGCGGCGGACAACGATACCCGTATCTGGACCTATGATGCGAAAACGGTCAAGATTACCGGCGTGCCGGACGATGCAACCGTTCAGCTGATCAGCTACGCGGGTGACGACGTTGCGTTCCTTAGCGGGGCGACAGTGGGCAAGCTGGCAGAGGATTATACCTATACCGACGCGGATAATCAGAAGCAGACCATCAAGGCGGGAACGATGGTTGTGCTGGGCACTTACCGCGGCGACCCGGTTTACAACACCCTGGCGCTGAAGGGCGAGTTTATCAATACGCCGGTTTCGGACGAAGGCGAGCAGGGCGCGCCGGTCCAGCGCGATGTCAGCGGCGAATTCCTGATGTTCGCGGAGGTGCCGAAGGACGGCGAGGTCAGTGACATTAGCGACGGCTTCTTCCTGTTCATGCCCGACCTCGAAGCCGAGAAGGAGCTTCAGGAGGGCAAGCCGAGCGATTGCAAGGGAGAAAGCCTGCTGCCTGCCCGCATGAAGATAACGCTTTACCGCACCGATAACCCGGACGGGACGGGCAGCAAGCGCATCACGGCGGAAACCGTATGGATTCACAGCCCGGGCGGCACTGACCTTCCCCCCGTTGAACTGAAAACCGAGGTGGCAGAATGAACCTGAAACAGACCCTTTCCGCGCTGCTGGCGGCGGGCGTGCTTTGCGGCACGCTCCCGGCGGCGGGCGCGGCCAATGCGCCGAAGGTCGAATATGAGACGCTCGGCAACAGCTCCGAGATTACGCTTTCGGGGATCGACGCAGAGCATGTGCATTCGGCGCAGCTGGAGCTTACGCTGACCGGCTCGTCGGAGGTGGAATTCTCGCGCGACGACGCGTATGTCTCCGCAACGCACAAGGTTAACGAGGATCACAGCACAACAGTCACGCTGTATATCGACCGTTACGGCGACCTGAACGACGGCGGCACGGCGTTCCTCGGCGTGCTGAAATTCCCGAATGTCTCGTCGGTTTCGTTTGACCAGAAGGGCACGCTCAAGCTGCTTGACGATAAGCTGCAAACGGTCGGACGCTGGGATGTCAGCGTTTCGCGCGTTACGGACAGCAGCAACCCCGGCGGGGACGGCTCGAACCCCGGAGACGGCTCGGGAGGCGGTTCCAGCTCGGGCGGCGGCTCGGGCAGCAGCAAGGATGACGACAAGGACAGCGGGAAATCCTACAAGCCCAGCATTTCCACAGGCGAAGGCGGCTCGGTAAAGGTTTCGCCCTCGAGTGCGAAAAAGGGCGATAAGGTGACGATCACCGTCAAGCCGGACGCCGGCTACGTGCTTTCCGAGCTGATTGTGACCGACAGCAAGGGGCGCGAGATCAAGCTGCGCGACCTGGGCGACGGGCGCTACACCTTCACCATGCCGGACGGGAAGCCGGAGATCGAAGCGGTCTTTGCGCGGGCTTCGGATGGGGTGCAGTTCCAGCCCGCAGGCATCCCGTTCACCGACGTACCGGCGAACGAATGGTATTACAGCGCGGTTGATTTCGTCTATCGCAACGGCATGATGTCGGGCACGTCGGGCACGGCGTTCTCCCCCAACCTGCCGACCAACCGCGCGATGATCGTTTCGATCCTGTACCGGCTGGAAGGCTCGCCCGCCGCGGGCGCGAATACCTTCCCGGATGTTGCGCCGGGGCAGTATTACACCGACGCGGTCGGCTGGGCGGCGGCAAACGGCATTGTAAGCGGCTATTCGACCGGTGATTTCCGTCCCGGCGACGGCATCACCCGCGAACAGCTGGCGGCGATCCTTTACCGCTACGCGCAGTACAAGGGCTATAACATTTCGGCGAGCGCCGACTTCGGACGGTTCCCCGACGCGGGGAACGTCTCGAAATACGCCGTCGGGCCCATGCAGTGGGCGGCCGGCCAGGGACTTATCTCCGGCACCAGCCGGGGGACGCTTGACCCGGCGGGCGGCGCGTCGCGCGCACAGGCGGCGGCAATCCTGATGCGCTTCTGCCAGTCGCTGGCGGGGATGCAGTAAAGGGGCGCTCACGGTGTACCCGCTCCCGCCGCAGTGGGAAGAGTACGCCCAGCCCCCAGGCCGCCTGCCCGGTGCGGCCTGGCCCCGGGGGGCATAAAGGCGGGCGCTTAAAAAGCAGAAAAGCCAGAGGCAGAAGCCTCTGGCTTTTTTGTTACCGATCCATCAGGATCAGGTTTTGGATGTTGTTCCGGTTGGTCCCGCTTTGCAGCAGGTAGACCGAATAAATCGCATTCGGCACAATATTCAGATACAGTGAGCCAAACGTTTCGTAGGGGGGGTATACCCCCAGCCATGACGAGTCCAGCGTCTCGATATCCTGATATGCGGGCATCGGCGACATGCTGGTGTCGGCGTAAAAGAACTGGTAAGTCCCCGGCATGATGCGCTTGAACGCGCCGACCTCCTTAAACCGCAGGTCGCTGTACACGACCCGCCCGTCGCTCATCAGCACGTCCAGCGGCCCGCTGTTGTACGCAAGGTTGCCAATGCGGAAGCTCGAATAGCCGTTGCCCGGCGGGCAGCAGGTGTCCGTGATCTGGAGCAGGTCCATGCCGCTTGCGGTGTTGATAATGGCGATCGTCTGGATTGTGCCCGCCTGGAAAGGCAGCGACTTTTGCAGGTAAATATATCCGTCCGGCCCGACGATGCTGACCATCCGGTAGCCCGGGCGGACCTGCCCATAGCTGCTTGCGGACGCGTAATTGAGCAGGTTTACAAACCGGTTGTTCCCGACCAGCACCCGCAGCGCCGGATAGTTGTAGGCGGCGTTCAGGAAACGCACCTTTGCCGCCCCTGGCAGCAGCGCGCCGATCAGGGTGGGCAGGATGGTAGCGCCTACGTTCCAGCTGTTATTCGTGTTGCCGGGATAGACCGGCCCGCCCTCGCCGGGGTTGGGCAGCGGGATGATCGGGACCGCGCTGCTGTCATTGCCGGGATAGACCGGGCCGCCCTCGCCGGGGTTGGGGAGCGGAATGACAGGGATCTGCGCGTCGTCGTTGCCGGGATAGACCGGGCCACCTTCGCCGGGATTGGGGAGCGGGATGACAGGGATCTGCGCGTCGTCATTGCCGGGGTAGACCGGTCCGCCTTCGCCGGGATTGGGCAGCGGGATTACAGGCTCTGCGGCCCGCGCCGCGCAGGGCTGGGAAGAATAGTTGTTTTGTTCCATATGTGGTAAGCCGGAAACGCATGGTTCCGGCATCCTCCTTTCAGATGGTGCTGGAACATTATATGCGTCCGGCGGCGGGCTGGTGCAGGCGGCGGCGCGTCCTGCTGGAACCCGTTTCCCCCTCCTGCGGCGGGGCGCGCAGATTAAACGCCTGCCGACTGCTTTTCGGCGGCTTTCAGGGTGTTCTGCATCAGCATGGTGATGGTCATCACGCCGACGCCGCCCGGTACGGGGGTCAGGTAGGACGCTTTTTCGGCGACCTCTGCCGTGCATACGTCGCCGACGACCTTGCCCTCCGCGGTGCGGTTGATGCCGACGTCGATCACGACCGCGCCCTCCTTCACCATATCGGCGGTGATGAACCCGGCCTTGCCGACCGCCGCGACCAGGATATCCGCCGAGCGGCACACGTCCGCGAGGTCCTTCGTGCGGCTGTGGCAGATGGTCACCGTGCCGTGCCGGTGCAGCAGCAGCATGGACATCGGCTTGCCGACGATGTTCGACCGTCCGACCACAACGCAGTGCTTGCCCTTCGGGTCGATGCCGCACTCGTCTAGCATCGCCATGACGCCCGCCGGGGTGCAGGGCACGAAATCATAGTCGCCGGTCATGATGCGCCCGACATTGACCGGGTGGAACGCGTCTACGTCCTTCGCGGGGTCGATCGCGAGGATGACCGCCTGCTCGCTGATATGCGCGGGCAGCGGCAGCTGGCACAGGATGCCGTGGATGCGCGGGTCAGCGTTCAGCTTCGCAATCAGCGAAAGCAGCTCGTCCTGGCTGGTTTCGGCGGGCAGGACGTATTTTTCGCTGTAAAAGCCGCACTCCTCGCAGGCTTTTTCCTTGTTGCGGACATAGATGGCGCTCGCCGGGTCGTCGCCGGCCAGTATGACTGCGAGCCCGGGCACGACGCCCTTTGCCCGCAGCGCGTCAGCCTGCGCCTTGACGGACAGGCGCAGCTTTGCTGAAATTTCCTTGCCGCTGATCATGGTTGCACTCATTGGTTCTCCTCCAAAATTAAAATCAGTGTTGTGTTACCTTAAAAAATATGGTCGTTTTCCCTGCGCGCCGTTTGCGTGATGGCGCGCAGGCGGCGCCCTGTTTGCGCCGTTTGCGGGGGACACTCCTCAAGCGCCGCTTTGCGGGGGCGCGGGTGCGCGCTGAGGGCGCGGGTCGGCGTGGGGGTTCCACAGCTGCTGGAGGGTCTGTACGCCGCGCCGCAGGCACAGCAGGAGCAGTACGCCGCCAACGAGGACAGCCGCCGCGGAAACCAACTGCGAGACACGCAGCCCGGTCGCGCCGATATACAGGCTGTCAGTGCGCAGCCCCTCGATCCAGAACCGCCCCGCGCCGTACCAGACCAGGTAGCCGAGGAATATCTGGCCGTGGAAGCGGCGGAACCGCTTGGAAACCAGATGGAGCGCCGCGAAACCGGCGAGGTTCCACAGCGATTCGTACAGGAAGGTCGGGTGTACCGGCGCGCCGCCGTTGATGCTCATGCCGAGGAAGAAGGCGGTCTCGCCGCCGTGCGCTTCGGCGTTGACGAAGTTGGCCCAGCGCCCGACCAACTGCCCGATGAGCAGCCCGAGCGCCGCCACGTCAAACATGGCGGCAATATTCAGCCGTTTCCTGCGCCCGAACAGCCCCACCGCAATCAGCGCGCCGATTACGCCGCCGTAAATTGCCATGCCGCCCGAACGGGTGCTGAACAGCTCGTTCAGGTGCGCGCTGTAGTAGTCCCAGCGGAAAGCGACATAATAGGCGCGCGCGCCGATGATCGACGCGGGGATGGCCCAGAGCAGGCAGTCGAAAAGCAGGTCGTTGTTGAAGCCGAACGCGTCAATGCGGCGGCTGGCGTAGAGCACGGCGAGCAGAAAGCCAAAGGCAATGATGATGCCGTACCAGTAGATATTGAGCCCAAACGGGCTGAACGCGATGCGGTTCAGCGTAAATTCCAGCCCAAAGGCGGGGAATGCAATCGTATTGGTCATAAAAGCCCTCCTTCCGGCGGGGCGTCCAGCGGCAGCACGGCGGACTGCGACGAGGAGACCCAGCGGCCAAGCATTTCGTACACGTCCTCCGGCGCGAGCCCTTCGAGGAGCGCGGGGAACGATGCGTAGTGTTCGCCGTGGAACAGCGCCGCAAGCTCGTGCCGCGCGTAAGCGGAGGGGTCGTCGAACGCCCGGAGCGACGCGCCGTACAGGGCCCGCTTGGCGCGCCCAAACGCGCCTGCGGGGAGCCCTTGGGCGCTGGTGCGTACCGCTTCCTCGATCGCTGCCCGCAGCGCCGCAGGGTCGCGCGTCAGGCCGCCAAAGACCGCCGCCGCACCCTCGGGGAAGGTGGAATACTCGGTATCGAAATTCTGGGTAATCAGCCGTTCGGCGAACAGGCGCGCGTAGAGCGGGGACGCGGGGCCGCTGACCAGCCGGCAGCACAGGTCGCCGAGCAGCCTGCGGCGCAGGCGGCTTTCGCCGGGGGCAAGCGGCGCGTCGCGGAAGCCGAGGAAGGACTGCGGCTGGGAAGCCTGCATCCGGTGGGTCACTGTGGGCTGGCAAACGCTGCCGACGCGGCTGCCGTAGTCCCGTACCGGCCCGGTGCGCGAGGGGGCGGGGGACAGGCGTCCTGCCGTTTCGCAGAGCGCGTCAAAGCTGGCGGAGCCGCACACGACCAGCGCCATGTTGCCCGGGGTATAAAACGCGCGGTGGCAGTCGGAAAGCAGCGCTGGGGTGATCTGCGCGATGGACTCCCGCGAGCCCGCGATGGACTCGCGGATCGGGTGCTCGTGGTACAGGCCCTCGTACAGCCCGCCGTAGGCGCGCCAGGAGGGGGTGTCGTCGAGCATCGCGATCTCCTGCGCGATGATGCCGCGTTCCTTCGCGACATTTTCCTCGGTGAACCAGGGCGTAAAGACGAAGCCCAGCAAAAGCTCCAGGCATTCCTGGAAGCGCTCGGTGCAGGAGAAATGGTAGGCCGTCATGGTGCGGCTGGTAAAGGCGTTGGGCGACGCGCCGAGCGCGGTCAGCTTTTGCAGGGCGTTGCCGTCCTCGCATTCGAACATTTTGTGCTCGAGGAAGTGGGCAACGCCCGCCGGGAGCCGGTAATCGCGGCCCTCGAAGGAAAAACGCGAGTCGCAGGAGCCGAAATTGACCGCCAGGATGGCGAAGTCCTTGGAAAACCCCTGCTTTTCAAGATAGGATACCCGGAGCCCGTTCGGGAGTGTCCGGGCGTGTACGGTTTCGCCGATCTGTTCAAATTCCAGTTTCATCCGGTAGCCCCCCTCAGGAAAAATGTGGTGTCGGGCACGATACGCCGCGCGGCTTCGCGGACCTCCTCCGGGGAGGCTTCCGCGGCGCGGCGGGCGAGCTCCCCGACCGGCCAGCCGAGCCCTGCGGCCGACTGGTCGAGCCAGAAGGTTTCGAGCGATAAGGGGCTGTCCTCCATCGCGCGCAGGCCGGTCAGCACCGAGCGGCGGGCGGTTTCGAGCTCGTCCGGCGACGGACCGTCCTGCTGAAGCCCCTCAAGCTGGCGCAGGATCTCGGCGCGGGCGGCCCCGGCGTTTTCGTTGTCAACGCCGGAGGAGACGGCAAGCACGCCTTTGAGGCGGAAGCACTGGCTGGACGCGTAATAGCAGAGCGAAAGCTTCTCGCGGACGTTGCGGAACAGCCGGGAGCTGGTTGTGCCGCCGAACGCCGCGTTTGCGAGCAGCAGGGCGGGATAGAGCGGGTCGGCGCTGGTGACGCCGGTGCGGAAGCCCATGCTCAGCTTGCCCTGCCGCACGGGCAGCGGTTCTTCGAAATAGCGTTCGCCCTGCGGCGGGGCGGCGAGCACCTGGGCGGCAGGCAACGGGAAGCTGCCCTCGTCCCGCTGCGGCAGCGCGGCGCGGAAGGCGTCCGCGACCTGCGCGGGCGGCTGTGCGCCGCAGTAAAACAGCTCGATGGGGGCGGTTTGCAGCGCTTTCTGGTAGGCGGCGAGCAGTTGTTTTGACGTAAGCGCCCGCGCGGACTCGACGGTCCCAAGCTCGCACTGGCCGAAGGGCTCGGCTGGGCACATAAGCTCCCACAGGCGGTGGAGCGCCCATGCGCGCAGGTCGTTCCGGCGCGCGGCGATGCGGTCGGCGAGGTTTTCGGACTCGCTGCGGACGTATTCGGCGCGGAAGCGGCCGTTTTCCAGCAGCGGGCGGGTCAGGAAGGACAGGAGCAGCTGGGCTGCGCGGGCGGTGAGCCCTTCGCCGCTGTAGGCTTCGTCGGCCATGTCGGCGACGAGGCCGATGGCGGTTGTTTCACCTCGTGCGCGGACGGCGGGCTCGATGCGCATGCCGTACAGGCTTTCGAGGGCTGCGCCGATCTCAGCCAGGCCGGGGAGGTCGGCGGTGCCGCGCCGCAGAATGAAGGGGAGCGCGGCAAGCGCGGCTGCGTCGGCGGTGCCGCGCGGCAGCAGCAGGCTGACGCTGAGAACGGCGGTTTTGAACTTGCGGGTTGTGACGCAGGTCAAACGCACGCCGGGTGCAAGCGGGGTGCGGGTAATTTCGTCCATGGGATTCCTCTTTTCGGATGGATGTGGTATACTGGAAACGTTGGGGCGACGGCGCGGCAGGGCGCTGCCCTGCACCCGGTCCTGCGCGGACGGCGCCAAAGGGGCTCGCCCCTTTGGAATCCCGTCTAACGCCTGCGGGCGGGGATGGGTGCGCCGTTTGTCGGTAGTGCTGCGCCCTTCAGCCCGCCAACCGGACGGCGGGCTGAAGGGGTTTGCGCCGGCGGTGGGCTTCTCAATGCAGTATATTTTTAGTATAGCCCGTTTTTTTCTGCTTGTCCAGTTGGGAGGAATGGAATCAGATGCCAAAGAATCAGTCAAAAAAAGCCGCCAGACTGTATATGATCGACAGTTTGCGCGGGCTTGCGATTATTTTGATGGTGGTTTATCATGCGTTTTATAATGTGCGGTATATTTTCGGCAACCCGTTTCAGTGGACGGTGCGGCTGTACCCGCTCCAGCAGGCCGCCTGCTGGTTATTTATCCTGATCGGCGGGTTTTCCTTCGCGCTGTCCAGGGACAACCTGCGGCGGGGGCTGCTGGTGTCGGCGTGCGGGCTGGCGCTGACCGCGGTTACGGCGGTTTTTATGCCGCGTGAGCGCATCGTTTGGGGGGTGCTCAGTTTTCTTGGCGCGGCAATGCTGCTGGCGCATGGGGCCCGCAATGTGCTGCGGCGGGTGCCCGCCGAGTGGGGGATCGTCGTGTCGGCGGCGCTTTTTGCGCTCACAAGGGATATCCAGTATGGGTATCTCGGCTTTGAGGGACGCTGGGTCGCGGCGCTGCCTGCGCGGCTTTATGAGGTGGGGTGGCTATTCCCGCTGGGGTTCCCAGGCCCCGATTTCTGGTCGGCAGACTATTTCCCGCTGATCCCGTGGTTTTTCCTGTACCTCTGCGGGTTTTTCCTGTACCGGCTGGCGCAGGGAACCCCGGCTGCGCAAAAGCTGCTCCTGCGCCGTGTGCCCGGGCTTGCAGAGCTCGGGCGGCATTCGCTGCTCATTTATCTGCTTCACCAGCCGGTCATTTTTGGTTTGATGTGGATTTTTTTCAGAAATCCGTGATTTGCCGCCTATGGCGGGATCGGCGGTTTGTGTTGGGGAGCAAAGTTTGAAGGGTTTGACAAGTTGAAAGCTTTCGGGATTAGAGCGCGCGCGTTTTGCATGGAGCCTGGCGGGCTGGAACTTGAGGGCGGCAATCAAGTGCGCTGCATTTCGCGCAGGGCTGCAAGCATCAGCGGCAGCGCCAGCAGGAACGAGCACAGGTCGGATACCGGCTGGCTCAGCAGGATGCCGTTCAGCCCGAGCAGCCGCGGCAGCACCCAGATCGCAGGCAGGAAAAACAGCCCCTGCCGCGAAGCCGCCGTCACCGACGCGCTCACCGATTTGCCGATCGATTGCAACGCCATATTGGTCAGAACCGTCCACGCGCCGAACGGGATGGTTAAACACTGCCAGCGCAGCGCCGCCGCCGCGACCGCGATGACCTCCGGGTCGTCGCGGAACAGCGCCACGATCTGCGGCGCAAGCGCCCAGCCCGCAGCCGCGATCCCAAGCAGCACTACAATAGCCGTCTTGACGCAGAACCAGAACGCTTCCTGCACGCGGCGATATTTTTTTGCGCCGTAATTGAACCCGCACACAGGCTGGAAGCCCTGCCCCCAGCCGATCAGCACCGAATTTGCAAACATCGTTACCCGCGCAACCACCGACATGCCCGCGATTGCCGCGTCGCCGAACACGCCCGCCGACTGGTTCAGCGCAACCGTCGCCACGGACGCGAGCCCCTGGCGGCACAGCGACGGGAAGCCGCCGCGCAGGATTTCCAGGAAGTCGGACGGCTGCGGCCGGAAATTGCGCGCGCTCAGCCGCAGGTTGCTGCCCGACGCGCACATTTTCAGCAGGATGCAGAAGGAAACAAACTGGCTGATGACGGTTGCCGCCGCCGCGCCCGCAATCCCCATCTGGAACGTGAAGATCAAAAGCGGGTCGAGCGCGATGTTCAGCACCGCCCCTGTGACAATGCCTACCATCGCGTAGGACGCGCTGCCCTGATAGCGCAGCTGGTTGTTCATCACAAAGGACGACATGATGAAGGGCGAGCCCAGCAGGATAATGCGCAGGTAATCGCAGGTGTACGGCAGGATGGTCGGGGTGGAGCCCAGCGCAAGCGAAAGCGGCTCCAGAAAGAACAGCCCTGCCGCAAGGATTGCCGTACCGGTGATCAGAGAGAGGAAAAAGCCGTTTGCCGCCATCCGGGAGGCGTTCCCGATATCCTCCGCACCCAGGCGGCGCGAAATATAGTTGCCCGAGCCGTGGCCGAAGAAAAAGCCGCACGCCTGCAACACCGCCATGAAGGAAAAGACAACCCCGACCGCCGCTGTCGCCTGCGTGTTGATGCGCCCGACAAAAAAGGTATCCGCCATGTTGTAAAACGATGTGACCAGCATTGACAGGATGGTCGGCGCGGCAAGCTCCGGGATCAGCCTGCGGATGGGGGTCTCGGTCATGTGAAGGAATTTTTCATGCATCGTCTGGGGCATTTTCGGATGAGGCTCCTTTCTGTCTGCTCTCCTTTGTACGAAACGACTTCCCCATATGGGGAAGCCGTTTGACTGGTCATGCTGTGGAATTCTCCTGCGGGTGCGCTGGCTACCGGGGTCAGAGGGCTGCCATTTCCGCCGCAACCGATTCTTCGCAGGAGCGCATGGCAAGGATAGTTTTCTGGATCAGCTCGTCCAGTTCCCAGCCGAGGAGCTCCGCGCCGCTTTTGATCACGTCGCGCGAGCAGCCCGCCGCGAAGCTGGCCGTCTTAAACTTCTTTTTCACCGATTTCAGCTCCATGTCCTGTACGCTTTTCGAGGGACGCATCAGGGCGCACGCGCCGATCAGGCCGGTGAGCTCGTCGGCGGCGTAGAGCATCTTCTCCATTTCATGCTCGGGCTTGATGTCGACTGTCAGCCCCCAGCCGTGGCTGCAAACCGCGTGGATCAGGTCGTCGCCGCAGCCTGCGGCGCGCAGCAGCTCGGGCGCTTTGATGCAGTGCTCGTCGGGGTACTGCTCGAAGTCGATGTCGTGGAGGAGGCCGACTATCGCCCAGAAACCGGCGTCGCCCGCGTAGCCGAGTTGGTTTGCGTACCAGCGCATCACCCCCTCGACGGTCAGGCCGTGCTGGATGTGGAACGGCTCGCTGTTGTATTGACGCAGCAGCGCAAGGGCTTCTTCATGGTTCAGGATCTGCATTTGGGGTCGTCCTCCTTATATAGGTATCATGGATGTCAGGATATGGGGAGCGGTACTGTGTGTTTGCAATTGGGACAGGCTGGGACGGGGCTGTTTTTTTGCTTATGACGAGCCTTCCGCGCCAGGCGATGCGGCGGCGCATTCGCGGCAGGTGCCGCGTACAACGAGCGCGTAATCCTGCACTTGGAAGCCGGTCTCGGGGGGGATGAGCTCGACGAGGGGATGGGCGAGCTGGAAATCCCACAGCCGTCCGCAGCTGCGGCAGAGGAAGTGGTCGTGGTCGGCAAGGCAGCAGTCGAAGCGGTCGCGGCCGTCGGGGATTTCGATTTTGCGGATTACGCCCTGTTCAGAGAGGATGCCGAGGTTGCGGTAGACGGTCGCGAGGGAGATGGTCGGGAGCTGGGCGCGGATGGACTGGAACACTTCGTCTGCGGTGGGATGGGTGCGGGAGCCCTGCACCGCCGCGATAATCAATTCGCGCTGTTTGGTTTTTACCATGCCCGTTTTCATCATGCCACACACCTCCTTCGGGCGTAAATATTATGTTTACAGGCGGCTGGCCTGCCTGGGCTGCCGGGCAGTGCCGGGTGCGCAGGGAACCGAAAAGCCTCTCCGTGGGAGATGGCAAAATAAAGACCGCGCCGCCCGCAAACGCAGGCTTTCCCGCCCGCTTTTGGCTGTAATCGGTATCCTAACAATAGTATACACGAAAACGGTCGTTTTTGTAAATGTTTAATTCTTCCAAAAACGCTGCATTTCAAAGAAAAATCTTTCTTATTTTCGGGATTTGTGGTATACTGTACATACAGCTTATTTTTTGACTGTCCCGCGCGGGTGCGCGCATCCGCAGCATATAAAAAAAGGAAGTTCGTAAATCATGAAAAAAATTACTGTTATGGGGCTTGGGTATATCGGCCTGCCGACTGCGATCACGCTGGCGGGGGCGGGTTTCGAGGTCTGCGGGTTTGACGTGACCGAGCGGGTCATTGAGTCGCTGCGCGGCGGGAAAATCCATATTGTCGAGCCGGGGCTCCAGGAAGCGTTTGACAAGGCGGTCGAAGGGGGGCATCTGCATTTCTCGGGTGAGCTTTCCCCGGCGGATGTATTTTATATCGCAGTGCCGACCCCGTTCTATCAGGACGAAAACGGGGCGCACCGCGCCGACCTGCGGTTTGTGGAATCGGCGGGGCGGATGGCAGGCAAGGTCATAACAAAGGACTCGCTGGTGATCCTGGAATCGACGGTGCCGCCGCGCACGACGGAGATGCTTGCGCGGGTACTCAGCGAGGAGTCAGGGCTTCCGGCGGAGTCGCTGCATGTGGCGCACTGCCCGGAGCGGGTGATCCCCGGCAATATGATGTATGAGCTCAAAAACAACGACCGCATTATCGGCGCGCGCACGCCCGAGGCCGCGCGGATGGCGAAAGAAATTTATGACTGCGTGCTGGAAAAGGGCGTATGCCGGGTTACGGACGATGTGACGGCTGAAATGTGCAAGCTGACAGAAAATACATTCCGGGATGTGAATATCGCGTATGCGAACGAGCTGTCGGTCATCTGTGATAAGATGGGAATCAATGTGTTTGAGCTTATTAAACTGGCAAACTGCCATCCGCGGGTGAATATCCTGAACCCGGGCGTAGGGGTTGGCGGGCACTGCATCGCGGTTGACCCGTGGTTCATATATGAACAGTTCCCGGAGGAAGCGAAGGTCATCCACGCTTCGCGGATGCGGAATGAGAATAAACCGCGGTTTGTCGCGGAAAAAGTGCTTGCGGGAATGAAAAAAGTGAGCGATACCGTGCTGGTACTCGGGCTGTCGTATAAACCGGACGTGGATGACCTGCGGGAATCGCCGTCTATCGAGCTGTGCCATATATTGCAGGAAAAGGGCGTGCGTGTGGTCGCGTGCGAGCCGTTTGCGCCTGCAGGGGAGGTTTCGGGGATTGAGAACCTGCCGTTCGACGAGGCGATGCAGCGGGCTGATTTTGTGGTCGTGACGCTGGGGCATGCGCTGTTCCAGGAGAATGCGGCGCGTATCCGTGAGAAGCCGCATTTTGACTGCGTTGGGATGCTGGCGGAGAATTAAGATCGGGAAAAACCTGCCGAGGGGCGGGTTTTTCTTTTGCAGCTGCATTTTTCCTTTGCGACGGCAAAAGAGGTTTAGAGAGAGTAAACTGCTAAGACGATAGCGGCCTGCCGGGCTGCGCGGGGCAGCAACGAAAAGGGTGTAAGGGAAGCTAAAAAAGTCGCTGGCGTCGTTGTGCCAGCGACTTTTTGTGCGGCTGGGCACTAAGTGGGTGGCCTCCCATTTGTATCCCCTGTCCCGCCCCGCCCGCCGCCGTTCTGGCGGGCGGGGCACAGAGCACGAACGATGGGCAGAAGGCCCAGCTCCCGTCCCGCCCGCAGGCGAGCAGAGATGCGTTAGCATCTCGGGGTCTGGGGCGAAGCCCCAGCGGGTGCAGGGCAGAGCCCTGCCGCCCGCCGCGTAGGCGCGGGGTGCAGGGGCGGAGCCCCGCCGCCCGCCGCGCAGGCGCAGCCAGAGGGCGAAAACGTTTGCGCCGTTTTTTGTGAAAAATGCTGAAATTCGGGATCGGGCAAGCACGCTTTGCGTTCAGAACTGCACATGCACTGAAAAACCAGATGTTGTGGGAGAAAATGCCGGAAAAGCTGCATAAAGTGCTGCAAGGGGTGGAAAATGTTGGGAATCGAAGGGCGCAGGACGGATTTTGCACGCCTGCACGCAGCCTTTTTGTCAAAGTTTTGTGACCGGATTTTGAACAGTCTTTAAATTTTAGCATTGACAAAAGTGCCCCGCCACAATATAATAGGGCTATAGACAAAAGTGCTAAAGGAACCTGGAATTGTTTCGCCGTAGACCAGCATAATAAACAACGTAAACGTTTTAGTTCAATTTGCACAAGCTTTGTCAGAAATATTTTTGCAAAGTGACGATTGGGGAGAATGCGGCGAAAGCTGCTGGCCGGTATGCGGTGAAGCCTCGTTTTCACTGCAAATGCTGGATGCAGCTATGATTCCCGCCGGACCGTGCGGGAAATGTATTTGCCTGTTTACGTAAACGTTCGCGTAAAGTGAAAAACCGGCATTCCCACGGCTGGGAAGCCTATGGAAGATAAGCGAGGTGGTGAAGTCCCGGCGCGGAGCGCCCGATTTGTGAATAGGCCGGTTCAGCAGCCTGCCAGCAGGCAGGGCGCCGTCCTGGAAGTTTGGGGAGACGGCGGCCAGCCCGCCCAAACGGCACAGGCAGGCGCAGGAAGCGGCCTGATGAACAGGAGGCCGGTCCCCCGGTCCCGCAAAGTATGTTTGGCCGGCGATGCCATGCCGGCCGGAGAAAGAGGTGTACTTGTGGCAAACGCAGCAATCAAACGGAAACCCATGACCACAAAACGGGCGAAAAACCTGATTTTGAACGTCGTGACCAACCCATTCAACATGATCGTGCTGATCTGTCTGGCTTGCCTGATCGGCCTGATCGTCATCCCGCTGCTCGAAATGCTGAAAATGACGGTCACGCTCGCGCAAAGCGAGCTGCGCCGCGTCCCGCACGGGCAGGTGGGCGATTTCACCCTGTATTACTGGAAGTACATGCTGAGCAGCCAGATGTCGAAGGCCGTCCTTTGGGAGCCGCTGGCAAACTCGCTGATGATCGGCTTCTTCGTGGCGCTGATCTCGGTGCCGCTCGGCGCAATCCTTGCATGGCTGATGGTCCGCTCGGATATCCCCTGCAAAAAGCAGATCGGCATGCTGGTCATCATCCCCTACATGATCCCTTCCTGGTGCAAGGCGCTGTCCTGGCTCGCCGTGTTCCGCAACTCCCGTTCCGGCCAGCCCGGATTCCTCGCCGGCCTCGGCGTGCCCATCCCCGACTGGCTCGCTTACGGCCCCATCGCGATTATCCTCGTAATGGTGCTCCACTATTACGCTTTCGCTTACATTATGGTCTCCGGCTCCCTGCGCTCGATCAACTCCGAGCTTGAGGAAATGGCGGAGATCCAGGGCGCGAACAAGGTACAGATCCTGAAATCGATCACCCTGCCGCTGGTCCTGCCCGCCGTGCTGTCGGCGACCATCATGTCGCTGTCCAAGTCGGTCGGCTCCTACGGCGTTGCGGCAAACCTTGGCACCCGTATTGGCTACTACACCCTCGCGACCAAGATGCGCACCTTCATCGACGGCACCCCGAAGGGCACCGGCTATGCGATGAGCATCCTGCTGATCCTGCTGGCTTCGGGCACCATCTTCGCAAACCAGCACGCGGTCGGTACGCGCAAGTCCTATGAGACGATGGGCGGCAAGGGCACCCGCCATACCCCCATCCCGCTGGGCAAGGCAAAGACCCCGCTGCTGATCTTTATCGTTGCGTTCCTGCTGATCGCAATGGTGCTGCCGATGTTCGTCCTCGTCATGGAGTCCTTCCAGGTTTCCACCGGGCGCGGTTACGGCCTTGACAACCTGACGCTTTATAACTACATCGGCGAATCGGAAAACCTGACGCTGAACGTAAACGGCATCTTTAAGAACCAGCACTTCTTCACGGCACTGTGGAACACGGTCCGCCTGAGCATTATCGCTTCGATTATCACCGCGTTCTCCGGCCAGTTCCTCGGCTACATATCGACCCGCGGCCGCGGCAAGTGGTATGGCCAGCTGACCGAACAGCTGGTATTCATCCCCTACCTGATGCCCGGCGTTGCGTTCTCGGCAATCTACCTCGCGATGTTCTCGACCCCGAAGCTGGGTGGCCTGATCCCGTCGCTGTACGGTACGTTCACGCTGATCCTCCTGGTATCGGTCGTCAAGCACTTCCCGTTTGCGAGCCGCTCCGGTACAGCGAACATGCTCCAGATCAGCACCGAGCTGGAGGAAGCCGCCGACCTTGCGGGCGCGAGCTTCTGGAAGCGCATGGCATCGATCATTATCCCGCTGGCAAAGCAGGGCTTCATTTCGGGCTTTATGCTGGTATTCATCAGTATCGCGAAGGAACTCGACCTTATCATTCTGCTTATGACGCCGGAAACGCGCAACCTGTCATACCTCGCGTTCCAGTATTCGGGCGACGGCTATGCGCAGATGTCAGACGCGATCGCGATCTGCGTGCTGCTGTTCATCCTCATCTGCTATATCATCGCGAACCACTTCGGCGCGGATATCGGCAAGTCTTGGGGCTAAAGCCCCTCGTTCAAAACCTGCGGGTTTTGAACGAATTTGGGAACAAGGAATATTTGAATCCGCCGGCGCGGCCCATCCGGGCCGTGCGGCGGTTCGTGCCGGGCCTGCGCGCGCCGCGCTGCGGCACACTTGCCCTGGCCAAGGTGTAAAAAGCCACGTACACGCCGCGGCTTTTTACCCGCCGCGAGCGGCGGATTATATACGCGCCTGCGGCGCGGGGCAGCGCCCTGCGGCGGGCGGTCCCTGATCACTGAGAAAGGATTACATAAGACCATGAGCAGAATCGAATTAAAGCATATCGACAAATTCTACGGCAGCAACCACGTGCTGCGGGACATCAACCTGATCATTGAGGACGGCGACTTCATGACCCTCCTCGGGCCCTCCGGCTGCGGCAAGACCACCACGCTGCGCGTCGTGTCCGGCCTGGAAAAGCCCCAGAATGGCTATATGACCATCGATGGGCGCGAGGTTGTCAACTGCGACGACGCATTCTATGAGGAGCCCTCCAAGCGCGGGCTGAACCTTGTGTTCCAGTCCTACGCGCTGTGGCCCCATATGACCGTATTCGACAATATCGCGTTCGGCCTGAAGATCAAGAAGATGGCAAAGGACGAGATTGAAAAAGCGGTCACCGACTCGCTGAAGATGCTCCGGATCGAGCAGTTCCGCGACCGTTACCCGAACGAGCTTTCCGGCGGCCAGCAGCAGCGCGTCGCGATTGCCCGTGCGATTGCTTCCAAGCCCAAGCTGCTGCTGCTTGACGAGCCGCTGTCCAACCTTGACGCCAAGCTCCGTATTGACATGCGTTCCGAGCTCAAGCGCCTGCATCTGGAAATGGGCACAACGATTATCTATGTTACCCATGACCAGGTCGAAGCGCTGACGATGTCCACCAAGATCGCGCTGTTCAAGGAAGGCATCCTGAACCAGGTTGCGACCCCGATGGAAATCTACATGAACCCGATCGACCTGACTGCCGCCGACTTCATCGGCAACCCGCGCATCAACCTGCTCGAAGGCATGGCGCATTACGACGGCACGACCCTTTCGGCAACCTGCGGCCTGGGCAGCTACAAGTTCAGCGGCGACCTGGTTTCCAAGAATGAAGAGATCCCGAAGGGCGATTTCGAGTGCGTATTTGCAATGCGCCCCGAGCAGATCGTAATCTATACCGAGAAGCAGGACAACACGATCGAGGCTGAGGTATATGCGTCGCAGCCCGCAGGCTCGGAAACGCTGATCACGCTGCGCGTCGGCGAGCATGAGTTTATTGCGAAGGAGCTCGGCATCCAGGACTATAAAATGAACCAGAAAGTCCATATCGCTGTTGACCCGGATATCCTGAACGTGTATAATAAGAAGACAGAACGGCTGATTAAACTGGCCCGTCTTTACAAGTAAACGTTTATCCCGGTACGAAATGCCAAGTGGATCAAATGCGCGGGCGCGCGGGGAACGCCCGCCCGCGTTTTGATAAAACGGAGAATTCCCCATTTGAAAGGAGAAAAAGCATCATGAAGAAAGCATTAGCCCTTTTGCTGGCACTTGCAATGGTCTTTTCGCTCGCGGCATGCGGCGGCGGCAATGATGGCGGCGCGGCGGACGCCGGCGGCAACCAGCCTGCGGATACCGGTTCGGACGCCCCTGCGGATACCGGCTCGGACAGCGGTTTCAAGGACGCGCGCTCCCTCCAGGCCGAGTTCCCGGACCAGGTTGCTTGGAACGACATGAGCGAAGAGGAGCTGCTTGAGCTGGCGAAGGCCGAGGGCGGCGACATCACCATTTATGGCATCTCCTCCCGTATTGAGAAGATCTGCGACCTTTTCAATGAGAAGTACGCAGATGACGGCCTGAAAGCGGTTGCATTTGACCTTGACCAGACCGAAGCGATCGACAAGGTCCGCACCGAGGCCGAGACCAAGAACGTCAACGCGGACGTGTTGCAGTGCAAGGACGTTGCGGGCGATATCTTCATCGAGTTTGTGCCGCTCGAGTATGTTGAGCTGTACTTCCCGACCGATATCTGCGAGCATATTGTCGACGAGAACCTGATGACCTACGGCATGCCGTTCTATTCCACCCTGTCCTACTGGTATTATAATACCGACCTGTTCCCGGACGCTGAGCCCATCACCAACTGGTGGCAGTTTGTGGAGAAGGACGAAAACGGCAACCAGAAGTATTCCATCGTTGCGAAGGAAATCGGCACAGAGCAGGCGTACCTGTCCCTGTTCGCGTCCTTTATCGTCAATGCGGACGCAATGGAGAAGGCTTATGAAGACCTGTATGGCGAGCCGCTGGAGTACACGTATGACGCTTCCGAGTTCACCGACATCGTAGTGCCGGAGAACAACGCGGGCTATGAATTTATGTACCGTTTCTCGCAGCAGGAGATGACTTTCATCTCGGACGGCGACGAAATCGTATCGGCAGTACATAACGGCATTGAGGGCCGCCCGACCTTTGGCCTGGCTTCTGCGGGCAAGATTTCCGGCCGCGACGACGATGGCCTGTCCATCGCGTGGCTGACCGACCTCCAGCCCTACAACGGCATCCAGAACTGCAACTACCTGTACCCGATCGCGGGCTGCGACAGCCCGGCTGGCGCGCGCCTGTTCATCCGTTTCATGATGGGCGACGGCTTTGAAGCGATGTGCAAGGAAGGCAACTGGTCTGTAGTAGACAACTTCGAGAACCCGAAGAACCCCTTCCCGATCTCCGAGGCAAACGCGATTGCGCCTGACCTTGAGGCGATCTATAACGTATTCCTGGATACCCAGGACGCATGGATTTTCTGGCTGAACCAGAACACGAACATGTAACAGAAAAGCGGCGGCCCACGGGCTGCGGCAGAAAAGAGAACCACTTGGCAAGGGGTGGGAGCAGCCTGCTTCCACCCTTTTCTAAGGGGCAGGAACCACAAGCGGCAAGAAAGGCAAGGTATCCCCAAAATGGAAAAAGAACCAAGCAGTTTTGAGAAGAAGCTGATCCGGATCAAGGAGAGCGGCTTCTGGGATGCTTTCCGGTTTACGAAGGACGGCCATTTTAAGAGCACGCTGCTGATTTACTCATTTTCGCTGAGCTTTGTGTTCATAGCGGTATATATCGCGTGCTACTGGCTGCTGATTGATCCGATTGAATTTGGGCTGCGTGAGGTGCTCAGCACGCGGCTGCTGACGCTGGCGGAGAGTGTTCTCCCGGCGGTTTTGGGCACGTTGATCTGTAGTGTTTTTCATTTTATCAGCCATGAGAAAAAGATGGTATTGTTCACCTACGGCTGGCTCGTGGTGTATCTCGTGATCCTCTGGGCGTACAGCTTTGTGACGTTCAACGCGGAGGAATTCACGGTGGTCGCGATGCTGGCGAAGCGTTTTTTGGCGCCGCCGATGATAACGGGGATTGCGTGGGCGCTGCTGCTGTACCTGCGGCACCGGGCGAACGATCCATTCAAGAAATATCAGTCCCTGCCGGACTGGCAGAAGCGCGTCTGAGGACGCGGGGGACCCGCGCTCTGCGGAGCGCGCCCCTCGCCGGGGCGGCAGCCTGTGCGGCTGGCACCAGAGGGACGCGTCCCTCTGGACTCCCTCCCACCGCTGCGGCGGGGACGGGGGAAAGCGCATACGCTGCCGGAGGGTATCCCGCCCGCAGGTGGAATGAAGTTTTTACTCGATTTTTTTCCAAAAAAATCGCGGGTGCAGCCCGTAGGCCACTATCCTTATTCCCGCGCTGTGCGCGGTTCAATTGAGTGTGGCAGGGCCCTGCCGCTGCCCGCATAGGGCCGGGGGTCCAGGGGGCAGCGCCCCCTGGCGCCCGCTGCGGAGGCGAATCCTATTACGGAGGTGCAGTAGTGCTGCAAATTGACTTTATCAACGTCGGGAGCGGGGATGCTGCGCTCCTGCGCGTAAACGATTACGCTGCCCTTGTTGACTGCGGAAACGTCAGCCTTGGCGAATGCCGCCCTGGCTCCAAACGCATCATGGCAGCCGACTTCCTGCGCCGCGAAGGCGTGGAAAAGCTCGATCTCGTTGTGCTGACCCACCTGCATCGTGACCATATCGGCGGCTTTTCCGCTGTCCTCAGCGCCGCGCATGCCTGCGAGCTCTGGACGAACTACCTGCCCGCACCCGGGCTCTGGGAGTGCGAAGCCGCAATCCCGGAGGAGTTCCCCAAAAAAGCGCGCGGGCTCGGCAAGTCGCTCAGCGTTTACCTGCCCGCCCTGCGGCGCGCACAGGCGCGCGGGACCGTGCTGCGCGAAATTACCCGCCCCGTAACCGTCCCCCTCACCGATGGCCTTTCGGTTGAGGTCGGCTGCCTGGGGCCCGAGGTTTATGAGCGGCAGCGTCAGGCGCTCGACAACGCCCTCCGCGGCGCGCCCGACCCGGACGCGCTCCAAGCCGCAGGCGCGGCGCTCAACGAAGCCAGCCTGCGCCTGCTCCTGCGCTACCAGGGGCAGACCGTGCTCCTCGCGGGGGACGCTTACGGCTCCTGCTGGGAAGGCCAAGCCGCCCATTGTACGGTGTTCAAGGTGCCCCACCACGCTTCGCCACAGTCGATGGGGCGCGCGCTCGCCCAGGCCCTTTCCCCCGAGACCGCCGTGATTTCCTGCGGCGCGTACCGCGACGACGGCAGGCCCGACCCGCAGGTCGTCGCATGGCTGCGCGAAGCCTCCGGCGAGGTGCTCTGCACTGACGCATGCCAGGTGCCCGGCCTGTCAGGCGAGGATCACCGCGCGGTCACCGTGCTGCTCGGCGCGGACAATTGATTGGGATTTGGAGCCCGTTCCGCATCTTCCAAAACGCCGTCTGACGGTTCTTTTGCCGCCATACTGCGCTAAATTTTTTGAAATCCACAAAGGATTCCTGCAAAAATTTATCTTCGTCTGACAACAAAACCTCTCGTCAGCCGACATTTCTACAGATACGAAACAGGCTCTTAGAATTTTTTATCAATATTTTCATCACTAACTTAGAGGAGGAACCCCCTATGATTAACACCATCGTATTTGACGTTGGCAATACGCTCCGCATCGTGATCCCGGATGAGGAATTTTCGAACGCTGCGGACGCTGAGCTGATGCGCCTGGTGGAGTCCACGGAGCCCAAGGAAGCCTTCTTCGAGAAGCTCCAGGCCAACTGGACGCGCTACCGCAAATACGCCAAGACCGAGCTGCTCGACGCGGGCGAGATGGAGCTTTGGACCCAGTGGCTGCTGCCCGATTACAACACCGAGCTTGTTGCCCGCCACGCAGGCCGCCTGACCCGCATGTGGCGCGACCACGACGGCCGCCGCGAGCCCCGCTTCGATGTCAAGGACACATTGATTGAGCTGAAAAAGCGCGGCTATAAGCTGGGCATTATCGCGAATACCATCACCGAGACCGAAATCCCTGATTGGATGATCCATGACGAAGTGGCGGGGCTCTTCTCCGCGACCGTGCTCTCCTCAAAGGTGCGCATCCGCAAGCCCGACCCGGCGATCTATCACCTGTTCTGCCGTGCGGCGGACGTGAAGCCCGAGGAATGCGCTTATGTCGGCGATAACCCGGTGCGCGACGTGGAAGGCACCCGCGCCGCGGGCTTCGGCATGATGGTGCGCATTGACGAGCCGTCCTCGGAGAAGGCGCCGGACAACGACCCGAAGTATATCCCGGATCAGATTATTGAGAACATTGGCGACCTTTTGAACATTTTCCCGGCGCTGAACTGAACCGGCGGAGGAAGGGCGGAACGCGATGAACAGAGAATTTGACGCGGTATTCTTCGATCTCGGGGATACGCTGCGGATTTTGTACAAGAATAAGACCTGGCAGAACCGGGCAAAGCGCAAAATGGCGCAGATGGTGCACAGCGACCTTGCGCCGGAAGCGTTTTATCAGATGCTGGAAGAGCGCTATAAGCCCTACCGTGAATGGGCGTTCCGTGAAAAGCGGGAGGCGAACGAGGAAGAGCTGTTCTGCAAGTGGCTGCTCCCCGACTACAAGGACCAGGAGGAGCTGCGGAAGATGGCGTATGACCTGGGCTTCCAGTACCGGCAGTGCAGCGGGCGGCGGTTTGTGGTCGATGGCGGCGTAGAAGTCATTCGGACGCTCAAGGCGCGCGGCTACCGGCTGGGCATTATCTCGAACCTCATCACGACCTACGAGGTGCCCGACTGGCTGCGCGACGATGGGCTTGCGGAATATTTTGATTCGGTTGTCCTCTCTGCGGTCTGCGGGATCCGCAAGCCCGACCCGGAAATCTACCTGATGGGGGCGCGGGAGGTCGGCGTGCCGCCCGAGCGGTGCGCATATATCGGGGACAATGTCAACCGTGACGTGACCGGCTCGAAGGCGGCGGGCTTTGGGCTGAACATTATCTGCTGCTCGCCGGAGAAGCGTGCGGAGAACAAATGTGACGATACCAACCGCCCAGACGCGTTTATTGAGGATTTTATCAAGCTGATCGATATTTTCCCGGGGGATTCCCAGGTGAATTTGGATGTTGAGGGCGTACTGCCCCCGGACGCATAAGGAGGCTGCTTATGAACACCGATATTCGTGTAATTTTTGTGGATTTAGGCGGGACGTTCCGGGTGATCCGGGATGACCTGGAATACAAGACGGCGGCGAAGGCGCGGATTGCGGAGCTGCTGGGCGCGCCGGGGGACCCGACGGAATTTTTCGACACGGTGATCGACAAACGCTATGACGTTTACCGGGAGTGGTGCCTGCGGTTCATGTGCGAAGCGCCGGAGGAGATGCTGTGGACGCGCTGGCTGGCGTATGATTTCCCGAAGGACCGGGTCAAGGCGGCGGCGAAGGAGCTGACGTATGCGTACCGCCGGACGAAGGGCGAGCGCGTTGTGGTAGAAAAGGGCGTGGAGACGGTGCGCGAGCTGCGCCGGCGCGGCTACACGGTCGGCATTATTTCTGATCTTGTGGGCAAGGGTGAGGTTGACGAATGGCTGGACCATGACGGCATCCGCGACTTGTTTGACACGGTGCAGCAGTCGTCGATTACTTATATCCGCAAGCCGAACCCGGCGATTTACTTCTATGCGATGGAGGAGCTGGGGGTTGAGGCGGAGAACTGCTGCTATGTGGGCGACAACCTGAACCGGGATATTGTCGGTGCGAAGGCGGCGGGCTGCGGCATGACGGTCGCGGTTGAATACGAGGACATGCCGCCGCTGAAGGTCACGGAGGAAAACCGCCCGGACGCGAAGGTGATCCGGTTTGAGCAGCTGCTTGACATTTTCCCGGCGCGCGGGGAGGTTGCGTCCGACCGCCTGATCGCGCCGGTACCGCGCGGCAAGTGACGCGCCGGTTCTGCTCTATGGGGCTTATGGTCCTACGCGGACAGCGGTCCTGCGCGGACGGCGCCAGAGGGGCTCGCCCCTCTGGACTCCCTTCCGTCGCCTGCGGGCGGGACGGGGGAGCGGGGCGGCTTTGTGCAGTGCGGATGTTTTCTGTTTTGTGCAGGTTCTTTTGATTCATGTAAATAGAAAGGCTGTGTGATCTATGTCTATTTCTGATCGCGGCGGCGCGGCGCTTGCCGAAGCCGTCAAGAAAGCTTATGAAGCCGGGCAGACCGACTATTATTTGGAGCCGATGGTGCGCGTTTCCGAGGATGGCACGCCGGTTGGCAAGATCCAGGATGGCGACGCAGTGCTGTTTTGCTGCCGCCGCGGCGAGCGCGAGATTGAGCTCACCGACGCGTTTACCGACCCTGCGTTCCCGCATTTTGAGCGCGCCCCACTGGAAGGGGTGGATTTTACGATCCTCACGATGTATCATGATAAGTACGCGGGCAAGCTGCCGATTGCGTTCGCGCCGTCGAAGGTGGACCGCCCTCTCGCGCAGGTGCTCAGCGAAAACGGGCTGACCCAGCTGCACTGCGCCGAGTCGGAGAAGTTTGCGCATGTGACGTTCTTCTTTAATGGGGGCTACAATGAGCCGTTCCCTGGTGAGGATGATATCCGCACCCCCTCGCCGAAGGGCGTGCCGTTTGATTCGGTGCCCGAGCTGAGCCTTCCTGAAGTGGCGGATAACGTCATTCACGGGCTGGAAAAGGGCTATAATTTCATTGTGACCAACTTCGCCAATGGCGACGTGATCGGCCATACCTCTAACTGCGACGCAAAGGTCGCCTGCGCGGGCTATGTGGATCAACATCTCGCGCGCGTGATCGAGGCTGCCAAGCGTGAAAACTATGTGATCGCAGTGACCGCCGACCATGGCAACCTGGAGCTGATGCTGAACAAGGAGGGCAAGCCGCACGTCGCGCATACGACCAACCTTGTGCCGTTCGTGATGATCGATCCTGCGGACGACCGTGCGCTCCCGCTGCGCGACGGCACGCTCGGCGACGTTGCGCCGACCGTTTTGCAGGTGCTGGGCATCGATAAGCCCGCTGAGATGACCGGCTCTTCACTGGCCCCCGAGGTCGACTTCGGCAAAGGCCGCAAGATGCTGCTTGTGATCCTCGACGGCTGGGGCTTTGGCGCGAAGGACAACACCGACCCGATCTGGCTGGGCGAGACCCCGAAGTACGATGCGATGCTCGAGAAGTACCCGCCGTCCAGCCTGCGCGCTTCCGGCGAGGCAGTCGGGCTCGGTGCGGGCAAGCCGGGCAACTCGGAAGCCGGGCATATCAATATCGGCTCCGGGCGCTGCGTGGCGCAGGACGATGTACGTCTCGACAACGCGATGAAGGACGGCTCGTTTGAGAAAAACGAGGTGTTCCTCAGGCGATCGAGGACGTCAAGGCGCGCGGTAAGGCGCTGCACCTGCTGGCGCTGCTGACCAAGCAGTCCTCGCATGGCTCGATTGATTATCCGCTGGCACTGCTGAAAATGGCAAAGGAGCTGCCAGAGGTGTATGTGCATATTATCTTTGACGGGCGCTCGACCGAGCCGGGTTCGGCCCCGGCGCTGCTTGCCGGCCTTGACCAGAAGATGGAAGAGATCGGGCAGGGCCAGGTGGTCGACGGCGTGGGGCGCGGCATAGCGCTCGACCGTGACCAGAACTGGGCGAAGATCGAAAAGGTCTACAAGGCGCTGGTCGAGGGCAAGGCGGAAATGCTCTATCGGTAAACCGTTTTGCAAAAGTAAATAAATTACGAATTATGCCCCGGCCTGGCTGACCGGGGCATGTTTTTATGCTATAATGGAAAATACAGAAACGTCTGCGGGAGGTGTGCGCCATGCGGCTGGTGTTTATCGGGCTGATTTTGAGCTTTTTGGATGTATCATGGAACCTGAACGGTTATATTTTAAACCTTCTCCCGGATTTTGTGGGCTATTGGCTGATCGTGGAGGGGCTGCGCAGGCTGGCGCCGCAAAGCGGCTGCTTTTCAAAGGCCATGCTGCCAGCTCACGCAATGGTAGTTTGGAGCGGGTTCTGCTTTGTGCATGACCTTCTGGGCGGGCCGCTGAAAGGCGGCAGCATCTTTGAAACGGCCAAAGGCTTGTTCGGCTTTGGGGCAGCGGTGCTCAGCGTGTATATCCTGTACCAGATCGCGCGCGGCATGATGGAGATTGAAATGCAGTTGGGCAGCGGCGAGATGCGCACGGGGCGGCTGCTGGCGGCGTGGCAGTACCTTGCCGTGGCCGCGCTGCTGTCGGCGGCGCTTGGGCCGTTCGCGCCGGGGGCCATGCTGCCGTCGGCGGCCTGTATCGTGCTGCTGCTGGCGTGGCTGGCGGCGAATGTGTGCTATCTGGTTTTCTACCATACTGCATGGAAAGTCTATGAGGGAGAGCCAGTATAAAACAAGACCTCTTCTAAGGGGCGCACAAAAACCGCTGGCGTTGTCCTGCCAGCGGTTTTTGTGCGTGCGCTGTATTTGCGTTGTGCCGGGTACCCCTCCCGCCCGCAGGCGGAGATGGGAGTCCAGAGGGGTTAGCCCCTCTGGCGCTGCCCGCGCAGGGCCGGGTGCAGGGCAGAGCCCTGCCGTCGCCCGCGCAGGGCCGGGTGCAGGGCAGAGCCCTGCCGCTGCCCGCGCAGGGCCGGGTGCAGGGCAGAGCCCTGCCGCTGCCCGCGCAGGGCCGGGTGCAGGGCAGAGCCCTGCCGCTGCCCGAGTAAGGAGCAAAAGCGAAGCCTGTGGAACGGTCATTTGCGCTCGTAATTGCCAGTGTAGCCGCCGCCAAAGACTGAAAGCGTATCCTCACAAAGCGAAAAGTGCAGCTCGCCGGTTTTGGCAGCAGTCCCCGTGACATCAGTGATCTGCCCCGCGCTGCCGTCCGAAGTTTCATAGACAAGCGTCCCGTCCTCGCCCAGCGACAAGGTGAAGCTGCGCGCCCCGTCAGCATATTCGCCGTCCCACCGGATGGGCGCGGGTTCGCTGACCGGCGGAAGGTCTTCCGAAGCAGCTGCAATCATTGCCATGAGCGCCGCCGCATCGTCTCCGCCTGCGGCGGGCTGGCAGGCGCACAGCCCGAGCAGAAGCACGGCTGCCGGCGCAAAAATGCGTTTCATAAGCGTCCCTCCCGGTGTCGATTCATCCTCCTTATCATACCGCGAAACGCAGGAAATTGCAAGAGGGGTAAAAAGTCGTTTCGTGGAGCCAAAAGAAATGGCACAGGACAATCCTCGAGCAAATCCTTGTTGACTTCCCTTTGCCGCAGGAGTATACTGGTAAGGCAGTGAAGGCTGGCGCAGCCAGCCGTTCCTGTTTTTTTGGACAAGTCCAAGCTGCAAGACAACAGCCTGTTGGGACCCACGCGTCGCTGCCAGGGCAGATGGCGCTGGGATTGCTATGCGCGCACCGGGCTGTGGCCTGTGCGGGCAATGGATGACATGGAAGGAGGGCAGATGCATGAAAAAAAGCTGGATCGCAGCGGGAAGCGCGGCGCTGCTTCTGCTCTGCACGTCCTGCGCGCCGCTGGCGACGCTGCTGCCCTCTTTGCCGTCCGAGGGGCAGCCCGTGGGCAGGCGGGCCGACTGGCCCAGCCCGCCGGTGCTGGGCACCCATGAAGAGCCTGTGCAGACGACGGAAGAGCCCGAAGCGCCGGAAGAGCCCGACCTTCCGGGCGAGCTGGTGTGGACGACCGAGCCGATACTCAGCCGGAAAGAGCTGCCCGACTACCATAACGGCCTGGAACTGCCCGTACAGGGAGCAACCGGCTATACATCGGTTTCTATCCCGCTGTGGAAAACCGTGGAGGACAGCGCGGAGGCCAAAGCACGCTACGACGAATGGATGCGGAAAAAGGAAGAAGAAGCCAAGCGCCGCGCCGAGGAAGAAAAACGCAAACAGGAGGAAGCAGAGGCGCAGCGCGCCCGTGAGGCGGAAGAAGCGCGTCTGCGGGAAGAAGCCGCACGGCGGCAGGCCGACGCAGCGGTCGACGTAACGACCGCAGGGCAGGCCCCTGTGCTGGGGGGCGACCCGCTGGCGCCGTTACAGGAACCGCCCGAAGCGGACGCGGCTGCGGGGCCTGACGGGGGCGCAGAGCCCACCGCGCCGGAAGCGCTGCCGGAGCCTCCACCCGAGCCCGAACCCGAGCCAGAGCCTGCGCCTGACGAGGAGGATGGCCCGAACCTGCACGACGGCGCGCTGTCCATGCTTCCGGCGGGTACGCCGTTTACAGTCTTGCAGGAGAGCGGCGGCTGGTGGAAGGTCAGATGCGAAGCGGACTACACCGAGGACGGCGCAGCGCAGCACGGCGAGGTGATCGGCTGGGTTGAGCACCGCACGTGCATGATTAACCTGCCTGATGTGATCCCATCGATTATCTACGACGCGACAAACGGCTATTCCTCCAAATTTGTCTCCTGCGGCAAGCCGCTCGCGGGCATTACCGGGCAGCAGCTTTACCCGGGCAAGGAGCAGAACCCGCGGCTGGGCGAACCGGAATTCATGATGCCGGTGCTGTACCAGATGGCGTACCGGCTGTGCGCGGCGCAGCGGGCGGCGCTCGCGGAGGGCAACTGCCTGGTGCTGTACGAGGGCTATCGCCCGCTGGACGTGCAGTTGAAGGTATCCGGCGTGCTGCGCAACATGATCCGCGACGATTCGGAGGTGCGCGCTGGGGTGACAAGCGCCCCGTGGAGTATTTCATGGTTCATCGCAACAAGCGCGTCCAACCATCAGCAGGGCTACGCAGTCGATGTGAGCCTCGCGCGGGTGGATGGCGTTGAGGAATGCGCCTGCGGCGATTACCGGTTTGTGCGCATGCGCGAATACCGGCTTTATGAAATGCCGACGGCGATCCACGAGCTGAGCCGCGCGGCGGCGACCTTCACAACGCCGGTTGCGAGCCATTCGCCGACTGCGTGGAAATCGGCGCAGCTGGCGCCAAGCATGAACGACCCCGCAAAGGGTCTGCAAGGCTATTGTACGGACGCGGAGCTGTCGCCGCTGGCTTCGGAGTGGTGGCATTTCAACGACCTGACAGCGCGTTCCAGCGTGCTTGGGCAGCTGGGCAGCGGCGGTTTTACCATTACCCGCTGCCGGAGTATTGCGCCTTGATGGGGCGGGGCTTTGCTTGCTTGGTAATTGGAAGTGCGGCTGCCAGTGGGTATGCAGACAATTTTCAAGCAAGGGCGAAACTACACATTTGCTTTTTCAGATCAAAAAACGCTGGCATAGCCTTGCCAGCGTTTTTATGCCGCTGCGCTTCCCTACGGCGCGCCGCATTCTCGCCTTGAGGGAGCTGCCAGCGCAGCCGACGGAAAAAGCCCTTTCCCGCAGGGATAATGAAGCTTTTACTCAATTTTTTCTCGAAAAAATTGCAGGGGTCCAGGGGACAGCGTCCCCTGGCGCTGCCCGCGCAGGGCCGGAAACCCGTGGATTCAGAAATTTTCCCTTCCCAACAGCGCCGAACTGTGGTATACTAAAAAGGCACGAAACTTTGGAGGGAACGATTATGTTTGAACATCGGCAGCTCCCGCTGCTTGCAGCAGCAGGCGGGCTGGCTGGCGCCGTCCTGCGGGCAATGCAGCTGGCGACCGGATTTGAGCCCATGACAGGGCTGTATATACAAGGCGGGCTTTGGGGACGGCTGCTGGCCGTCCTGCTGGTGGGCCTGGGGCTCCTGTGCGTGTTTTTCGCACGGCGCGGGCAGCACAACGCCAGCTTTGAAACACTGTTTGGCTCGTCAAGCGACCTGTACAAAACCATACTCGCGTTCAGCGGGCTGCTGCTCGCAGCAGGCGGCGCGGCCTGGCTACCCATCGAGCTGGAAGCCGTACAGGCATTCCCCGAGGATACCAGCCCCTGGATCTTAGCGCTTGAGATCCCGTTTGGCCTGCTGTGCGTTGCGGCAGGGCTGTGCTTGGTCGGGCTGGGCGCGACGCTCGCCCGGGGGGCCGTGACCGCGCGCAGCGCAAAGCTGGTTTTGCCGCCGCTGTTCTGGGCTGCGTTCCAGCTGCTCGTGGTCTACCGCCAATACTGCGTGTCGGCAAACCTCGCACTGTTTACGCTGGAAATTTTTGCGTCCATCGCCTGCGTGATGGCCTTTTACCATTTCGCACGGATGCTCTATGGCAGGCCCGCCCCGCGCCAGTTCACATTCTGGGCGGCGCTTGGGGTGATGCTGTCGCTGAGCGACGTGCTGGGCTACTGCTTCAGCCTCGCGCTGGGGAATGTCGCGGTACGGTGGACGCTCGGCGCGCTGGTGCGCGGCGGCTGCCTGATGATGGGCTGCGTGTTCCTGCTGACCGAGCTCTGGCTGGTGACCGGGCGCGTGTTCCCCGCCGTGGCGGGCAGCACGGCAGCCCACGGGGCAGACGGCGCGGAAGAGCCGGAAAGCGGCGGGGCCGCTGAGGAAGCATGACCGCAGGCGCGGCCCATGCATACAAAACCTGCACAGGAAAAGGCAGACGGGAAGCCCCGCCTGCCTTTTGTTGTTAGCCGCCGCTGGTTGAGCCGCGCAGCCGGATCTCACATGCCAGTGTCGCATTCTGCGGGATACCCGGCTTGCCGAGCAGGTTGTCGATCAGCAGCGCCGCAGTGGAAGCGCCCTCCTGGAGCGCAGGCTGGACGATGGTCGACACGCTGGGGACGGAAAACTCCGCCCACTCCTCGTTGTCAAAGCCCAGCAGCCCCAGCCGCGCGGGGATTTCGCCGTGCAGGGGCGCAAGCGCCCGGAACACCTTCGGCAGCAGCCAGCAATTCGGGACAAAAACCAGCGTCCGCCCGCCGCCCTGCGACGCAAGGCGGAGGATTTCGCTGTCCGGGGTGTCCGCGCCGATCAGTTCCGCATGGCAGGGCGCCCCCGCCTGCGCCGCCGCGTCAAGGCACGCCTGGCAGCGCTCCTGCCGTGAGGTCAGCAGCCCCGGTTCGGCGGATAACAGCAGGCACCGCGTGTAGCCCATCCGCAGGCACGCGGATACCGCGTCAAAGGTGGAACGGTAATTGCTGGTCGCGACCCACAGCGGGGCGCCCTCCGGCTTGGAGTCGATGCACACCACCGGGACGCCTGCACGCCGCAGCAGCGCCAGCGAAGCGTCCGGCTGGCCGGTCGGCTGCAAAATCACGCCGTCGACCTTCATGCCCGCCATGCGCTCCAGATGCAGCAGCTCGGCGTCCGGGTCGTACTCGCTCGTCCCCACCAGGATCTGATAGCCGCTTTCCCGGCAGACCTGCGCAATCCCTTTGACCAGCCGGTTGGCAAAGCCGTTCGTAATGTCGCAGACCACCACGCCCAGCAGGCAGGAACGGCCCGCGGTCAGCAGCCGCGCCGCCGCGCTCGGGCGGTAGTCGTATTTTTGGATGACCCTGGCGATGCGCTCACGGGTCTCCGCGCTCATTTTCTCGGTCCTACCGTTCAGATAACAGGATACCGTCGATTTCGATACCTGCGCTTCGTCTGCAATCGTCTGGATTGTGATCCGCCTGCTGCCGTCCATGTTTTTTCACCTTTCCCGCCCGCCAGGGAGCTGTTTCTCCCATATTATACACCCGCAGGGGCCGTTTGTCACCGTTTTTCTCAAATCCCGGCGAAAAACTGCTCTTGTCCATGAAAGAGCTTGCCGGGCCCGCAATCCAGCTTGCGTCCCCGCCCAAGCTGGGTTGCGGGTTGGTTTTGGGCGAGGGGACGGTTTGCGCCCTGCAACCCGATTGCCGCCGCCGTGACACGGGATAGGCTCTTATGCGCCGCGCCGCCGGGAAAACGCCCGCAGCGCCGCCCCGATTGCCAGCCCGACGAGCGCGGGAACCAGCGTAAACGGCACGTGCCCCAGCTCCGGCAGGTTCCACTGCCCGAACGAAAGTGTATTCGACAGGCTGAACGTCAGCATCCCAAGCAGCACTTGCCCGGCTGCGAGCGCAAACGGCAGTGCGAACCGCCACGGCCCGCCATACCGCCCACATAGGGCGCATACGCCCAGCGCCGCCAGCGGCAGCACGATATAGAACGCGGCAAGCCCATAAAGCAGCCCGCAGGCATCCAGCCTGAGCCAGAACGCCGCGACAAAGAACGCCCAAAGCGCCAGATATACGGCAAGGCTCCGCCTGCAAATCCTGTTTTCCATTCAGAAACACCTCCTGAAAACGCTGGGGAGGGCAAAAAGCCCTCCCCGCAGCATGATCCAAATTATTTCACAATTTCCTTGGAAGCCGCAGCCAGAAGCTCGACCTTTGCAGCTGCCGCAGCCTTGTTTTCGGCCCTTGCCATGATGTAGACCTTGACCTTGGGCTCGGTGCCGGACGGGCGGATGATGAAGGACGTGCCGCCTTCCAGCTCGTAGTACAGTACGTTCTGGCCCTTGAGCTCGATCTGCTCGGTCACGCCGGTCGCAACATTGGTGCGGGTGCCGGGCAGGTAGTCGCGCACATAGTCGGCCTTGTAGCCGCCGACCTCGGTGAGCGGGTTTTCGCGCAGCTCGGCCATGAGCTCCTGCATACGGGCAAGGCCCGCCACGCCGGGCATGGTGATTGAGATGGTCTGCTCGCAATAGTAGCCGTACTTTTCATACATGGTTTCCATTGCGTCGTAAAGGGTCATGCCCTTTGTACGGTAATACGCCGCCATTTCGGCGATCAGCATGGAGGCCGTGACCGCGTCCTTGTCGCGCGCGTAGTCGCCGGACAGGTAGCCATAGCTTTCCTCAAACGCGAACAGGTATTGGTGCGAGCCGGTGCGCTCGAAGTCCTTGATCTTCTCGGCGAGGAATTTGAAGCCGGTGAAGGTGTCGAAGCAGGCGACATTGTTCTTTTCAGCAGCCGAACGCGCCATTTCGGTGCTCACGATGGATTTCAGCACCGCGGGATGCGCCGGCATGGTGTTGGTCAGCCTGCGCGCGGTAATGATATAGTCGATCAGCAGTACGCCAACCTGGTTGCCCGAAAGGGTGATGTAGTCGCCGGCCTTGTCCTTGAGGACGATGCCGGTGCGGTCGGCGTCGGGGTCGGTGCCGATGATGAGGTCGACGCCGTTCTTTTTCGCAAGGTCGATCGCAAGGTTGAAGCCTTCCTTGTTTTCGGGGTTCGGCGATGCGACGGTTGGGAAATCGCCGTCGATGACCATCTGGTTGGGTTCGCAGATGACGTGCTTGTAGCCGATGCGCTTGAGGATTTCGGGGACAAGGCGGTAGCCCGCGCCGTGGAAGGGGGTGTAGACCAGCTTGAAGTCATCGGCGACCTGCTTGACGCAGTCGGGGTTGACCGCAACCTTGAGCACTTCGCTGAGGTAGGCTTCGTCGGTCTCCTTGCCGAGCATGATGATGCGCCCGGAAGAGAGGTATTGATCGAAATCGCCGACCTTTACGTCCTTGAACAGGTCGAGCGCGGCCATTTCCTTGGCGACAACGTCAGCCTCGGCGGGGGGCAGCTGCGCGCCGTCCTCCCAGTAGACCTTGTAGCCGTTGTATTCCTTGGGGTTGTGGGAAGCGGTAATGTTGATGCCCGCGATCGTGCCGTAATGGCGGATGGCAAAGGACAGCTCGGGGGTGGGGCGGAGCTCGTCGTACAGGCGCACCTGGATGCCGTTTTCGGCGAGGATGCAGGCGCACAGCCGGGCGAATTCGGGGGACATATGGCGGGAGTCATAAGCGATGGCAACGCCGCGCTTGCAGGCTTCCTCGCCGTTTGAGAGGATGAGGTTCGCAAGGCCCTGGGTCGCAGCGCCGACGGTGAAGCGGTTCATGCGGTACAGGCCGACGCCCAGCACGCCGCGCAGCCCGGCGGTGCCGAAGGAGAGGGGCGCAAAAAAGCGGCTTTCAATTTCGCTGTTGTTGCCCTTGATGGCTTCGAGCTCGGCGCGCTCGTCGGCGGCCAGCCCGGGGGCGGCGAGCCAGCGTTCATATTCTTTTACATAATCCATGTTGTTCATCCACCTTCATTTAAATTTCCATCGAAGCCTGTACCTGTATGCGGCAGGTGCAAAGCCCTATTAAAATTATACAATAAACTGCGGCTAATGCAAGGGGAATTTGTAAATTCCTGCTGCCGTAGTGGAAAAGTTTTGGCGCGATTTTTGGGGAGGCTGGGAGAAGTCAACAAATTTTGGAACGCGCATTTGTGGGATTTGCCTTTGCCGGACGGCGCAAAAAAGCCTTCCGTTTCAAAACAGGCGCACGCTGGGCGGGGCGCTCCCGAGAACGGGAAACGGGGCGGGGAACGAAGTCCCCGCCCCGTAGAGGTGCGTGAAAGGGCGCTGGATGGAAGGCGGATCAGTAAGCGACGCCTTGCCAGAGCATTGCGTCGCAGACCTTTTCAAAGCCGGCGATATTCGCGCCCGCCACCAGGTTGCCCGCCATGCCGTAGCGCTCGCTGGCGTCCTTGCAGGCCGCGTAGATGTTGACCATGATCTGATGCAGCTTTGCGTCGACCTCGTCGAAGGTCCAGGAGAGGCGCTGGCTGTTCTGGCTCATTTCGAGGCCGGAGGTTGCAACGCCGCCCGCGTTTGCAGCCTTAGCGGGGCCAAAAGCAACGCCGGCTGCCTGGAAGGCTTCGACGGCTTCGGGGGTGCAGGGCATGTTGGCGCCTTCTGCGACGGCAATTACGCCGTTTGCGATCAGGGCCTTGGCTTCGTCGCCGTTGAGCTCGTTCTGGGTTGCACAGGGCAGGGCGATGTCGCACTTGACCGACCAGATGCCGCGGCAGCCCTCGACATACTTGGCGGTCGGGACGTAGTTCAGGTAGGTCTTGATGCGGTCGCGCTTGACTTCCTTGATTTCCTTCATGACCTTGTAGTCGATGCCGTTTTCGTCGACGATGTAGCCGTTGGAGTCGCTCATTGCGATGACCTTGCCGCCGAGCTGGGAGGCTTTCTGGTTGGCGTAGATGGCGACGTTGCCGGAGCCGGAGATGACGATCGACTTGCCCTCGAAGGAGGTGGACTTGTCCTTGAGCATTTCGTTCATATAGTAGCATACGCCGTAGCCGGTGGCTTCGGTGCGGGCGAGGGAGCCGCCGTAGGAGAGGCCCTTTCCGGTGAGCACGCCGGTGAACTCGTTGCGCAGGCGCTTGTACTGGCCGAACATGAAGCCGATTTCGCGCGCGCCGGTGCCGATATCGCCTGCGGGGACGTCGGTGTCTGCGCCGATGTGCTTAGAGAGCTCGGTCATAAAGGACTGGCAGAATTTCATGATTTCGTTATCGCTTTTGCCCTTCGGGTCGAAGTCGGAGCCGCCTTTGCCGCCGCCCATGGGCAGGCCGGTCAGGCTGTTTTTGAAGATCTGCTCGAAGCCGAGGAATTTGATGATGGACTGGTTGACCGAGGGGTGCAGGCGCAGGCCGCCCTTGTAGGGGCCGATGGCGGAGTTAAACTGGACGCGCCAGCCGCGGTTGACCTGGACGTTGCCGTTGTCGTCGACCCAGGAGACGCGGAAGTTGAGGATACGTTCGGGTTCGACGATGCGTTCCATGATGCCGTTTTTTTCAATTTCGGGGCGGGCTTCCACGACGGGCTCGAGGGACTCGAAGACTTCGCGGACGGCCTGAAGGAATTCGGGTTCGTGGGCGTTGCGCTGGGCGAGCCCTTCGTAAACGCGGTTCAGGTAAGCGTTTTTCAAAGACATATTGATTGACCTCCAAAAGATTCGAATGAAGTTTTAACTGCTAACAATGCTATTTTACCACTGGGAAAGGCGGTGGACAATACTTTTTTTACCATCGTCCTTTAATTTGCTAAAGTTTTGTCTGGGCGCATAAAAATGTAAAAGCGCGGCAAAGCATTTTTGGATAATTTTTCGGTGTGCGTTTGTCCCCCACAGCTGGGGGGACCGGGTTTTGCGAAAGGGGGAAGGGCACCTATGGTTCCCTTCCCCCTCTCGCGCTCTCCCCATCCCTCCTCCGGGCCGTTTCCGACGTACCGCAAGCCTGCACGTCCCGCCCCTTCGGGGCGCGCCGCACAAAGGCTTGCAAAGCGGCTGCAGTGTTCCGGGCTTCCGCGGGGGAGGTTTTTTGTTCTGCGTGCCGCCCCCGTTGCCGCTCGTTACAACCCGTTCCGTTTCTGGCACAGGGGGTCTTCCTGCGCTGCCGCGCCCGCCTATCACCCGGCGGGCTCCGTTCCTGCTTTGGCTGCGCTGTTTCGCCCGCCGCCGCCGGAAAAGGCGCGGCGGGCCGCACCGCTTGACGCGCTGCCGCTCCCGGACTCGTTCCTGCCGCCCGGCTGCTGCCGCTCCGATATCCGCGGGCGGGTTATGCTGGCTCAGTCGAACAGCGCGCGGATACGCGGCAGCGCCTGCACTGCCATGTCATACCCCTTCTGATAGGCGGCGGTCAGGAGGGAGACGTCGGCTTCAAAAGAGTCAATCGGTTCATCCGGACGCAGCAAAACCGCTTCCGTTGGGCATTTCTTCGCCAGCTGCTCGCAAAAGCATACGGTATCGTTGTACATTTTCGGACGGCGGCGCATCGTTTCTGCAAGCTTTGGGAACCTGTGGCGCAGCACCTTTGCCGCAAGCAGCGTCCCGCGCGTCATATCCTTCCGGTAGCCCTCTGGCTGGGTCAGTACAATCAAATTTTTCCGGCTTCCGTCTGCCATCGCTTTCCGGATCGGGATCGAGTCCGCAAGCCCACCGTCATAATAAAGCTCGCTGCCAATTTGGATCGGCGGGAAATAAAACGGGATCGCGCAGGTCGCCCGCAGCATCGTACACTGGTCGTCAAGCTGCATCCCATCCAGATATTCCGCTTCGCCCGTGCGCGCGTTTGTCACACCCACCAGCACTTTGCCCGGATAGGCATGATACGTCTCCCAGTCAAATGGGAAATAGCGGTTCGGGACCTCGCTGTATACAAATTCCAGCCCGAACATCGAGCCCCCGCGCAGATAATTGCGCAGCGACAAATAGCGCGGGTCATTCCGGAATGCGCGGATTACTTTTAAATTGCGCCCCTTCTGCCGGGAAACGTAGGATACCCCGTCCGTAATACCCGCCGATACGCCGATTACATAATCAAACATCAGCCCGTTGTCCAGCAGCGCGTCCATCACGCCACAGGAAAAAATGGGGCGGAAGGTTCCGCCCTCTAAAATCAGTCCTGGCACTGTCGTACCTCTTTTCGCTCAGAATTTATGAAAAATATAATTGCAATTTACAGATAGCTTGGACCGGCTGCGCCGGGTTTATACCGCCATGCCGGTCCAAAGCAGCTTTGCGGCTTCAGCGGTTTGCCAGCTGCACATATTCCGTGCGGCGCGACAGCGGCTTATATGCCGGGCGGATAATCCGTCCGCCGGTTGTGATTTCCTCCAGCCGGTGGGCCATCCACCCCACAATACGCGCCGTCGCGAACAGGGGCGTAAACATCTCCCGCGGGATGCCCAGCATCTTATAGACAAACCCGGAATACAGGTCGACATTCGCGCACAGCGGCTTGTCCAGCCCCCGCACATCTTCAAATGCGCGCGGGCTCAGCCGTTCTACCGATTCCAGCAGCGCAAATTCATCCAGCAGCCCCTTCTGTTCGGCAAGCGGCCGCGCCGCGCTCTTGAGCGCAACCGCGCGCGGGTCGCTCAAGGTATAGATCGCATGGCCCATGCCGTAAATCAGCCCGGAACCGTCCCCGGCTTCGCCGCGCAGCAGCTTGCACAGGTGCGCGTACAGCTCGTCATCATCTTCCCAGTCGTCCACGTTTTCCTTGATATCGTCCATCATATCCGCAACCTTCAGGTTCGCGCCGCCGTGCCGCGGCCCCTTGAGCGACGAAACCGCCGCCGCGATCGACGAATAGGTATCTGTGCCCGACGAAGAGGTCACCCGCGCTGTGAACGCCGAGTTATTGCCGCCGCCGTGCTCCGCGTGCAGAATCAGGCACCGGTCAAGCAGCGTTGCTTCCTCGTGCGAATATACCCCGTCCGAGCGGATGAGCCCCAAAATGTTTTCCGCCGTCGATTTGCTGAAATCGGGTACGTGCAGATACATGGACGCATTGTCGAAATAGCGCCGCTTGGCCTGGTAGGCGTGCGAAATGATTACCGGGTATTTCGCCATCAGGCTGATCCCCTGCCGCATCAGGTTTTCCAGCGACAGGTCGTCCGGGTTCGGGTCATAAGAATACAGCGACAGCGTCGCGCTTGCCAGCTTGTTCATCAGGTCGCGGCTTGGCGCGCGCATAATGATATCCTCTGTGAAATTATCCGGCAGCTCGCGCTCATGCCCGATCGTTTCTTGGAAGTCCAGCAGCTGGCTTTTGGTCGGAAGCGCGCCGCAGAGGAGAAGATAGCCTACTTCTTCAAAGCCGAACCGGTCCTCGCTCTGGAACCCGAGAAGCAGGTCGAAAATATCATAGCCGCGATAGGTCAACCGTCCGTGAATGGGCTCGCGCTCGCCTTCGTTGAGCACGTAGCCGTGGACATTGCCCAGCTTGGTAATGCCTGCCAGCACGCCTGTGCCGTCAGAGTTGCGCAGCCCGCGCTTCACCCCGTACCGCGTGAAAAGCTCATTGCGGATCTGGTTATTTTCCCGGTAGTTCGCGCATATGCTTTCTAATAACTCGTCTTTGATGTAATCTGGTGCACTATTCATATAGACTCCTTTCGGTGAGGGAAATTTCATTATGAATTAAGTGTACCGCAATCCTGCAAAAATGTCAAATCAAAGGCGAAAGAATATTATACAAGAGTTTCACGGAAATGAGGTTCAAAAATGAAGAAAATGCTGGGCACTGGGGCGCTGCTGCTGCTTATCATCTATTTGCTGCCGGTCGGATACCGGGTTTACGCTGGGGGTTCCGGCACCGGCGGCGCGAAAGATATGCTTTCCGTCCATGCAGAAATGGATGAAAGCAGCGGGAATGGGGAGGAAAATGGAAATGTAAATGGGAACGGGGCTGCGGCTGTGGGCGGTTCCGGGACGGCGGGCGGCGCGCTGCCCGCCAGCGGACAGGTTTCCGGTTCTGATACCGGCAATCCATACGACAACATTAACAACGCGGGGACAGGCGTTCAGGCGGGCGCGTCTGGCACAGGCTGGGGTGCAGGCGGGACGAGCTCGGTATGGAGTACCGCCGGGACAACGGGCAGTGTGCGGACAGGCAGCGTGCAAAGCGGAGGCGCGCAGGGTGGTGGGAGCGCCGGCCTTGCGGCAGGGGTTGACATCAACTCAGAAGGACGGGAAGTAGCGGCAGGGGGCGAGATCGCGGTGCTCACTGGCGGGGAAGTCAGGACGATGCCGCTTGAAACCTATGTAGAAGGGGTGGTTGCGGCTGAGATTTCGCCGGATTTCCCGGAGGAAGCCATCCGGGCGCAGGCGGTTGCCGCGCGTACTTATGCGGTATATAAGGCGAAAGCGGGCAGGCCGATGCAGCACCGGGACGCGGACGTATGCGACGATTATACCCACTGCGCGGCGTATATCGACCTGGCTGCGGCGGCGTCGGGGCGCTGGGGCGAGGATGCAGGCACGAATACCGGGATTATCCGGAAGGCGGTGCAGGACACGGCGGGGGAGATTGTGACAAAGGATAGGGAACCGATCGTTGCGGTGTTCCATGCGGCAAGCGCTGCGCGTACCGAGTCGGCAAAGGATATCTGGGGGACGGACATCCCGTATTTGCAGAGTGTCGCGAGCCCGGGCGGGTCGGCGTGCAGTAAATATGAAGGGACGGTGCGCATGACCTTTGACGAATTCCGGGCAAAGATCCGGGAGAGCTATCCGGAAGCCGACTTGAGCGGGGACCCGAAGCGCTGGTTCAGCGCGTCCACGCGCAGTGGGGCGGGTTCGGTGATCGTCTGCACAATGGGAGGGGTGCAGGTGCGGGGGACGGATCTGCGGACGGTGCTGGGGCTGAATTCGGCAAATTTCAGCCTGACGATTGATGAAAACAGCATTTCTTTCCATACGGTCGGCTATGGGCACGGGGTAGGTCTGAGCCAGTACGGGGCGAAATACCTTGCGGAGCAGGGAAGCACCTATCAGGATATCCTGACGCATTATTATACCGGCACGGAGATTGCCAAAATGAGCGCGTAAACGCCGGGGAGGCAGCGGCTTGACTTCCGTCCAAAGGCGTATTATAATGGCGGTAATTCAGGAACGGAGGGTTATTGATGAAGGTACTGCTGTTTTGCGCAAAGGGCTTTGAAACGATGGAATTCAGCGCGTTTGTAGACGTGCTGGGCTGGGCGAGGGAGAATTTCGGCTGCCCGGTCGAGGTGGAGACCTGCGGGTTTGAAAAAACAGTTGTGAGCACGTTTGGCGTGCCGGTCACAATGGACAGGACGGTTGACGAGGTGGAAGCCGGCCAATATGACGCGATTGCTGTCCCGGGAGGTTTTGAGGCGTTCGGCTTCTACGAGGAGGCGTACCATTGGAAGCTGCTGACGCTGCTGGACGCGTTCAACCGGCAGGGCAAGCCGATTGCGTCGGTCTGCACAGCGGCGCTTGCGCTAGGAAAGAGCGGGATTCTCAAGCATCGGCGTGCCACGACCTATCATATTGGGGATTCGATGCGGCAAACGCAGCTTGCCGCGTTTGGGGCGAAAACGACCAAAAAGCGTTTCGCAGTGGACGGCAATGTCATCACTTCCTGCGGCCCTGAAACCGCACCGGAGGTTGCGTTTATCCTGCTGGAAATGCTGTGCGGTAAAGAAAAAGCGGACGCAGTGCGCGCAGCGATGGGATTCGCGCCGCAGGACGGCCCGCGCGCCTGACGCCCTTCGGACAATCGGCGGCCGGACGTCAAGCGGTGCGCCCCGCCGCGCCTTTTTGGCGGCGGCGGGCGAAACAGCGCAGCCAAAGCAGGAACGGAGCCCGCCGGGTGATAGGCGGGCGCGGCAGCGCAGGAAGCCCCCCTGCGCCAAACACGGAACGGGTTGTAACGAGCGGGAGCGGGGGCGGCACGCAGAACAAAAAACCTCCCCCGCGGAAGCCCGGAACACCGCAGCCGCTTTGCAAGCCTTTGTGCGGCGCGCCCCGGAGGGGCGGGACGTGCAGGCTTGCGGTACGTCGGAAACGGCCCGGAGGAGGGATGGGGAGAGCGCGAGAGGGGGAAGGGAACCATAGGTGCCCTTCCCCCTTTCGCAGAAAAGAAATATCTGTGTATGACCTCTTGATTTTCGTACTCATTTTGGATATGATAATAAAAGGATCAAAAAAATAATGGAGGAAAACAGAATGGACAAGAAACCCTATTATATATCAACCGCAATCGCATACACCTCGGCAAAACCGCACATCGGCAACACCTATGAAATCGTCCTTGCCGACGCAATCGCACGCTATAAACGTATGACCGGCTACGACGTATACTTCCAGACCGGCACCGACGAACACGGGCAGAAAATCCAGCAGAAGGCCGAAGCCGCAGGCGTTACCCCACAGCAGTATGTGGACGGCGTCGCAGCGCAGATCAAAAATATCTGGGACCTGATGAACACGACCTACGACAAGTTCGTCCGCACCACCGACCCCATGCACTGCAAAAAAATACAGACCATCTTCCGCAAGCTGCACGAGCAGGGCGATATCTACAAGGGCTCCTATAAGGGCAAATACTGCACGCCGTGCGAGTCGTTCTGGACCGACAGCCAGCTGGTGGATGGCAAATGCCCCGACTGCGGGCGCGAGGTCACCGAAGCCGAGGAAGAAGCCTACTTCTTCCGGATGAGCAAATACGCCGGCCAGCTGATGAAGCACATCGAAGAACACCCCAACTTCATCCAGCCCGAGAGCCGCAAAAACGAAATGGTCAACAACTTCCTGAAACCGGGGCTCCAGGACCTGTGCGTGTCGCGCACCTCGTTCAACTGGGGCGTGCCGGTCGACTTCGACGATAAGCATGTCACCTACGTTTGGCTGGACGCGCTTTCCAACTATATCACCTTCTGCGGCTACGACCCCGACGGCGCACACGACGAGCATTACAAGCGCTTCTGGCCCGCCGACGTACACCTGATCGGCAAGGATATCATCCGATTCCATACCATCTATTGGCCGATCTTCCTGATGGCGCTCGGCGAACCGCTGCCCAAGCAGGTGTTCGGGCACCCATGGCTGCTGGTCGGCGACGGCAAAATGTCCAAGTCGCTCGGCAACGTCATTTACGCCGACGACCTCGTCCGCTGGTTCGGGGTGGACGCCGTGCGCTATTACGTGCTGCATGAAATCCCCTTCGCGCAGGACGGCACGATCACCCATGAGCTGATGATGGAACGCATCAACGCAGACCTTGCGAACGTGCTTGGCAATCTGGTGAACCGCACAATCGCGATGAGCCACAAGTATTTCGGCGGCGAGATACAGCCCCCGGCGGACTGCGAGCCGGTCGATGAGGAACTGCGCGGGATGGCGCTTGCACTGCCCGCGAAGGTCGAAGCAAAGATGGACAGCCTACGCGTCGCCGACGCGATTGACGAGATTTTTACCCTCCTGCGCCGCTCGAACAAGTATATTGACGAGACGATGCCCTGGGCGCTCGCGAAGGACGAGGGCAAGCGCGCAAGGCTGGGCACGGTGCTGTATCACCTGCTCGAGAGCATCCGCTTTGCGGCGGTGATGCTGAAGCCCTTCCTGCCGGAGACCTCCGACAAGATTTTCGCGCAGCTGAACACCAAAAATGGCGGGGTCGAATCGCTCGAGCGCTTTGACGGGATGCAGGCCGGGGAGAAGGTCGGCGAAGCGTCCATCCTGTTCGGGCGCATTGACATCCCAAAGAAACTGAAGGAGATCGAGGACGAGCAGGAAAAGGCGCAGAAGGCTGCGTCAAAGGAAGCCAAGAAGGCGGACAAGGCCGAAAAGAAAGCGGACAAGCAGCCGGAAATCCCAGGCGTGATCACAATCGATGATTTTGCGAAGGTCGAAATGACAGTATGCAAGGTGCTTGCGTGCGAGAACGTAAAGAAGAGCGAAAAGCTGCTGAAATTCCAGCTTGACGACGGCTCGGGCACAGCGCGGCAAATCCTGTCGGGCATTGCGATGCACTATAAAGCGGAGGAGCTGGTCGGGAAAACGCTGGTTGCGTGCACGAATCTTGCGCCGCGCAAAATGATGGGACAGGAATCGAACGGGATGCTGCTGTCGGCAGTACGCGACACCGAAAACGGCGAAGAGCTGCACCTTATCATGCTGGGGGATGAAGTCCCGGCAGGGTGTAAACTGTGCTAACTGGCGCGTTCGCGCCTCATTCAAAATTTGACGCGTTCGCGTCTCATTCAAAATCTGCGGACTGGCGCGTTCGCGCCTCATTCAAAATCTGCGGATTTTGAATGAATTAGGGGAATAAGGAAGATTGGATTCCGCCGATGCGCCCCGAAGGGGCGCACGACGGTTCGGCCTGCGCTCCATGCACCGCGCGGAGCGCGGCACACTCCGCTACGGCAGAGGTGTAAAACCCGACGCGCTGGTCGCCGGGTTTTACCGCCGCTTTCGCGGCGTTTCAATGCGCGCTGCGGCGCGGGGCTGGGCCGCGCCTGCGGAAAGGGGATGTTTGTGATACGTGAATGTAAATTTGAACGCTACCGGGTTGGCGGCGGGCGGATTATCAACAACGACGGCGCGGGGCACCGCGAGGTGATTTCCAAGTACCTTTCGGAAGGCTGGCGCTATGCGGGCTGGGTACCGCTGACCTTTACCGGCGAGGGCGCGCCGAAAGAAATTGACCTGATCTTTGAGCGTCAGGGCTGCGGGGAGGGTGACAAATGAACTACCGTTATTCTTATGAAAAGCTGGACGTGGGCGGCAACGGCTGGAGCCCTATCGGGGGCTTCGGGATGTCGACCGAAAAGTATCGTGAGATCATCGGCCGCCGCGCGGCGGAGGGATGGCGGTTTGTGGCGATGGTGCCGCTCGAAACCCGCGCAAACGGCATGGTTGAGTCCTACGACCTCATTTTCGAGCGCCCGGAGGATGCGGAATGACCCGCGGGCATTCGTGCAGCTGCAAAAAGGTGCTGGCAAGGGATCGCCTTTGCCGCGCAATGAAATTTTAACAAGGAGCATATTTAGCATGCTTTTCGATACCCATGCGCATTATGACGATTCCCGTTTTGACGGCGACCGCGACGAGCTGCTGCGCTCGCTGCCGGGGGAGGGGGTCGGGCTCGTGCTGAACCCTGGCTGTGACCTTGCGTCGAGCCGCAAGGCGGTCGCCTACGCCGACACCTACCCGCATGTGTATGCCGCAGCCGGTATACACCCGGAGAACATAGAAGGCGTGCCCGATGAGCAGGTCGAGGAAGAACTGCGCGAGATTGAAGCACTCGCCGCCCACCCGAAGGTGCGCGCGGTTGGCGAAATCGGCCTTGACTACTATTGGTGCAAGGAGCCCGCCGAACGCAAGCGCCAGCAGGAGCTGTTCCGTGCGCAGATGCGTATGGCGGGGCGGCTGGGGCTGCCGGTGATCGTACACGACCGTGATGCGCACCTGGACTGCCTGACCATTGCCGAACAGTACCCGAAGGTACATGGCGTGTTTCACTGCTACGCAGGCAGCGCGGAAACCGCGCAGCGGCTGCTGGAACTCGGCTACTATCTGTCGTTCACCGGCGTGTTGACCTTCAAAAACGCAAAAAAAGCGGCTGAGGTCGTGCGCCGCGTGCCGCTTGAGCGGCTGATGGTGGAAACCGACGCGCCGTACATGGCCCCCGAGCCCTTCCGCGGCAAGCGCAACTCATCCCTCTACGTTTACCGCATGGTAGAAGCGATCGCGGAAATCAAGGGCCTGCCAGCCGAAGAAGTCGCGCGCGCCACCACCGAAAACGGGAAAAAACTCTTTGGAATCCCCGAATAACCGCACAAGCGGGACCGCGCCAGCCCGCCGCCGTTCTGGCGGGCTGGCGCGGAGCGGAAAGGGCGCAGCGATTCCAACCCCCGTCCCGCCCGCAGGCGGTGTGAAGCTTTTACTCAATTTTTTCTCGAAAAAATTGCGGGGTCCAGGGGCAGAGCCCCGGCCGCCTCTCGCAAGAGGCGGAAACCCCACAGCGGGGAAATCCCGAAAGCACGACGAAAGGACAGAACATGCAGTATGATTTGATCGCGCTCGACCTTGACGGGACAGCGCTCAGCCCACAAAACCAAGTCAATCCCGCCGTCCGCGAAGCCGTTGCATGGGCCCGCGCAAAAGGCGTGCATGTGGTCATCTCAACCGGACGCATTTGCAGCGAAGCCGCTGAGTTTGCCCGCCTGATGGGCACGGACAACGAGATGGTGACTGCAGGCGGGGCCGCGCTCTCGCTTGCCGACGAGGAGCGGTGCTTCTGGCGCAGTTCCATGCACTGGGAAAGTGCCTGCCGCGCCGCTGCCGCATGCGAGCGCTACGGGCTCTCCACGATGGTCTATGTCGGCGAAAAACTGTTCATGACGCCTTATGATGAAATGGCCTTCGGGCGGTACAAATCCAACGAGGGCTTCCTTGCTGCGAAAACCGTGGTACCGTCGGTTGCGGAGGCTGTTGCGGAGCAGCATCTTGAGGTCGACAAGGTATTCACGCGTTCGCAGAACCGGCAGCAGCTTGCGCTTGTGCGGCAGCAGCTGGCCCCGGTCGGCGGGCTGCGCCTGATGAGCTCGGCGGATGACAATGTTGAAATCGTTGCGCCTGATGTAGACAAGGGGCGTGCGCTGGGCGTGCTGTGCGAGCGTTATGGCACGACGCTGAGCCGGGCGATTGCGATCGGCGACAGTGAAAACGACCGTGAGATGCTGCTTGCGGTGGGGATGCCGGTCGCAATGGGGAATGCGCGCGAGGACATCAAGCAGTTGTGCCAGTTCACTACGAAGAGCAACGCGGAGGACGGGGTTGCTTACGCGATCTACACCCTTCTGGGCCGCTGACGCGGTGCTTCCGCGACTGCACCCGCGCCTGCGCGGCGAGCGGCGGGGCTCTGCCCCTGCACCCCGCGCCTGCGCGGCGAGCGGCGGGGCTCTGCCCCTGCACCCCGCGCCTGCGCGGCGAGCGGCGGGGCTCTGCCCCTGCACCCCGCGATTTTTTTGTAAAAAAATCGAGTAAAAACTTCATTACGCCTGCGGGCGGGACGGGGGCTGCGGGAACGTCTGGACGAGGGGCTTGTATTCCTGAAAGGCAACATCCGCGGAAAGTGTTTTATTGAGTATATCCCCGCCGAATACGCATGGGCCCCAGTCGACGCAGCAAGCGCTTTCGCCGTTTACTACCTTCTCGTTGTTCTATGACGGGCAGCTGACCACGCATGAAATCCTGTCAGAGAAAAAAATTGATAAAATCCTTGCCGAAAAAGGGCTGTAAGCTGTTCTTGAAAAACCTCTAAAAGCACGTAGGTGCATCTGCACTGAACGGAGGGTTCTCTCGTCCCGCCCGCAGGCGAGAAAGGGATTCCAAAGGGACGAGTCCCTTTGGCGCTGTCCGCGCAGGACCGGGTGCAGGGCAGAGCCCTGCCGCCCGCCGCGCAGGCGCGGGGGCCAGCGTCGCTGCCGTGCCGAAAAAAGGCTGAAAGGAGACCCTTTATGTACGATTTCCACCTGCATACCCGCCACTCCTTCGACGCGGAGTACAGCCCCGCCGAAATGCTCGCTGCCGCCGCACAAGCCGGCCTGCGCGAAATCTGCTTCACCGACCACGTCGACTTCGACGGCAGCGGCGAAGCCCCCGCCGACCTCTCCGCCCTCCGCCGAGATATCCTCACGCTGCGGGAATCCGGCTCGCCCGTTGCCGTCCGCTTCGGCGCGGAGGTCAGCCTCGGCGATGAAAGCTGCACGCAGCGCGCGCTGGCGCACCTCGCCGGTCAGCCGCTCGATTTCGTAATCGGCTCGGTGCATCTGCTTGACGGCGTTGACCCCTACTATCAGAAAGACCTCTATACAAGCGCGCCGAAGGAGACCGTTTACCGCCGCTACCTGGAATGCGTCTGCCGCCTGCTGCGGTCGGGCGTCGGTTTCAGTGTCCTCGGCCACTACGATTATATTGCGAAGTTCGCGCCCTACGGCGACCGCTCCTTTCCCCTGTCTGCCGCCCCGGAACAGTTTGATCAGATCTTTGATTTCTTGGTTCAGAACGGCAAAGCGCTTGAGATTAACACTGCCTCCTGGCGCGACGGCCCCGCATGGGGGCTCGACGTCCTGCGCCGCTACCGCGAACGCGGCGGCGAGTTGGTCACCATCGGCTCCGACGCGCACACGCCGGAGCGGGTTGGCGGCAGGGTGGGGGAGGCCGTCGAGCTGGTACGCGCCGCCGGTATCCGCTATCTGGCCACATACGAGCAGAAAAAAGCGGTTTTGACTGCGATTTGAGTACAAAAGCACTGCCCTCCGGCATTTCGGGAGGCAGTGCCTTTTTGTTTGTCCTTGGCGGGTTATCCTTCGATCGCGCGCAGCTGCGGCGCATACGCAGCCCAGCTTGCCGCCGCCTGATACCCTGCCAGCAGCTCCGCCGGGACAAAGATTAGCCCTGTGCCCGCCGCGACCGGCGTTCCGGTAAAGGTCGACGCGCCTGCAAGCGTGCTGATCTTGCTGCCGCACAGCGTCAGCTTCGTCAGCGCCGTACACTGTGAAAACGCGTTCGCCGGGAGCTGCGAAACCGGCCCGATTTCCGCGCTTTGCAGCGAAGAGCAGCCCGAAAAGCAGTAGGTCCCCATGCTGCTGGCGTTTGGCAGCGAGATTTCCGTCAGCCCCGTGCAGCCGCGGAAAGCGTTCCCCCCGAGCGTCTCCGCTGCGCCCATCGACACCCTCGCGAGGGCTGTGCAGTTTTGGAACGTGCCCGTACCGGTTGTCTTGGCCATCGGTGCGTCCACCGCAGCCAGCTTGCCACAGGATGCAAACGCGCTGTTCCCGAGTGAAAGCGCCGACGGCAGCGACGCGGCAACCATCTCGCCGCACTCCTGGAACGCGCCTGTCCCGAGCGTTTCCACTGCCGGGAGTGACAGCCCCGTGAGCGCCGCGCACTTGCGGAACGCCGTGTTTTCGATCTCCTTTGCCACCGGCAGCGCCACCGATTCCAGCTTTGCGCAGCCGTAAAATGCGTTGGTGCGCACCGCCTGCGCCGCCGGGAAAGCCGTGCGGAGGAGCGTGGTGCAGTTATAGAAAATATAGCTGCCGACCTCCACTGCGCCCGATTCGATTTCGGCGGCGGTGCGCGCAACCACTGCGTCCAGCCCGTCGCCGGACGGCTGCCCGGTTGCACCGATATAGTAGGTGTTTAAGACCATGCCGTTACCCCCTGAAGCACCGCGAATACCTGTAAATCCGCCGCCGGAGTCTCCCGGCAGGTGAACGCCAGCGCGCCTTCGCTTTGCCCGGTGCACAGCACGCCGGCCGCGAAATACGCCGCCTGCGACGCAAGCGCCGGGACGATGCGGATGAGCTGAACCGTCTCGTCGGGCAGCACGCCCGGCGCGGCCACCGATTGGGTGAGCGCGTCCCACTGCCCCACCGGCAGCGTGAGCGAAAGCCGCCGCACCGTGCCCGCCTGCTCAGCGCGCTGTGCCCAGAACTCCGCGTCAAATGCCGCCTGCGCAGCGTCTTTTCGGGCAGCTTTTGCCGCCTGTGCTTCTTCGGCGGCAAGCTGGGACTGTACGGCGGCGGCGTTTACCGCGTCCCCGGCATCGTCTGCCGCCGAACGTGCGGAAGCGGCGGCGCTTTCAGCCGCAGCCTGTGCGGTGTGGGCCGTAGCTTGGGCGGTTTCCGCGCTTTGCACGGCGGATTGTGCGTCTCCCGCAGCGGCGGCTGCCGCTGTTTTCAGTGCCGAAAGCCGCTGTTCTAGCTGCAAAAACTCGCTCGGCTGCACCTCTGGCAGCGCCTGTTCGGCGTTCAGGCTGTCGCCGACCACCAGCGGGAACACGTTCGAGCGCTTGACCCGTTCCCCGCTGATGCCCCGGATCTGTGCTTCCAGCCGTCCCGCGCGGCGGAGCGCCGAGCGTTCCAGGTCCGCGCAGAGTACGCCGTCCTCCTCTTCCAGCGCGAGGATATCCGCTGCGCCCCCTGGGGCGCGCAGCTCCAGCCGGTAGTCCCAGCCACCGGGGTCGTCCACCGCAACCGCAAACCGCCGCGCGAGGTGTTCGCCTTCATAGCCGAGCAGTTCATCCTGCCGTCCTGGCACGGTCACCCGGAAATCCTTCATCCGCAGCATTTCAGCACGCCTCCTTTTCCGCTTTTAACCGCAGCCTTTCCACACTGCCGCCGCGCTGCACCTCCCAGTGCCTGCGCGAACGGAACATCCGTTTCGGGTCCAGCCTCCGGTGGGGTGTTTCCTGTCTTGTTTTCTCTTTTTGTGTCGTCATCCGTTCCATCGCAGCCTCCTTTATCTCTGCTGGATGTCCACAAAGTGGACATCTGATGTGTGTTGTCCCCACGTCCACCCCTGATGGACGGGTTGCTTGCACCGTGCCTCTGCGCGCCGGTTCCGGCGCGCGATTCCCACGCCTCCTTCCGGTTGTTTTTGCTACAGCGTATTTTGATCATAGCACAAGTGTTCTGCCATGTCAACTGTTTTGTGGTCAAAATTTGCGAGAAAATACCAAAAAGGTGTTGCATTTGTGGACGTTTTGTGCTATACTCTTATCATCCCGTTTTGTGCTGTTAGTCAATTTGAAGTGCATAAAATGTCTTTTAAAACACTGCATTTTGAAGATAATTGTGATTTTCCCCTATTTTTTAAGGAAGTGAGCTTTCGTGAAGCAAATCTCGAATTTTGCGAACCGTCTCCGGGAGGCGGCAACTGAACAGGGATGCTCCCTGTCCGAGCTTGCCGACCGGGTTGGGCTGTCGCGCCAGACCATCAGCGCCTACGCAACCGGGATGCGCCAGCCGAAACCGCCGACGCTCGCCGCGCTTGCAGCTGCGCTCGAGGTCAGCCCGGACTGGCTGTCTGGCTACAATGTGGACAAGCGCCGATCGCCTGCGCCTGGGCTCCGTTCGCCCCGCATTACGGATGATGTTGTGACCTTCCCGATCATCGGCGAGGTTGCGGCGGGCTATGACCATCCTGCGTTGGAGGACTGGTCAGGCGACACGGTCGACATCCCGCGCCATTATCTGCACGGGCGGCGTTCAGACGATTATTTTGTGCTGCGTGTCATTGGCGATTCGATGTATCCGTTGTACATGGATGGTGACCGTGTGCTGGTGCTGCGGCAAAGCACGCTGCGCCGCAGCGGCGACATCGGGGTGATCCTGTACGACGGTGACCAGGCCACGCTCAAGAAGGTCGAATATGTGCCGGGCGAGGACTGGCTCAAGCTGATCCCAATCAACCCCTCGTACCCGCCGCGCACGATTACGGGCAGTGACCTGGAGCAGTGCCGGGTGCTGGGAGTCCCGCGCCTGCTGATCAGGGAGTCGCTGTAGCGCGATTGCCCTCCGCAGGCGGCGCCAAAGGGCGTTGCCCTCTGGACTCCCAGCCCTCCGCAGGCGGCGCCAGGGGACGCTGTCCCCTGGACCCCTGCGATTTTTTTGTAAAAAAATCGAGTAAAAACTTCATTTCGCCTGCGGGCGGGACGGGAGAAGCGGTACTGCGGTTTTAGCGATGTTTATTTGGTCAGATTTATTGAAAGGTGGCGTCAGTTGTATTATGAAGAGGTATATCGCGTTTCTGCGCGGCATTAACATAAGCGGTAAAAATAAGATCCCAATGGCGGAATTAAAAAAGGGCGTTGAAGGGCTCGGGTTTAGTGAAGTGAGAACCTTTTTGAACAGTGGAAATGTTATTTTTTCGAGTGAATTAGATCAGGAAACCGCTCTTTCAGAACAAATCGAAGCCATGATAAAGTCTCAGTTTGATTTAGAGATTCCGGTTTTGGTAGTGCCGAAGGAAGTGCTTGAGAACCTGCTGCGCAGTGCTCCCAGCTGGTGGGGCAGCGAAGATAAAGAAGTTTATGATAACCTGATTTTTGTGCTGCCGCCAGCGGCTGCTGACGATGTGTTCCGTGAGCTCGGCGAGCCAAAAGAGGGTTTGGAAGAGGCCATGCGCTGCGGGGATGCAATTTTCTGGTCTTTCAGCCGGAAAAGCTATCAGAAAACAAACTGGTGGTCAAAAACCGCAAGCGCCGGCATCGGCAAAAAACTGACGATCCGTACCGCAAACACCGTTCAAAAGCTTGTTGGCATGTAGCGGTTTCCGGCTCTGCGGCTGCCTGAAACGGGTGTTTTGCGGACTGATATGCGCAGGGTGCAAAAAAGCTCCTCAAAAAAGAGGGGCTTTTTTGTGCATTTCTGCCGTATCCTGGCAGCAGGGTGCGAAGCGCAGCGGTATTTCCCGGAGGGCTGTATGTTGGGGGAATTGGTATGCTGCCCCCGTTTTTCCATATAAATATCTGCTAATTGCGGCGGATTCTCCCAATTTTCAACGTTTTTTGTAATATTTTAGGGTGTGTGGCTGTACTTACCATTGTTTTCGGGGGAACATCCATGTATGATTTGGTTAGGCAGTAAATCCGTGTGTTGCTGTGCAGCCGCTGCCTGCGCAGGCACGCACCGCCTATTGCTGCTAAATTTTTAAAGGAGCGTGCAAATTTTATGAAGAAAACCATTGTAATGGGTCTTGCGGCCGCTATGCTGCTGTCCGTGAATGCAGGTGCTGCAAATCGTCCGGATAGCCAGCAGATCGTTCAAAATGGGCGTGTTTACATTGTCAGCGGTTCAAATTTGAAGGATATCCTCTCCGATTTGAATGACCGGTTTGGTAAATTTGACTGGTCGCAGCTGCCCAGTCTTCCCACAAGACCCGGCACGCCCGGAAAGCCCGGCACGCCGGTGCTTCCGGACAAGCCAGACACGCCGGACACGCCGGACACGCCGGATACGCCGGACACGCCTGTAACCCCGCCTGCGGGTGATGCTTCGCTTTCCGCTTATGCGCAGGAGGTTGTGCGGCTGGTGAACGTGGAGCGTGCAAAATATGGGCTTTCTGCACTGACTGTAAATGCCAAGGCCAGCCAGGCTGCACAGGTACGCGCGGCTGAGCAGGCACGCAGCTTTTCGCACACCCGGCCGAATGGTTCCTCCTGCTTTACCGCGCTGAAGGAAGCCGGGGTCAGCTATCGTTCCGCGGGCGAAAATATTGCCTACGGGCAGCGCACCCCGCAGCAGGTTGTGACCGCGTGGATGAACTCGTCGGGGCACCGTGCGAACATCCTCGGCAGCCAGTTCACGCAGATCGGCGTTGGCTACACGCTCATCGGCGGCACGCCTTACTGGGCGCAGTTCTTTATCGGCTAACGAACGAAAAAGCCCGGTTTAACCGGGCTTTTTTACGATTTTCGATTAAAAGGTCATTTGAAAGGGCTTTCCGATGCCTGGGCTGCGCTGCCTGTGCAGCAGGAAAAGTACCGCCGGTTCATCCGGAAGTGGGATGCCGCGCGACTGCATATATGCGTTTGCCTGGTCGATTAAAGGCAGGCTGTCCGGCGTGTGCGGGGGTTGGGTCCCGGCCTCGCAGCCGCAAATTGCTACATCCAGGATGCGCTCCATCAGGAACGAGAGCGGTGCAAGGGCATCCCCGGCCTGCGTGTAAAGTGCGCGGAAAGCGGCAAATTCGGCTTCGCTGAACGCATAGCCGGGGAACGCCGTGTGTTCCCTCTGCGCGATCAGATCCGCCCGCGAGCCTGCGGAAAGGATTTCGTCGGGCAGCAGATCGATGGCGCGAAACGACCAGGTTTCGAAATTTTCCTCTGTGACCCTGCGGAGCTCGCGGCGCACCGTTTCCCACGCTGCAAAATCCTGCCCGGTGAACCGCAGCGCCTGGTCAAAGCAGAGGACGAGATAGGCTGCGCGCCCGCGAAGGGAGACCTTGTAAAACAGGTGCTTTTTAAGAGCTTTTTCTTCCGCCCTTTTTTCGGGTGTGAGCGAACGCCATCGGCGGAACCGGCCCAGCAAAACGGCCAGCCACGCCAGCGCGAGCAGGAAGCCGATGCCTGCGGCCAGCCCGCCAACCGAGCTCAGCAGCACCCAAGACAGGCTGCCGCGCTGGATAGCGCAGCGGATCATACAATCATCCCCTTTTCATGTAGGATTTGTAGGAGATCGCGATAGCCCGATGCGGCCCGGAAAACCGGCGTCCGCACGCCGTCGTCGCAGAATTCGGCAATCAGGCCAAGCGGCATTTTCCGGAAAATGACCGGCGGCGAACCATTCCAGCAGTGCGCATACCCGGCTTGCGGCCATTGGAGACAGCGGGTTTTGGAGTCCGGGAGATGGAAAAATATCTGAAAATCGTCGTATTCGATATAGGCCCTTGAAAGAGCTGAAATGTGCCTGGAAGCAATCACTGTTGCGAGAAGAAGCAGCAGCAGGGCAAAGGTTCGCAGGCCGGAGAAGGGCGTTTCGCCGGGTTCCCAGAACCGGCGCAGCGCCAGCGCGGCAGCTGCCATTATGGCCGTGGGCAGCATCGCGGCTGCCGCGCCGATCAACGGGTTCAGTGCGCATCGTTTCAAGGAACCAGCCCCCTGTCGCGCAGCACGCGCAGGAACTTCCGAAAACCATACATTGTGCTACTCAGGAAGCATTCCCTTTCATCGTCGGCAAAGCGGATTTTCAGCCCTGTGGCGACGCGCCGCAGCTGGGCTTTCTGGGGGAGCTCGTTCCAGCTGAAAACCCGCTCTTCGCCTCTGCGAAGCCGGAAAATCAACGAAAAATCATCGTATTCGACCTGATTGCCCATGCTTTGGAGCGTGCTGTAAATGAGGAGGGCCGCTGCGCCAAAGTACATCAGCAGCCCGAGAAAAAATTCCTGGTGCTCTGACTCTGAGAAATCGCCCGGATGCGACAAAAGGTAGATTAAAAACCATATCCCTAGCGCAGACATGGCGAGTGCCAGAAAGAGGGATGCAGCGACAACCGGCAGGCATCCGCCACATTTTTTCACTGAAAGGGCCTCCTGAAAGAATCGTTTCAAAGGGTTTCGAAAGCTTTACTTTTTGCGGTATGGCGGGGTGCGTGTAACCGCGAGCACGAACACCGCCGACGCACCGGCCTCCCGCAGGGCGCGCACCGCGTCGGCAGCGGTAGCGCCGGTCGTCACAACGTCGTCGATCAGTATGACGCGTTTGCCTTTCGCTGGATTTTGTGTTATTGGGCAGAACACGCCTTTTGCCGCGCGCTGGCGCTCCCGTGCCGAGCGGTGCGACTGTTTCCCCTGCATCGGGCGCTTGCGCAGCGTCGCCCGGACGGGCAGGCCGGACTGTTTTCCAACCTCGCGCGCGACGGCCTCGCTCTGGTTGAAGCCGCGTTTCCACTGGCGGCCTGCGCCAAGCGGCACGTATGTGATGAGCTCAGGGCGCCAGTCGGCATGGTGGGCGGCGAGGCAGGCGGCAGTTTGTGCGGAAAACCAGCGGCAAAGTGACGTTTCGCGGTAAAATTTGTAGCGTTTCAGCGCCGCAGCGGCCTCTCCGGTATATAAAAGAGGTGCATCTGCGCCGTCCGCGCCGGGGACGGAAAGGGCGTGCGTGTTGCGGTAATCGCTCCGCAGCCGTGGGGCGCAGCGTGCGCAGATCATTGCGCGAGCGCCAACCGACAGCGCGGCGCGGCAAAGCGCGCACCTGCGGGGGTGCAGCAGTTGGGCAAACCATCTTGCGGCATTTTGTAGCCATAAAACCAGCGTATTCATGCAAAAATCCCCCTTGACACGTGCTTTGAGCGGCCGTAGGACAGGGGCGTGCCCTTGCAGATTGCCCAGGGCAGGCCCACGCCCTACGCATGACGTAGCGTGCGAAATTCCTCCTGAAAAGCCGGGTTTTCACCCGGCTTTTCGTTTTCCCCTGATGGGTCCAGCGGACCTGGGGAGCTTTTTCACAAATGCGCGGAACCTGATCTTTTTCACTGTCTGATCCCCATACTTTCGGATGACGGTTCCTGACGTGCGAAAAGAAATACGTTTCCGGAGCGAAATCAAGCTCAAAAAGATGAGGTTTTCATTCGCTGTATGTAGGTGCGGAAAGCTACGGTTTAGCATCCGCTGTCCGGCATGATCTTCACGTAGTATTTCCGTGTGCGGGGGCCGTCAAATTCGCAGAAGTACACGCCCTGCCAGGTGCCAAGCAGCGGCTTGCCGTCTTCGATCAGGATGGTTTCGCTTGCGCCGACCGTTGAGCATTTCAGGTGCGCGTCGGAGTTGCCCTCCATGTGCCGGAAAGCGCGCCGCGACGGGAAGGCTTCGTCAAAGCCGAGGATCAGGTCGTGCTGGACGTCGGGGTCGGCGTTTTCGTTGATCGTGATCGCGCCGGTCGTATGTGGGCAGAAAACCACACAAATCCCGCTTTGGACGCCGGATTCTGAAATCATACGGCGTATGGTCGAGGTGATATTATAGTAGCCCTCGCGCCCGGTCTCAATGGTAAAAGACTGTGTTTTCATGACTGCCCCTCCTGATCGCGCGTCTCGCAAAGGTAGGTTGCTTCCAGGTCGGACAGGTGCAGCTTGACTGCCAGCGGGAAGCGCTCGAAGGCGTGTGCCAGCGCAAACGAGCCGCCGCGCACCGCTTCGTCAAAGCCGCCCATGTGCCAGCGGATCGCGACAGCCTCTTCGTTTTTGAGCTTCATGAAACGCTCGATTAAAAAGACTGACTTTTCGCCGTGCCCGTAAGGGAAGCGGTCGTCGATCGCATAAACCGGAACTTTTTCCCATTGGCCGCGTTCATTCTTGCGGTTGCGCATTTCAATGGTGTAAAATCCGGCTTTGCACAGGTCGTGCAGCAGCGTGACGATGGCGGCAGACTCGGGGTCGTCAGTCCCTTCCTCGAAGTGCTTGTCGCGGAACACGTGGTAGACGTTCAGCGAATGCTCCAGCAGGCCGCCCTCGTAGGCGGCGTGGAAGCGGGTTGACGCAGGCGCGGTGAAGAAATCGGTGGTTTCCATCCATTCCAGAAGCTTTGCAGAGCCTGGACGGTGTACAAATTCGCTGAAAATGTCTAAAAATTGCTGTTTCATGCTTCGGCTTCCTCCATTCGTTCGATGATGAGGTCGCGCAGCGTGCCGACCTGGTTGAGCGCGGGGTCTTCCAGCACCAGTGCGAGCAGCCAGCGCTGCATCCGTCCGATTTCGGCGTCTGAGAGCCCCAAAAACTGCAAATCGTAGCCGTTCAGGCACAAATCGCGTACGGTAAGCGGCTGCTGGGCAGACAAGATGCGGTTCATCTGGCGCTCGGTCACTTGGTACCAGCGCAGATAGTCGGGGTGGGTGCCCTGGCCGACGCAGTCGGCTTTTTTCAGCATCAGCAGTTCGCGGCAGCGCAGCTCGCCCCAGTTGGAAAGCCGCCGCCGCACCTGCCGTTCCTCCTCGCCGAAGGGCACGTCGTGCTGGCGTACGAGGAAGGGGACGCTGTGCAGGAGCTCGCCGGGTGCGCAGAGCTCGCGCAGGCGCTCGGCGGCGAGGGCTTCGGACGCTTTCGGGTGGCCGTAGAAGTGGCCTGTGCCCCCGTCGTCGAGGGTAAAGGTGGACGGCTTGCCGGAGTCGTGGAAGAGCGCGGCCCAGCGCAGCGCGGGGGTCGGCGGGACGGATTCTACGACGCGCACTGTGTGTTCGAAAATGTCGTATAGATGGTGGTAATTGTGCTGGTCGAAGCCGACCATGGGTTCGAGCTCGGGCAGCACGACGGACAGGACGTCGTAGGCTTGGCGCAGCACGCGGCCGACGTAGCGTGCGAGCAGCAGGCGGTTGAGTTCGCTGAAGACGCGTTCGGGGGTGAGGTGCAGGAGGGTATGCGATTTACGGCGCATGGCTTCGGCGGTGTCGCATTCGATGTCGAAGCCGGTCTGTGCGGCGAGGCGCAGGCCGCGCAGGATGCGCAGTGCGTCCTCGTCGAGACGCTTGGCGGGCACGCCGACGCAGCGCAGGAGACCTTTTTTGAGGTCGCGCTGCCCGCCGAAGGGGTCAACGAGGCCGCGTGCGGGGGAATAGGCCATGGCGTTGACGGTAAAGTCGCGCCGGGAGAGGTCGAAGCGGATATCTTGGACGAAGCGCACGCCGTCGGGGTGGCGGGAGTCGGAATAGCCGCCTTCGACGCGGTAGGTTGTGATTTCGATGGGGCCGCCGTCGGCGGGGAGGAGGGTGACGGTGCCGTGGCGCAGGCCGGTATCGAGGAAGCGTTCGCCGGGGAGGGCGGCTTTGACCTGTTCGGGGGTGGCGGAGGTACACAGGTCGAAGTCGTGGGGCCTGCGGCCCATGAGGGTGTCGCGGACGCAGCCGCCGACGAGGTAGGCGGAATAGCCTGCGGCTTCCAGGCGGTCGAGGGCGAGGCGGACGCAGTCGGGGAGAAGGAAGCCCCTCATTTGGGGCCGTCCTTTCTGTGCAGGCGGTGGGCGGTGCCGTCGGGGCGCAAAATGACAGTATTGTCCAGCTGGCTTTGCAGGCTGCGCCGGAAGCCTGCGATATATTCTTCACGCAGGCGTTTTTGCTCTTGCGCTTCTTCGGGGGTCAGGCCCTCGGCCTTTGCTTTTTTCGCTAAGAAGTTGATACGGTCGATATTCGACATTGTGAAGATACCCTTTCTTTCGGTGGCAATCGGTTTCGTCCGCCTACGCGGCGGGCGGTCCTTCGCGGACGGCGGTCCTGCGCGGACGGCGCCAAAGGGGCTAGCCCCTTTGGAATCCCTTCCGTCGCCTGCGGGCGGGACGGGGGGATTCAGGCGCGTTTTTCACGTTTTATTATAGCAAATCCCGGGACATCTGTCGAGTGCTTTTGCGGTTATGATATCTTTTAGGAGTGGCGGGAAGGTTGCTCTTTTCGGGGTGTGTATTCAGGTGTCGAAAAGTCCTTTTTCTTCTTCGAGCGTGTCGACCTTGATGCGCTTTGCCATCAGGTAGTGCGCGCCGCGCTCGGTTTGCACTTCGCCGCGGTTTTCAAAGGCGAATTTGCGGTAGAAGCCCTGCGCACGCGCGTTGCCCGCTGCAACACGGGCGCATAAATATTCCACCCCGCGCGCACGGTATACGCTGATTGCCTGCCCCAGGATTTGCTGGCTCAGCCCCGCGCCTCGCCATTCCTGCGAGATGCAGAAGCCGCCAACCATCCCGCAGCCGGGGGCGGCGTCCTCTGAAATATCGAGGTATACCAGCGCCGCCGGTTCGTCGTCCAGCATTCCAAAGGTCACCGCGCGCGGGTCTGCCGCAGCGCAAGCCTCCGCGCGTGCTGCAAGCCCGTCCGGGTCAAAGTAGGCCAGCGTGCCGTATGCATTTTGATGCAGCTCCTGCATAAATTTGAGGAACAGCTCCCGGTCGGATGCAGGTCATAGGGGCGGAACCACAGTTGTACGGTCGACGGTGCGCCCTTTACATTGGTCCAGCCGATCGACGCGAAGGTTGACAGCTCTTCGGTCAGGTGCGACGCGTCATTCCAGTATACCGCATTGCAGCTGTGCTCTGAAAAATCCAACTTTGCGACACAGGTGTTGTCGCCCCAGCCGATCTCGCCGATCTGTTCGGCGGGCAGCCCAAGCGCGATGCACAGGCAGCCGCGGATGGCTGAGCCGTGCGACACGACCGCAATGCTCCCGCCGTCGTGCTGGGCGGCGAGGCGCTTGAGCTCGGCGAACACGCGCTCGCCCGCTTCGATGACGCTTTCCCCGCCGGGGACGGTGCATTGTCCGGGGCGGTGCTGCCAGTCGGCGTAGTGGCCGGGGTCGATGCGGGGCAGCTCGGCCCAGGTCTTGTCTTCCCAGTCGCCCATGCTGATTTCCCGCAGGGCGGGGCGGATCTGCACGCGCATCCCCTTCCGGTCGGCAATTGCTTTCGCGGTATGGCGGGCGCGGTAAAGGTCGGATGCGTAAACCGCGTCGAGCGGCACTTCGGCAAACCGTTCGGCCAGGCATTCCAGCTGCGCTGGGGCACGGTGGGTCAGCAGCGCGTCGTACTGCCCGTGGCAGCGGCGGTAAACGTTGCCTTCGGCTTCGGCATGCCGCACTAAATATAGGGTTGTCATAGGGTTACACCCCCTGAAAGCTCGCTTACGTCCTCGATGTTGTGCGCGGCGAGATAGTCTTTCAGCTGCGCAAGCGCCTTTACCGGGCACAGCGGGTCGCGGAAAATCGCTGCGCCGATGGCAACCGCGTTCGCGCCCGCGAGCATCATTTCGACGGCGTCAAGGCCGGTCGAGATGCCGCCCATGCCGAGGATCGGCACGTTGACGGCCTGCCGCACCTGATAGACCATGCGCACCGCAACCGGCAGCACGGCGGGGCCGGAAAGCCCTCCCATTACATTGGAGAGGATGGGGCGGCGGGTGTTTACGTCAATCCGCATCCCGAGGAGGGTGTTGATGAGGGAAAGCGCGTCCGCGCCTGCGCCGACCGCCGCGCGTGCAATCTCTGCAATGTCGGTAACATTCGGCGAGAGCTTGACAATCAGCGGCTTTTTCGCGTAACGCCTGGCGGCGGAAACGACCTCCTCCACCATTTGAGGCTGGGTGCCGAAAGCCATGCCGCCGCATTTGACATTCGGGCAGCTGATATTCATTTCGATCAGGTCAACGTCCGCGTCGGAAATCTTTTCGACCATGCCGCAGTATTCCTCTACGGTGTTGCCGGAAACGTTGGCGATCACTGCGGTGTCGTGCTGGCGCAGGCGGGGCAGCTCTTCCGTGATGAAGCGGTCGATGCCGGGGTTTTGCAGGCCGACACAGTTGAGCATCCCGGCGGGGGTTTCGGCGATGCGCGGGGCGGGGTTGCCGAGACGCTCATGCGGGGTCAGCCCCTTGACGGAGATGCCGCCGAGCGCGGACAGGTCAAAAAACTGCCCGTACTCCTCGCCGAAGCCGAAGGTCCCGGAAGCTACGGTAATCGGGTTTTTCAGTGTTACGCCGCAGAAATCCACGGCAAGGTTCATCTTTTTCGCGTCCTGCATTACCATTCGACCTCCTTTGCATCAAAAACGGGGCCATCCTTGCAGACGTGGCCGTAACGGGTGCCGCCGTCCGCGCCTTTGAGCGCGCAGGCGCACACAAGGCATGCGCCGATGCCGCAGCCCATGCGCTCCTCCATAGAAACTTGGCAGGGCAGGCCATGTGTCTCGGCAATGCCTGCGACGGCACGGAGCATCCCGCGGGGGCCGCAGGCGCAGACGGAGGTAAAACTGCCTGCGCGCGCTTCGAGCAGGGCGGTAACGAAGCCATGCGTGCCGTAGGAGCCGTCGTCGGTTGCAACCAGAGTTTCACCGAGGGCGCGGAAATCGGATTCCAGAATGACGGCATCCCGGTCGCGGAAGCCCAGAATCGCCGCCGGGGACGCGCCCTGCACCTTTGCCTGCTTCATGGCGAGCAGGAGGGGGGGCACGCCGATGCCGCCGCCGACAAACACCGGGCGGGGGCCGAGCGCAGACAGATCGAAGCCTCTGCCGAGCGGGCCGAGGAGATCAAGCGGGTCGCCTTCGGTGCGCGCGGCGAGCCACGCGGTACCCTCGCCCTTTTGCTGGAACACGAGACGGAGTACGCCGTCCGCCGCGTCGCAGATGGAAATCGGGCGGCGCAGGAAATTTGCGTCGCCGCAGGTGATATGTACGAATTGCCCGGGGCGGGAAAGGCTGGCAATCTCCGGTACCGTAACCCGGAGCTCAAACAGCCCCCCGGCAAGCTGCCGGTGCGCGGAAACAACGCCGAATGCCTGCACGGGATGACTGGTATCTTCAATCAAATGCATAAAAAATCCTCCTGTCGGTTGCTGCCTATCTAAATTGTACCCTATCCCGCCTGAAAAGGCAACCGCCCTTGCTGGATTTGCCGGGATTTTCTGCGCGGGAAAAAACAGAAGGGGGCACGGGGCTGCAAAAGGGCTCCCGGATGGTAACGGGAGCCCTCGGCATATGGCTTTTCAGTTGGAATCAAGCTTTGCCTGCGCCTTTTGCTCGAAGCGCTCTTTCCAGACGATGGCGCGCTGATGCTCGCCTTCGCCGATCAGGCCGGTTTCGTCGAATGCAGCGACGCGGAAGGTCAGCATTTTGCCATTTGGCGAAATGGCGGTCAGCTCAGTCTCGAAGTGTACCTTCATGCCCGCAGGGGTTGCGGCTACATGGCTGACGTTCATCTGACAGCCAACGGTCGTCTGGCCGGCTTCAAGTGCGGCGGCAACCGAAGATGCAGCGGTCCCTTCGATCCCGGCGATCATCATCGGGGTTGCATAAACGGCGACAAGGCCGCTGCCTACTTTGTTTGCGAGCAGGTCTTCGGTAACGGTCAGTTCGGAATATCCCTTTGTTCCAATTTCCAGCATGTGAGTTCTCCTTTTCCAGTGTTGTCCCTTTCAGGATACCTTGTCGGATGGGATTTGTCAAGTATATGCAGCAACAGAACGACTAATCGGGTAAGGGGAGCCGCCAGGCCGCTGGTGAGCGTATGCCAGCGGCCTGGCGGCGGGCGCGCTGTAGGTGGGACAGCACCAGAGCATCCGCATTAAGCCGTCCAGCCCGCTGTCATCATGGCGGGCTGGACACTGCACAGATCATAAAATCCGCTCAACTTTAACCCCCCGTCCCGCCCGCAGGCGAGTGGAGATGCGTCAGCATCTCGGGGTCTGGGGCGAAAGCCCCAGCGGGTGCAGGGCAGAGCCCTGCCGCTCGCCGCGTAGGCGCGGGGTGCAGGGGCAGAGCCCTGCCGCTCGCCGCGCAGGCGCGGGGTGCAGTGAAGAACAGGCAAGGGGTCACTGGGTCTGGAAGCTGCGGCCAAAGGTTGTCGCCGCAAAAGCACGCTGAAGAGCCGGGGCCAGCGCTAACGCTACCGCTATGCCAACAGTTGCGTTCGTCAGCGACGCCACAATACGGGTCGCGTTTGCAATTACCGCCGGAACAAAGGCCGAACCTAAGAGCATTGAGCCAACCACCTTGCTGGCAATATACATCGCCGAATAGCTGTATGCGCCAACGACCGCCGCGATCACGTTGCGCGGAAGCTTCCGCCCCTTCGCGCCGCCCCAGTGCGCAATCGTGCCCGCCAAGCCCGCCATGATGAAATACCGAATGAACGTAATCCAAGCATCGGGCGCGAACTCCGGGTCGCTCAAGTCATAAAACGCTGTGCCAATCGCAGCAGCAAGCCCGCCGCGCCAGCCGCCCAATAGCAGCCCGCACAATACGCAAATACCGTTGCCCAGCTTCACCGTCGTGCTCCCGCCCGGCGTGGGGATCTTTACCCCGAAAAACCGGCACGCAATAAACACAAACGCCGCCATCATCCCGACCGCCACGATGTCATATGTCGTGATTTTTTTGCTTTTCGTATCCATAGTTCCGTTTCCTCCTTTGGTTCCCTCTACTGGATGAACCTATCATACCCCTTTTTTGGCCTTTTTCAAAGTGCCAATTTTCGCATATTTTATAAGGCCAGAATAAATTTTTGCCGACGCGCGAAAACTATCCGAAAACCAATGGAGGGATCGATATGAACCTGTCAAAAGCTGAATACGAACAGCTTTACCAGAAAAAATCGCCGGATTCGCCGCTCTGGAAAGACATGCTCTGGGCCGGGCTGACCGGCGGCGCTATCTGCACCATCGGCCAGCTGGTTTCCAACTACTACCAGAACCGCGGCATGGATACCGACGGCTCCGCCGCTGCGACTGCCATCACAATGGTTTTCCTCGGTGCGCTGCTGACCGGCCTGCACCTTTATGACAAGCTCGCCAAGCACGCGGGCGCGGGCACCATCGTGCCGATTACCGGCTTCGCCAACGCCATCGTTTCGCCTGCGATGGAGTTCAAAAGCGAGGGCCTTGTGCTCGGCCTTGCCGCCAAGCTGTTCGTCATCGCGGGGCCGGTGCTTGTTTACGGCGTTTCCGCAAGCGTGATCTATGGGCTGCTGCTGTTCTGGATGGGGGGCTGAGCATGGCAAAACGGGTTGGCAAACGTACCATAAAATTTGACCGCCCCGCGTCGGTGCTGGCGAGCGCCGCCGTCGTCGGCGAAAAGGAAGGCAGCGGCCCGCTGGGCCAGTTCTTCGACGTGGTTTCGCAGGACAGCCGCTTCGGACAGAAAAGCTGGGAGCTCGCCGAAAGCGAGATGCAGAAGCAGGCAATCGCGCTTGCGGCGGAAAAGGCGGGGATGGCGCTGAGCGGGCTCGACTGCATCCTTGCGGGCGACCTGCTCAACCAGTGCATCGGCTCGTCGCTTGCGTCGGTGGACGCGCACGTGCCCTATCTGGGGCTGTACGGCGCGTGCTCGACGATGGCGCAGGGGCTGGCGCTGGGTGCGGCGCTGATCGACGGCGGCACGGTGCGGAAGGCGGCGGCGGCGGCGTCCTCGCATTTCTGCTCGGCAGAGCGGCAGTACCGGTTCCCGCTGGCCTACGGTGGGCAGAGGCCCCCGACGGCGCAGTGGACGGCGACGGCGGCGGGGGCCGCTGTGCTGGCGGACTGCGGCGGCGATATCCGGGTGACGCATGCGGTGTTCGGCGAGATGGTCGACATGGGGGTCAAGGACGCGAACAATATGGGGTCGGCGATGGCGCCTTCGGCTTGCGACACGTTAGAGCATCTGTTTGAGGACACGGGCACGAAGCCGACCGACTACGACCGCATTTTGACGGGCGACCTGGCGGCGGTCGGCGCGGACTTGCTGGTCACGCTGCTGCGGCGGGACGGGATTGACGTCACGCCGGTGTATTCGGACTGCGGCTCGCTGCTGTACGGCGAGGAGCAGGACACGCATGCGGGCGGTTCGGGCTGCGGGTGCTCGGCGGCTGTCATTTGCGGGCACATCCTGCGGGAGCTTCGGCAGGGGGCGCTGCGTCGGGTCGTCTTTGCGGGGACGGGTGCGCTGATGAGCCCGACTTCGCTGCAGCAGGGGCAATCGATTGCGGGCGTCTGCCACGCGGTGGTGCTCGAGCGCTCGAACTGACATTTTCCGGGGCTCTGCCCCTGGACCCCGCGCCTGCGCGGCGGGCGGTCCTGCGCGGACGGCGCCAGAGGGGCTAGCCCCTCTGGACTCCCTTCCACCGCCTGCGGGCGGGACGGGGGGCGGTGGTTGCTGCTGCGGTGGTTGGGCTTTTGTGATATTTTTTGCTGATTATACAAATAGTAATTTATTGGGGCTGCGAGATCTTGCGGCCTGCAAAAGAGGTAATACGAAATGCAATATTTAAACGCATTTATTACAGGTGGTATCATTTGCGCGCTCTCTCAAATCCTGATTGACAAAACCAAGCTGACGCCGGCACGCATCCTTGTTTCTTATGTCGTCCTTGGGGTCGTCCTGCAAGGGCTGGGGCTTTATCAGCGCGTTGTCGACTTCGGAGGAGCGGGCGCGACCGTCCCGCTCCTCGGCTTCGGCTACTCGCTGGCAAAGGGTGCGGCGAAGGGGGTCGCGGAGAAGGGGCTTCTGGGCGCCTTTACCGGCGGCGTGAGCGGCGCGGCGGGCGGTATTGCGGCGGCGATTGTGTTCGGCTGCCTGTTCGCGCTGCTGTCCAGGCCCGCTGACAAGTCCGGCAGCTGAATGCGCAAAAAAAGAGTGGGCCTCAGCGGCTCACTCTTTTGTGCTTCAATAGGGTTATTTTGCGTATTCGACTGCGCGGGTCTCGCGGATCATGCTGACCTTGATCATGCCGGGGTAGTCCAGCTCTTCCTCAATGTGCTTGGCGATCTCGCGCGAGAGCATGACCATCGCGTCGTCGGAAACCTGGTCGGGCTTGACAATGATGCGGATTTCACGCCCAGCCTGGATTGCGTAGGAGCTCGATACGCCAGGGGTGGTGTTCGCGATGTTTTCAAGCTTTTCAAGGCGCTTGATATAGTTTTCAAGGTTTTCACGCCGTGCGCCGGGGCGCGCTGCCGAAATGGCGTCCGCCGCCTGCACCAGGCATGCGATGACCGTCTCGGGCTCCACGTCGCCGTGGTGCGCCGCGATCGCGTGTACGATCTGCGGGCCTTCCTTGTAGCGCCGCGCGAGGTCTACGCCGATGTCGACATGGCTGCCCTCGACCTCGTGGTCGACTGACTTGCCGATGTCATGCAGCAGTCCCGCCCGCCGTGCGGGCACCGGGTCGATGCCGAGCTCGGACGCAAGGATGCCTGCCACGTGCGCCACTTCGATCGAGTGGACCAGTACGTTCTGCCCGTAGCTGGTGCGGTACCGCAGCCGCCCGAGCAGCTTGACCAGCTCTGGATGGATGCCGTGGATGCCTGCTTCGAAGGTTGCGCGCTCGCCCTCCGATTTGATGATCTGGTCGATCTCGCGGCGCGCCTTTTCGACCATCTCCTCAATGCGCGCCGGATGGATGCGCCCGTCCGCAATCAGCTTTTCAAGCGCTACGCGTGCAACCTCGCGCCGCACGGGGTCAAACGAGGACAGCGTAATTGCTTCCGGCGTGTCGTCGATGATGAGGTCTACGCCAGTCAGCGTTTCGAGGGTGCGGATGTTACGCCCCTCGCGGCCGATGATCCGGCCCTTCATTTCGTCGTTGGGCAGCGGTACGACCGACACCGTCGCTTCCGCGACATGGTCTGCCGCGCACCGCTGGATTGCCATTGTGATCAGCTCGCGGGCGCTCTTGTCCGCGTCCTCCTTGAGCCGTGCGTTGATCTCGCGGATTTTCACTGCCGCGTCGTGCTGCGCCTCCTGCTCAATGGAGCGCACCAGGTAGTCCTTTGCTTCTTCACGTGTAAAGCCGGAAATGCGTTCCAGCGCGCTCAGCTGCTCGTCGCGGATGCGCCCGATCTCCTCCTGGGAGCGCTGCGCATCGGCCAGCCGGCGGCTCAGCTCCTCGCTCTTGCGTTCTACCGCGTCGTTTTTCTTGTCGAGGCTTTCCTCCTTCTGGTTAAGGCGGCGCTCCAGCTTCTGGACCTCGTTGCGCCGCTCCTTGATCTCCCGGTCGGCTTCGGTACGTGATTTGTGGATCTCGTCCTTTGCCTCGAGGATGGCCTCGCGCTTCTTGGTTTCCCCAGATTTGATTGCATCGTTGATGATTCGGGTCGCTTCCTGTTCGGCGCTGCCGATCTCTTTTTCGGCGACATTTTTTCTATAAAGAAAGCCGATGATCACACCAATAATCAAACAGACTACAGCAATAATAAGGGTCACGATTGGGTTTTGCAAAAATACAACACCTCCTGTTTTCTTTTTTCTCTTTCAGATGCGTTTCGTAATCCCGTTTATGAATTCCAGAACGGCACAGGAATATAGAGAAGCGTCTGCTGGCAGGCACATAATCCCGAACGCCCGGGCGCAGGGCTTCCATTACAAATGGTATTACATTCTTATTTTATATCGTTTTGTGCATGGTGTCAAGAAAAAGCCGCAGCTGCTTTCGATTTTTAAGGCGTTTTTTTCCATGCACAGCCCTTGGGCCTCTTGTGGACGGCCCGCGAATCGGTTATAATAGAGGGAGACATTGGAGGGGAAACCATGCATACAACGATGAAACGCGTCCAAAAGGGCGCTTTAGGGTATTATATCTGCGAGAAAATACCGGTGCGCCACGCCTTTACCACCAAAACCGGCGGCGTGTCCGCAGGCGCGTGCGAAAGCCTGAACCTCGGCTTCAGCCGCGGCGACGACCCGGAGGCCGTGCGCGAAAATTACCGCATCCTGTGCGATACGCTCGGGCTGGGCCTTTCGCGGCTCACCCGTACCGAGCAGGTACACCGCGACGAGGTGTCCGTCGTCACCGAGGAGCTTGCCGGGACCGGGCTCACAAAGCCGATGGTCTGGGAGTCCGACGCGATTGTCACCAACCTGCCGGGGACGCCGATTGTGGGCTTTTATGCCGACTGCGTTGTGACCCTGCTGTTTGACCCTGCGAGCCGCAGCATTGGCGTCTGCCATTCAGGCTGGCGCGGCACGGCGGCGGGCATCCTGCCGAAGACCGTCGATGTGATGGCGGGGCGGCTCGGCGCGCGGCGGGAGTCTTTGGTCGCGGTCATGGGGCCGTCCATCCGGCAGTGCTGCTTTGAGACCGGCGCGGACGTGCCCGAAGCGATGGAAAGCAGCCTTGGCGCTGGGGTGCGCCCCTATATCGAGCCGCGCGGCGAGAAGTGGTTTGTCGACCTTCAGGGCATCAACGCCATGCTGCTACGGCAGGCGGGGCTCGCCGAGGGGAATATCGTTGATTCGGGCATTTGCACGTATTGTGAGCATGGGGAATTCTGGTCGCACCGCTACACCCACGGGGTACGCGGCGTACATGCGGGGGTCATCTGCCTGTGAAAAAGCATCGTACAGGCAGGCGGGCGGCGGCGCTGGGGCTTTCGCTTGTGCTGGCGCTGCCCTGCGCGGGTTGCGAAGCCTTTTTGCCGGAGGAGCCGCCTGCGCAGGATACTGCGGCGGACACGGCTGCCGCGCCCGGGGCCAAAAAGGAGCCGGGATATTTCGGCCTTGCGTGGGACAGCAGCGAGCCGGTCAGCCCGGTCACGTCCCGGACGCAGGTCAACCATCTGCTGATCGAAGCGCTGTATGAGGGGCTTTTCGAGCTCGGCCCCGATTTTGAGCCTGTCCCGGTGCTCTGCGAGTCCTTTGAGGGCGGCGGGCTGAGCTGGACGTTTACGCTCAAAGAGGGCGTGACGTTCTGGTCGGGCGAGCCGCTTACCGCGTCCGACGTAGCCGCGTGTTGGAAGGTTGCGATGCAGAGCGAGTCGTCGCCCTACCATGCGCGATTTGCCGATGTGGCGGATATTTCCGCCGACGGCAACCGCGTGTCTGTGACGCTGAAAACGCCGAACGCCCAGCTGCCGCGCTTGCTTGACGTGCCGGTTTGCCGCGCGGGCACTGCCAATGATACCTTTGCCGACGGCACCGGGCCTTTCCGCGCGGTGGAGGAAAACGGCAGGTGGCAGCTGCGCAGCAATGAGAATTGGCACGGCGGCAAGGTGACGGCGTTTGATACGGTGACGTTGGTGAATGCGGCGCATTCCGAAGCGCTTTCTGCGGGTTTCGGCACCGGCGATATCTCGGTCAGCCGCATGCAGGGCGTGACGGCCCGGCGCGGCGGTGCGGTCAATATCTGCCAGACGCGCACCACCAGCCTGCATTACTTGGGATTGAACCATGAGCACGGCGCGCTCAGCCAGCCGGTTGTGCGGCAGGCGCTGGGGCTGCTCATCCAGCGCGACGCATTGTGCGCGTCGCAGCTGCAAAACTGTGCCGATCCGGCGGCGCTGCCGGTCAACCCGCAGCCCGCCCCCGCGCAGGACGCGCAGGACGCGCAGGACGTGGCCGACCCGGCCGGGATGCTGCGCGCGGCCGGGTTTGAGGATACTAACGGCGACGGCGTGCTGGACTATATCCCGCCCCCGACGCCCTGGTATACGCCCTATTGGCATGAAGCGTTTGCGCCTTCGATCCTGGTTAACAGCGGCAATGCGTATAAGGTTGCGGCGGCGCAGCAGATTGCGGCAACCCTTCAGGCGGCGGGCATTGGTGCGACGGTCAATGCTGTGCCTTATGAGGAATACGTGAAGGCGCTGGAACGCGGCAATTTTGATATGTATTATGGTGAAACCCTGCTGACCGCTGATTTTGACCTGCGCCCGCTGGTTTCCGAGGGCGGCGCGCTCAATTATGGCGGTTACGCGGACGAAGCCTTTGAAGCGGCGATGGCGGCTTACCGCGCGGGCGGTGATGCTGCCGCTTATTATGCGGCGTTCTCCGAAGCTGTCCCGGTGCTGCCGCTGGCCTTTGGGCGTGCGCAGGTGGTCACCCGCGCGGGGCTGCTGGTAAATTTTGCACCGCTCCCGCATCAGCTTTTTGCGGGTGTAGAGGATTGGGAGGCACGTTGATGGAAAAAGTAGTGTTAGGGCTTTCCGGCGGCGTAGATTCGGCGGTGGCGGCGGCGCTGCTGCGCGAGCGCGGCTTTGAGGTACACGGGCTGTTCCTCGAGCTGGGGCTCGGAGGCGAGGAAGCCGCGCAGCGTGTTGCGGACAGCTTAAAGATCCCGCTGCACCTTGCGCATGAGAAGGCGGCGTTCGAGCGGACGGTCTGTGGATATTTCAAGGGCGAGTACCGCGCGGGGCGCACGCCGATCCCTTGTGTTGTTTGCAACCCGGCGATCAAATTCCGGGCGCTGGCCAGCTATGCGGATGAGATCGGGGCGGCGTACCTTGCGACGGGGCACTATGCGCGCACGGCGCGGGACGAAAAGGGGCGTGTGCTGCTGCTGCGCGGCGTGAGCGCGAAGGATCAGAGTTATATGCTGCACCGTTTGCCGCGCGAGGTGCTGGCGCGGTGCATATTCCCGCTGGGTGAAGCGGAAAGTAAGGATGGGGTGCGCGAGCGGGCGGCGCGGGAGGGCGTCCCGTGCGCGCAGGCGAAGGACAGCATGGATCTTTGCTTTATCCCGGACGGGGACTGGTGTTCCTGGTTGGAGCGCAGCGGTGTGCGTTTGCCGGAGGGCAATTTTGTAGATGAAACCGGCAGGGTGCTAGGCCGTCATGGGGGCGTGCACCGGTATACGGTCGGCCAGCGGAAGGGGCTGGGGGTGTCAGCGTCGGGGCGGCTGTTTGTAACGGCGCTGCGCCCGGAAACGGCGGAGGTCGTTTTATCGCTGAAAGATCCGCTGCGCAGTGAAATCGAGGTAGACGGCGTGCATTATTGCGCGCCGGAATATGCGGAGGGGGGCGCGTTCCCCTGCGAGGTGCGTGTGCGGTTTTCGCAGAGGGCCGACCGGGCGGTTGTATATCCGTCGGGGGATTTTGCGCGTATTGCGTTTGATTCGCCGGTCCGCGCGCCAGCGCCGGGGCAGGCGGCGGTTTTTTATGACGGGGACGTTGTGATTGGCGGGGGCTTTATACGCTGAGGCACCCAGGGGCTCTGCCCCCGGGACCCCCGCCAGAGGGCTCTGCCCTCTGGACTCCCGCCCAGGGGCGCTGCCCCCGGGACCCCCGCCAGAGGGCTCTGCCCTCTGGACTCCCGCAATTTTTTCGGGAAAAAATTGAGTAAAAGCTTTATCACGCCTGCGGGCGGGACGGGGGGTTCTTTTGTGCAGCCGTTTATCCCTGGCGCATAGAATGCGAATAAAGAAATTATGAAGAAAGGGCTGATTGCATGCAGCTTAACAGGCAGCTACGCGGGCATCTGTTCGCGGGCTTTACGATTTTGATTTGGGGCACGACGTTTATCTCAACGAAGGTGCTTTTGCGCGCCTTTTCCCCTGCGGAGATTCTTTTGATCCGGTTTGCGCTCGGATATCTCGCGCTTTGGGCGTTCAACCCGCGTGTGCTGCGCCTGCATGAGCGCAAGCATGAGCTCTGGTGCGCTGTCGCGGGGCTTTGCGGCATTACGATTTATTATTCGTTTGAAAATATTGCGCTGCAATATTCGACCGCTTCCAATATTGGCGTGATTGTGTCGGTTGCGCCGCTGTTTACTGCGATTTTTGCGGCGTTCTTTCTGAAGGGCGAGCAATTGAAGCCGAACTTTTTCGCGGGCTTTGCGGCTGCGATCGTGGGTGTGTTCCTGATGAATTACACGGGCGGCGGCGTTCACATTAACCCGAAGGGGGATATGCTTGCGCTGCTGGCGGCGGTTTCGTGGGGCGTGTATTCTATTTTGGTGCGCCGCCTGTCCGAAGCCGGATATCCCCCGGCGCTGCTGACCCGGCGGTTTTTCCTCTGGGGGCTGGTGTTTATGTCGCCTTATGTGATCCGCAGCGGCTTTGCGCCTTCGCTTGCGGAGCTGACGCAGCCGGTTAACCTGCTGAACCTGGCCCATCTGAGCTTCCTTGCAGGCGCGGTTGGGTTTGTGTCCTGGAATACCGCCGTCAGCTATCTTGGCGCGGTCAAGTCGAGTGTGTATATTTACGCAACGCCGGTTGTGACGATCATTACCGCTGCGCTTGTGCTGGGAGAACGTCTGACCCCGGTTGGCGCGGTAGGCGTACTGCTGGTCATCCTCGGCGTGGTGCTCAGCGACGGGCATTACCCCCGCCTGCACCGTCGGAAGGAGCAGCACGATGTGGGATGAGCTTGGCGATCTGCGACGTGCCGCGAAACGCGATTTCCGCAGGCTGGCTGTTGCACTGATCTTGCAGGAAACGCTGCTTATCGCGAGCGCTTATGCCATCCAGCGGGCGCTCGCGCGGTATCTGGCCACACATGTAATCCGGATCCCGCCGCTTACCCCGGATGAGATTTATGACATGGTCTGGAACACCGGCGTTGACATGATCGCAGCGTCGCTGGTCGGCCTTGCGGTCGTGCTGGTGTTCCTTGGCGGACGGCTGCGGCGGGAAACGCCTGCCGAGCCTATCGGTGTGCGGCGCTTCCTGATTGCGGTGGTGGCCATAAACGGGATGCAGCTGCTTTCCAGCCTGATTTCGATCCCGCTGGAAAATTTCGTTGACAGCCTTGGCTATTCTCTGGAACAGGCTGCCGAGATTTCCTCCGGCGCGTCGGTTACGGTTTCCATGTTCCTGTATTCGGTCATCATCGCGCCCCTTGTAGAGGAGGCCGTGTTCCGCGGCGCGGTGCTGCGCTGGCTGGAGCCGTGGGGGCGCGGCTTTGCGCTGGCGGTCAGCGCCCTCCTGTTCGGGCTGATGCACGGCAACCTGGTGCAGTTTCCGACCGCTGTCGCGTGCGGGCTGGTGTTCGGCTACGTGTCCCAGCGTTTTTCGCTCAAGGCGGCGGTTGCGGCGCACGCGGCTAACAACCTTCTTGTAGAGCTCATCGGGATTCTCCCTGACGAATGGGAATTGGTCTGGGGGGGTTACAGCGCTATGATGCTGATGAGCGGCGCATATGTGATCTATTGGGCGCTGACCCATTGCAGGCAGCTTGCCCGGGAGCTGCGCGGCGAAGGCTTCCCAGTGGTGAAATGGTTTTTTACTTCGATTCCTGTGCTGTTGCTCCTTGCGCTTTACATAGTGCGGACGCTGGAAAGCGCAGTCCCGGTATAAAAAGCGTGGCGGTTTTCCGTTTTCAAAGCTGGCACAACAAAAGGGAGGGGAGCCCTCCCTTTTTTGCGTTCTTCGTTTGGGGTACGTCAATAGCCCGCCGCAGGCTTAGAGCCTATTTCCCCTGCCGTTCTTCTGGCAATAATCCATAGTCAGCCGTTTCTTTTGTCCATTTTACACCGTGTTGCATAGCTATTGTATAATCAAGCAATCTTTCGTAATCGCTTCGGAAATTGGGATGCTTGCAAGAGACGCTAACACGGGCAAGCTGTTCTTCAGTCACCGGGCTAATGGGAGTGGATGAATTTTTGCAGCTCATATTGGGCAATCGAAAACATTTTTCCGCATCTTGAAATTGACCGCGTTCTATATATACCAGCCCAGCCAACAATGGATTTTCCTCTATATTGGCGATATAATATTCCTCAAGTGTCCCATAATCTCTATTTATAACGCTCCAAAAATCCCTATAAAAATTTACTAAGTAGTCAAGAATATCTTCACATAATTGGCTCAAGCCATTTTCTGAACCATCATATTGAAAACAGGCTTTTTTTCTTGGAAAGGACGCTTTACATGCAGCGATACTGTTCGCTCTTACCCTATCAGTAAATTTCAAATCATTCTCCGGCTGAAGGATGCCCCATCTAAGCTCGTCGAAGCGGCAGTATTTGACTGAAATATCCAGAATAATCGTTGCCAATCCAGTTTCTTCTTCATAAGGATGAAAAAAATCAAAGGCATAAAACGCGTGATAGAAATACAGCCCATCCTTTTTATAGAGGTCATGCTGCGGGGACGCTTTCATTTTTCTTTGTTTCGCAACGACTTTCATTGTTTCATAAAGTTTATCTTTCCCCATGTTTTTCCTCCAAAGGTTTTGAAGATACTACCATCATCGAGACGCAAAAAGCTGTTTGATTTTGCAAAACAGGACTTTATTAAGCAGTCCCCTTTTGCCCTGGAAAAGCGGCAGCCGCGCTCACTCTACAGTGGCGCAGCCCTCAATGGGGACGTCCCAAGCGTCGAGGATGTCAGCAAACGCCGCCAGCCCTTTCTTTTGCCCCGCCAGAAATTCCAGCCGGAAGGATTTCCCGTCAAGGCCGGTCAGCAGCAGGGCGGAAACGGCGCGGTTCCGGCCGCCATAGTGTACAAATTTTGCATAGGCGAGCGTTTCACTGGGCAGCAAAAGCAGGGTGCGGCGGCTGCGGCAGAGCAGGCAGTCGGACAGCAGGTGCGCTTCTCCCTGATACATCGGGACGGCAGGATGCGGCTGCGTGTACTCGCGTGCGATGTGTTCCTGACGTGCGAGTGGAAGCGTTTCAAACGCATTGCGGAAGGCTGTGCTGGACAGCCAGGCGCGCAGGGAGGCAAGCACGGCAAGCAGCGGGCAGAACAAAATGGCCTGCACAGGGAAGAGCCCTCGCAGGATGAGATATCCGAGCAGCAGCGCGATTGCGGCAAGCAATGGCAGGAGCCCGCGCAGCTCGGCAAGGTAGAAATCGCGCAGGATTCGGTGCATAGCGTCCCCTCCTTTTGGGATAATAGCTGGGTCAAAAACACGCTTGTGCCATTCTAACGTCTTTGCGTCTGAGCGCGGCTTTCTGCACGGTTGCCCTATGCTTTTTTTAGGGGGCGTGCGGGAAAAGCAGAAGCTTGACAAGCGGTGTATAATGAAAGTAAAGACGCAGTTTGCCGGATGCCGTTTTGGAACGGAAGCAGAGGGGGCGCTTATAAGAGCCGCTTGCCGTCAAGGACAGCCTCGGCGAGCCGTTCGCCCTCATAACGCAGCTTGAGAGAGAAAAACGGGTGCTCCTCCGCGAGCAGGCGCAGGAACAGCTTGTCGCCCTCCCAAATCGGAAGTGCAAAAACCTTGTCCTTTTTGACCCATTCGAGTACGCCTTCATCGCATTCCCGCAGCTCGCCTTCCCAGGCTGACGCAGTAAAAAGATGCATGTATTCGGTCTCATACTCGTCGGAAACAAAGGTTACAACCGCGCGGTAGCGGTAATCGGTCAGCGTCAGGCCGGTTTCCTCGCGCGTTTCCCGCAGGACGCATTCTTCGGGGCTTTCCTTGTCCTCGAACTTGCCGCCAACACCGATCCACTTGTCGTGGTTGATGTCGTTTTCCTTTTTCACGCGGTGGAGCATCAGGTATTCGTCACCGCGTTCTATGTAGCACAGTGTTACATTTTTCAAATCAGTTCACCTCTAATAAAATCAACATTTTCAAACACAAATTGCCGCTTGCGGAATAGGAGCAGGGATAAACGCAAGGAAGCCTTCGTCCCGCCCGCAGGCGAGATAAAGCTTTTACTCAATTTTTTCTCGAAAAAATTGCAGGGGTTCAGGGGACAGAGTCCCCTGGCGCTGCCCGAGGAGGGCCGGGTTTCCAAAGGGCAGCGCCCTTTGGCGCCCGCTGCGGAGGCGATCAAGGGGGATGGATATGTGGTTGTGGTTTGCGTGCGGGTCGGCGCTGTTCGCCGGCATTACCGCCGTCCTTTCTAAAATTGGGGTGCGCGGCGTCCACTCCCACCTGGCAACAGCAATCCGCACAACCGTCGTGCTGGCAGCTGCCTGGGCGCTTGTGCTCGCAACCGGGCGCGGCGCGCTCGTCCTCACAGCAGCCCCGCGGACGCTCGCGGTTTTGGCGCTGTCCGGCCTCGCAACCGGCGCGTCATGGCTGTGCTATTTCCGAGCGCTGCAGCTTGGCACCGTCAGCCGGGTCGCTGCCGTGGATAAAAGCAGCACCATTTTGTCAATCCTGCTCGCAGCGCTGCTGCTCGGAGAGCCCCTCGGGCTGCGCGCACTGCTCGCAATCGCGATTTTAGGCGCGGGAACGGCGCTCATGTTAGCGCCTCCGGCTGTCCCAGAAACGGGCGGCACGCGCGGATGGTTCCCCTTCGCGGCGCTTTCTGCCGTTTTTGCGGCGCTGACGGCTATTTTCGGTAAACTCAGCGTGCAGGCCCTCGACCCGAATGTCGCAACCGCAATCCGTACCGTTTTTGTCTTAGCCTGCGCATGGGGGATGGTGCTCCTGCAAGGCTTGCAGCACGATGTGCACAAAATTGACCGCAGATGCTGGCTGTTCCTCGTCCTGTCCGGGCTTGCAACAGGGCTTTCGTGGCTGTGCTATTATCAAGCGCTTCAAACCGGGCGCGTGGGCGCAGTCGTCCCCATTGATAAATTGAGCATTGTAGTTACAGTGATGTTTTCAAGGGCGTTTTTGCATGAGAAGCTCGTAAAGCGCGCTTATTTAGGGCTTTTTCTTGTTGTCGTGGGTACGCTCCTGCTGCTCTGAGAACGCGCGGGAAAGGCAGGCCGCACGCGGGTTAAACGGCCCCGGAATAGGCTTCAAATGTGATGCCGCGCTCCATGATTTCCTTTGCCGCTTTTTTCCCGACATACCGAAAATGCCACGGTTCATATATAATACCGGTCTCGTCCGTGCTCCCGACCGGGTAGCGCAGGATAAAGCCATAGTCCGCGCAGTGCTCGCGCAACCACTGGTTTTCAGGAGTGCCTTCCTGCCCTTCGTCGAGCAGCTGGTAGCCGTTTGAAACAATGTCAAGCGCCAGCCCGGTATGGTGTTCGCTTGCGCCCGGTACCGCTACAACGGTTGCCGCACTCGCAACCGCCGCATCGCCGTCAAGGCCGTCGCCTTCGCTGCGGGCAATGCGGCTGACAAACAGCTCTTCCTGCTTGTCTACAGATCGGTAAGCGGAACAAATCAGGGGTTCCAAGCCCTCTTTCCGGCAGTCTGCAAGCATTTCCGCAACCGAATCCACGATCCGTTCATCGACCTCCCAGCGGCCGTCTACTGTTGCCAGCACCGGCACATAGCCTTCCGCAAGGGGGTATTTTTCGTTCACCAGCATCAGGTTCCACTCTACCGCCGGGCGATCGTCCGCGCTGTTGTCGTATTCGCTGATGCTTACCGGTTCGCCCGTGTAATGCGCTGCGGCGGGACTGCCCCCAGCGCCCGTCATCAGCCCCCAGACTGTACGGAGCAGTATGAACAGCAGCGCCAGAACCGCCAGCGCTGCGGCGGAAACTGCAAGCCTGCGGCGAAAAACCACCTTCCTTTTGTTCATATGGGCCCTTCTTTCCTGGTTCAAATATTTGCCTTTATTATAACACTTTTTTCGGCGCTTGAACAGGATATTTCAGGTAATTTTAAGATTTTTTCACAATTTGTGTGCGAAAATGCGGCTCTACGGGTGCTGGCAAACGGTTTCCTGTCGATTCCAGGCGGGCTATAAAATCTGATTTTGTCCATATTTGTCGGTTTGAGGGATGATGCAGGAGAAGCGCGGGCGCTTACCGGATGGGTGCTGGGCGTTATGAATACGGATCATCTCGAAAGAATATTGTTTCAGTACCTACTCCCCCGCTGAAAGGCGAAGGGGTGGGTTCCAGCGCCGCCGCGTTCAGCCCGTTTTGCAGCACGTAAATCATGCGTGCGCACTCGGCGCGCGTGGCGTAGGATTCCGGGAGGAACCAGCGGTTTAGCCCGTCGGTGGAGCCGCTGACAATCCCCCGCTTCTGCATTTCGGCGACAGCCTCCGCCGCCCAAGCCGCAATTTTGTCCTGATCGGCGAACAAGACCGGCGTTGCTGATACCGGCACGTCCTGCCCGGTCAAAAGCAGGTAGCGGTGCAGGATGGCGGCGGCTTCCTGCTGGGAGATGGGCTCGGTGGGGGCGAAAATCGTGTTACTGCGCCCGGAGATAAAACCGTTTTCTGCCGCCCATTCAATTGCTGACGCGCTCCAACGTTCCGGGGCGACGTCCTCGAAACGGGAAGTGTATCCGGAGGGTTCGGCGGCTGCGGCATTTGCCAAAAGCCTGACAAATTGCTCCCGCGTGACCGGTTGGTCCGGCGCAAAAGCACCGTTCCCAACGCCGGAAATGATGCCCTTCGCGGCAAGGGCGGTGACGTATGGATACGCCCAATGCCCTGGCGGCACGTCGGAAAATACCACCGTTTGACCCCCTGGGATCTGCGCGTCAGACGGGGCGAACAGGGGCGGCTCAACGGTGCCCATCAGCTGGAAGCAGCCCAGCCGGCTGCTTGTGATCGTAAGCTCGCCGCGCTCCTCGTCGTAGGAATAGTCGAATTCCGGCTGTGCCGATGCATCGTTTTCTGATTCGTAAATGATGCCGGAATGGGTGAAATCCGGTGGAAAAATATCTGAAAACAGCCTGATTGTTCCTTCGCCAAGCGCTTCCAGCGCTTCTCCGCCCGACTCCGCGGTGAAAGAAAGCAGGCCGTTTTCCTCTGCGGAAAAGCGCAGGATGATCGTTTTCCCAAGTGCATCCCGTGCAAGCTGCAAGAGGGCTTCCGCGTCCAGGAGCGCGTTTCCGGCACTGGTTTCCAACCGCAAATCTGCGCCCGCTGACGCGAGCAGACGCAGTGATTTCTTGGGCAGCGTCAATTTCACGGCGTCGCAGCCTGCGGTGATTTGAAGCCGCAGGCGTGTTTTGCGCGTTTGGCCTGCCGCCTCTTCCAGCTCGGACAGCGCAGCGCGCAGCTCGTCCTCGCTGAAGGATTGGTAGGCGGTGCCGTCCCGCCGGTTCAGCGGGCCCTCCAGTGTCCCGACTAAGATTTTCTGCCCATCCTCGCGGATGAATTTTGTGTGATCCAGGAGTGACCCTGCTCCGCCCGAAGCCGCTGGCGGGGGCTGGCGGCCTTCGGCGGTCAGCGTGATCAGCAGGTCAAACGGCTCGAAGTCGTTGGCGGAAACCGGCACGGTCAGCAGCGTTTCCGCGCGCTTTGCGGGCGGCTGGTAGGTGATGGTCAGCTCGCCGTTTGCAAGCGCTACGCCCTTTGTGAACGCACCCTGCCCTGCGATGGACGGTTTGCCAAACTGGACATGATAAAAGCCGCTGAGCAGTTCCGATAATACGATTGTTTTAGTAGCGTTCGCTCCATCGTCCCCGGCGGGCAGGATATCCTCAAAAGCAATATCTTTTTGGACTGCTTTTTGAATCTCGAAAGGCCGTGTTATGCTCAGGAAATGATAGTTGCTGCCTTCGCATGGCTGCACCCGCAGCCCTGCCGTCCCGGCGTGGAGGTTTGCCGAATAGGTGAGCGTGTAGTCGCGGCCGCGGGCCAGATTGCACCCGTCTGCGGAAACGGTTACTTCAGGGGTCTGTGCCCTGCCGTTGTACACAACAGACGCGGGTTCACTGACTTGCGGCTGGATGTATTTTGGCAGGATTTTTGCATTCGGAAGGTCGAGCGTTTCTGTCGAGAGGATATAGTTTTTCGCTTTTTCCGTGTCACCCGGCTTGACCGTTATGCGCAAATGCTTTCCGCTTCCGGCGTCAGGACAGGCTTGCCCGCTCTCGTCGGCAAAGGTTGCCAGAACCGTGTAATCAGCGGTGGAAGGTGCGTTTTGAGGCCAGTTTTCTATGGGCGTGGCTGGTGCAAATTGCAGCTCCGGCGGCGTTGCATCCGCTGTCCCGTCATATGTCTTGACATATGTATTTTCGGCATGGCCTGCAACCGACGGGGTCAGCACTGCAGGACGGATTTCCAGCACGGCTCGCGCAGCCGCGCGGTACAGCGCATCTTCAAAAATTGCCGTGACCGTGTACGTACCTGCGTTAACCGGCTCGGCAGAATATTCATAGCGCACATGCTCCTCGGGCACGGCGGCGCCGTCGAGCAGCACCCCTTCCAGCCGCTGCGGCGCGCCGTTATAGACGCGGACTGCGGTTGGCTCTGAGAATGCAAAGCGCGCTGATAAATCTGTCTTTCCGATCACCTCAATGCTGAGTTTCGCGTGAATATCTTCGTAATTCCGGCTGTGCAGCAGGACGGTGAGCGCCGCCGTTTTTCCAGCGTCCTCCTGCGTCAGACCTTCCCGGAGATGTACGGTGAAGCCGCTGCCAGTGCCGCTGTATTCCAGAAGCCCAAAGGGGTCTTGGATGCCCTCAATTTCCGCGCTTTCGGCTGGAATTGATGGAAAAGCGGCACTGATTTCTTCCATAGACAGCTCGGCCTTGCCTGCCCCGGAGTAGCACAGGGTTATCTTCCCGGACTGCTCCGGCAGCGCCGCTTTTTCAATCCGCCAGCAAAGCCTGCCGGTAAAATCCGGAGACGCCCAGCAAAAATTTTCCGGGTCGCGCAGCGTGAGCTCCGCAGTGTATGTACCTGCGTCGGTCGCGCTGCCGCCGGAAACGGTGTAAAAGCTGCTTTCCGGTACGCCGGTTTGCGGTTCGCCCGAGTAGGTCAGCGGTTCCGGCTGCGGCACTGGCACAGCCGTGCGCGGGTTGGATACGGCAGCGAGTGCGAGCGGCTGGCCCATTCCGGTCAGCAGGACGGCAAAATCCCCTTCTTTTGGAAGGGGGAAGGTTGCAGAAAGCGTACCGTCCTGCGCGGAATACACCTGTTTGATGCCTGCGATGGATTCAGGCGGGAACAAAGCGGCGGCTTCGCCCGCGGGAGTCAAAACCATCAGGTAATGGCGCTCTGTGGGAAGCGTTTCCGGCTGGTAGCGGATGGACAAAAGCCCGCCGTCTTCGGAAATTTCCGCTTCCACGCCGGGGGTGCGTGATACGATTTCGCGGCTGCCTGCTGCAAATGCGTGCGGAAGCATAACAAAAAGCAGCACCGCAGCGCACAGCAGACACAAGCCACGATTTGTCATGAGTAACCTCCCCGCGCTGCAAAAGCCGCGCTCGCCGGATGGAACACCGTCCTGTTTTTCGCGCGATTGGAATCCGCAGCAGCCATACAGGTTCTATACAGGATTGCTTTTATTATACAGTAGTTTTGTGCTGTTATCCAGCAATTGGAAGAATTGTAATCCTGCTGTAACCGTACTGTAAAGAATTGCGGGGGCAAACCTGTTTTTTGATCCGGCTTTGCCAGGCCCCTGGATGCCTTGCCCCATCCGCAATGCCATGGGCCGAAGGGCTGCGCTTTTTTGCACGGATAGGACGCGGCAGGAGCCGAATACTGCTGTTTTACAAATCTTTTTCCGCATAACTTGACAATTTTTTTGAGGGAGTGTATACTATTTGCAAAAGCTATATTTCGGCAATGTTTGCCGCCGGAGTAAGTTCCAGCGATGGATGAAAAGGGAACTCGGTGCAAATCCGGGACGATCCCGTCACTGTAATTGTGAGCAAGCTGCATTCTGCCACTGAGGCATGACACTTGGGAAGGCGCAGCTCGCGTGGAACATAAGTCAGGAGACCTGCTTATTCCGTGTATTGGAGATTCTTACGGACGATGGGAAGTCTCGCTGGTTTTGCTGCATTTGCTTCCTGCGTTTCATGCGGGCGGTATATTAAATGTAGGCTTACACAGTTTTTGATCGGCTGTAACAAATCGTTATGGCCGTTTTTTTATTGTGGGGGACCAGGTACAGGCGTGTGCTGCGCCGGGATAGAGCGCATTCAAAACAAAGGAGACGCAAAAATGAAACAAAACAGGAAATGGTTTGCATTGCTGCTGGCCGGGCTGCTGTTTGCCGGCGTCATGGCTGGCTGCGGCGGCGCGGGGGTGGGCGAGCCTTCTGCGGACGCCCCGGCGGGGGGCCGCGAGGGCGAAGTGAACCAGCAGGCACATGAAACCGGCCGGGACGCCTTGGGCGGCCGCACCATGACCTTTGGCATTCAAAATTACAGCGGCGGCGGGCTTGACCCCGCGCGGGAGATCAATTGCGCATGGAACGTCTCGCGCTACGGCGTAGGCGAGTGCTTGTTTAAGTTTGACAATTTCATGAATGTTGTGAACGCGCTGTGCGATGCATACACCGTCAACGACGGGCATACCGAGTGGGTGTTCCACATCCGGGACGGCGTGAGATTTTCCGACGGCTGCGAGCTGACTGCCGAAGCGGTGAAGGGCAGCTTTGACCGGTTGTTTGAGGCGGGCCGGGGCGGCTCCTCGGCTCCGCAGAATTATCTGGAAGCGGGCGCGGAAATCATTGCGGACAATGCTTCTGGGAATGTGACGATCAGAACGTCCCGTCCTTACGTCGACTTGACGAAGAATCTTGCTTATCCGGTTATGGTGATTCTGGACACGGCGCATACCACCGATTACGACCATGCTGCGATTGGCACCGGACCCTATGTTGCCACCAACTTCCGGGAGGAAGTCGGCTACACCATGGTTGCAAATGAATCCTATTGGGGCGGGGATGTGCCTTATGATTCGATTGAGCTGCTGTACATGGGCGATGCGTCTGCAAAAGCGATGGCGCTTCAGTCCGGGCAGCTGGATTTGGCGGAAAACGTGACCAATATGAACGATTTGCGCATGCTGCAGGCCGACCCCAATTTCACGGTTACGATTGCGGGCGGCGTGCGCACCGGCCTTGCCCATATGAATATGGCGGAGGGGCGGCTACTGTCCAACAAAACGCTGCGACAGGCGGTGCTGATGGCGCTGGACGACCAAACGATGTGCGCGGTTACAGTCGGCGGGCTGTACACGGCGGGCTGTTCCGTCCTGCCGTCCGGCCTGGATTACGGTTATGAAAGCCTGACCGACCCGTATGCGTTTGATCCTGACGGCGCGGCGGCGCTGCTTGATGAGGCGGGCATTGTGGACAGCAACGGCGACGGCGTCCGCGAGCTGGACGGCAGGGAAATTGTGCTGCACTATGTAACCTACCAAAACCGCTGCCTGAGCGACTTTGCGGAGGCCATCCAGCAGCAGCTTGCCGTGATTGGCATTGGCGTGAATCTGGAAATCGGCGACTCCGCGCGCCAGTGGGACAGCTACCAGTCGGGCGATTTTGATCTGAACGGCTCCAACTGGACGACGGTGGGGACTGGCGACCCGACGGAATACCTTGCGGCGTGGTGTTCGGATTCCGGTTCGGACTACTGCGGTTACAGGAACGAGGAATACGATGCGTTGTTTCACGAGCTCAATGTAACGTTTGATGGCAATCAGCGCCGCGAAATCATCCGGCGGATGCAGCAGATCCTGATTGACGACGCTGCTGCGGTGGTGCATGGCTATTACAACAGTTCGATGATTTCCAGGAATGAGACGATTGGCGGCGCGGCGATCCACACGGCGGATTATTATTGGATTACTACCGAGATCTATCCCGCCGCGCAACATTAGATTAGGATAGCGCCTTTCGGCGCGTTGCCTTCCGCAGGCGGCGCCAAAGGGCTCTGCCCTCTGGACTCCCGGCCCTCCTCGGGCAGCGCCAGAGGGGCTAGCCCCTCTGGACTCCCTCCCACCGCTGCGGCGGGGAACCATCCCCCCTAATTTAAGCCTTCTGCAAACAGCCCCCTCTCTCCCACCCTTTCCCGAAAGGAGCGTGAATTATTGACGATCAAACAACTTGGGGAACGGCTGCTGCAAATCGCCGTTGTAGCGCTTGGCGTGACCTTCCTGACGTTTTTGATTACCTATCTGGCCCCTGGCGACCCTGTGCGCACGATGTATGCGGCTGCGGGCATCATGCCCAGCGAGGAAATCATACAAGGTACGCGGGAAGCGCTGGGTCTGAACCGCCCGGTTCTGGTGCAGTATTTCGACTGGCTGCTGGGCTGTCTGCGCGGTGATTTCGGTGTGTCTTATACATATAATAAGCCGGTTGCCGAGCTGCTGCTCGCCCGTCTCTGGCCCACGTTGAAGCTTTCCCTTTCCGCAATGGCATTGATGCTTTTGGTGGCTGTCCCGGTTGGCGTGGTGCAGGCGACGCATAAAAACACCGTCCTGGACTACGCGCTGCGCGGCGTGACTTTCTTCGGCGTATCCATGCCGAACTTCTGGGTCGGGCTGCTGCTGATGCTGTTTTTCTGCGTGCGGCTGGGGCTGCTGCCGGTCGTCTGCTCGGGCGGTGATTTGAAAAGCCTGATTTTGCCTGCTGTTACGCTGGCGTTCACCATGTCGGCGAAATATGCCCGGCAGGTGCGTACCGCCATTTTGGAGGAGCTGAACCAGGATTATGTCATCGGTGCGCGGGCACGGGGGGTGCAGGAATGGAAAATCCTGTGGCTGAACGTATTCCCCAATTCCCTGCTGCCGCTGCTGACCATGCTGGGGCTGTCGCTTGGCTCGCTGCTGGGCGGCGCCGCTGTTGTGGAGGTTATTTTTACTTATCCCGGGCTTGGGAATCTGGCGGTGTCCGCGATCACGGCTTACGACTATCCGCTGATACAGGGCTATGTGCTCTGGATTTCCATGATTTATATGGTGGTTAATCTGGCGGTCGATCTTGCCTGCGGGCTGGTTGACCCGAGGACGCGGGAGGTGCGGGCATGAAGGTCCAAACCTTTATAAAGGAAAATAAAGCGTTCTGCCTGTTTGCTTCTCTTGCGGTTCTGATTGTCCTTACAGCCATTTTTGCGCCTGTTGTGACCGGCGGCGTCAGCCCTACGGACGCGGTGCTGGGGGATGCGCTGCAAGCGCCCAGCGCGGAGCATCTTTTCGGTACGGATAAGCTGGGGCGGGATGTTTTCGCGCGTGTGATCTATGGTTCGCGCACCAGCCTTGCGGCGTCGTTCTCGGTGGTTCTGATCATTTTCACGCTGGGTACGGCGCTGGGAATCCTGTCAGGGTATTTCGGCGGCTGGGTGGACGCGGCTATTATGCGCGTTGCGGATATGATGGTATCGTTTCCCGGCATGGTGTTCGCGATGGCGATTGCCGGGATCTTGGGGGCGAGCGTAAAAAACGCGGTGGTTGCCGTGGCGCTGGTCAGCTGGACAAAATATGCACGCCTTGCGAGGAGCCTTGTGCTCAAAACCCGCAGCCGGGATTACGTAGCTGCCGCAGTCGTAACCGGCTCCAAAACACCGTATCTGCTGACACGGTATCTGCTGCCGGACGTGCTTCCGATGCTGCTGGTCACGGCGGCGGCTGATATCGGCGGTATGATGCTGGAGCTTGCGGGGCTGTCCTTTCTTGGTTTCGGGGCAAAAGCACCTACGCCGGAATGGGGGCTGATGCTGAACGAGGGCAGGCAGTTTATCCAGAACGCACCCTGGATGACGGTGTATCCGGGTGCTGCTATTTTCGTGGTGGCCGCGGTGTTTAACCTGCTGGGCGACGCGCTGCGGGATATGCTTGACCCCAGGGATGAATAAGGAGGGGCTTATGCTGGAAATACAGAATATGACGGTTTGCTATCAGGGGCAGCCCGCCGTCAAAAATTTCAGTATGCGCCTGCAAGCAGGGGAAATCGTTTCGCTGACCGGCGAATCCGGTTCCGGGAAAACGACGGTTATCCGCGCGGTACTGGGGCTGCTCGCGGGAGGCGGGCGGGTCACGCAGGGCGATATCCTGCTGGATGGGAAATCGCTGCTGACAAACACGCCCGAAGAGTGGCGAAGGCTCCGGGGGACAGAAATTTCGATGGTTTTTCAGGACTCGGGCGCGATGCTGAACCCAATCCGGAGGGTTGGGGACGTATTTACGGAGTATATCCGCACCCACAGTCGGATGCCGAAAGCCGAGGCGTGGAAGCGCGGCGTTTCCATGCTGGAACAGATGCACCTGTCCGGCGGTGGCAGTATCATGAAATCCTATCCGTTCCAGCTGTCCGGCGGGATGCGGCAGCGTGTGGGCATTGCGATGGCGATGACCTTCCGGCCGCGCCTGCTGCTGGCGGACGAGCCGACTTCGGCGCTGGACGTTACGACACAGGCGCAGATTGTGCGGCAAATGATGGAGCTGCGGGACGAATATGGGACCAGTATCCTGGTCGTTACCCATAATCTTGGCATGGCTGCGTATCTGTCCGATCGGATAATCGTTATGAAGGACGGGCAGGCTGCTGACAGCGGCACGCGGGAGGATATCCTCGGCGGGGGGCGCAGCAGCTGCACACGGGAGCTGCTGGATGCGGTCCCGTCGCTGGGAGGTGTGCGCGATGCCTGAAGAAAAGAGCTTGATTTTGGAGGCACGGCATGTCACCCGCCGGTTCCCGGCGCCCGGGGGCGGGGCGCGGACGGCCTGCGACGATGTCAGCCTGAAATTCTACCGAGGGGAGACGCTGGGGCTGATCGGGGAATCGGGCTGCGGCAAGTCAACGCTTATGCGGCTGCTTGTCCGGTTGGACGTGCCTGACGAGGGGGAAATCCTGTATCAAGGGAAAGACCTTGCCAGGATGAAGGGGGAAGCGCTGCGGCAGGCCCGGCAGCATATCCAGATGGTCTTTCAGGACCCCGGCGGGTCGTTCCATCCTAGGATGAAAATACGGGATATGGTCTGCGAGCCGCTGCTGAATTTCGGACGCATTCGGCCAACTGAAAAGGACGCTGCCGCGCGGCAGCTGTTGGAAGCGGTGGGGCTGCCTGCCGAGGTTGCCGACCGGTTCCCGCACAAGCTGTCCGGCGGGCAGCAGCAAAGGGCTGCGATTGCCCGTGCGATTGCGCTCGAGCCGGAGATGATTGTGATGGACGAGGCCACTTGCGCGCTGGACGCTTCGGTACAGAAAACCGTGATGGAGCTGGTTTGCAGGCTACAAAGAGAAAAAAATATCGCGATTGGGCTGGTTGCCCATGATTTGGGGCTGGTTCAGGCGTTTGCACATCGGGTTGCGGTGATGTATCGGGGCGGCATTGTGGAAATCCTCCCTGCCAAGGGGATCGAAAAAGCGCGGCATCCGTATACGCGGGCGCTGTTGGATGCTGTGTTTGATCTCAAAATGGATTTTACAAAGAAAATCGATCGGATTGATATCGAACCTTTTGGGGCGTTGGATGTGCCGCGTGGCTGTGCGTTTCAGACAAGGTGCAGACGATGCACGGGTATCTGCCAGAGGGAGCGTCCTGCGTTGCTGCCTGTTGGCGAAGGGCATGAGGTTGCGTGCCATCTTTGCCGGCAGGGATCGGGGTGAGCTGCCGCGCCTGACGGATGGGAAAAAGCAGATAAAATATTTGCAGCTGGGGAGCGATTTCCGGCTGTTATTTTTTTGCCGCAATTACCCGACCAGCCCGCTGTCATCATGGCGGGCTGGTCATTGAGCACCTACTTTAATAAAAAAACTCAAAAGCCTTTCGTCCCGCCCGCAGGCGAGATAAGAGATGCGTCAGCATCTCGGGGTCTGGGGCGAAAGCCCCAGCGGGTGCAGGGCAGAGCCCTGCCGCCCGCCGCGCAGGCGCGGGGCGCAGGGGCAGAGCCCTGCCGCCCGCCGCGCAGGCGCGGGGTGCAGGGGCAGAGCCCCGCCGCCCGCCGCGCAGGCGCGGGGCGCAGGGGCAGAGCCCTGCCGCCCGCCGCGCAGGCGCGTGGTGCAGGGGCAGAGCCCCGCCGCCCGCCGCGCAGGCGCGTGGTGCAGGGGCAGAGCCCCGCCGCCCGCCGCGCAGGCGCGTGGTGCAGGGGCAGAGCCCTGCCGCCCGCCGCGTAGGCGCGGGGTGCAGGGGCAGAGCCCCGCCGCCCGCCGCGCAGGCGCGGGGTGCATGGGCAGAGCCCCGCCGCCCGCCGCGCAGGCGCGGGGTGCATGGGCAGAGCCCCGCCGCCCGCCGTGCAGGCCCCCGGAGGTGGGAAAATATTGTAAGTTTTGCACGAAAAATGGAGGGCGCGTTTGGTGATTGAGACCGTGCATTCTGAAAATGCACAGTGCACAGAGGGAATCACGGAAAATCAGTAATTTCAAGTGGTGAAATGTACAAAACATGTTGGCCTAAAATGGTCAATTTCAATGGAATATTTGTGGCGTCTTGACGAAACCCATGAAAATCATTATAATATTGGTAAGCGAAACGTACAACGGCACGTTTCGGAACATTTTAATTCCGAGCGAAGTGAGAAGCGCTCCGGGAGAAGAAAAAGAGAGGTATATGTTATGAAGAAGATCCTTGCAATGCTGCTTGCGTGCATGATGGTCCTGGGCCTTGCGGCCTGCGGCGGCGGCGATGACGCCCCGGCAGCCGATCAGGGCGGCGCGCAGGCGGACACCCCCGCAGACAGCGGCGACGCACCCGCAGATTCGGGCAGCAGCGAAGGCTACAAGATCGACGTGATCCTGAAGACCACCGCTTCCGAATACTGGGGCTACGTGGTTGCAGGCGCGAAGGCTTTTGAGGCCGAGCACCCGGAGCATACAGTGGACGTAAAGGGCGCGTCCTCTGAAACCGCTTACGAAGAACAGCTCAACATGATCCAGACCGACCTTGGCTCGGGCAGCTACGACGGCTTCGTCATCGCCCCGCTCCAGGCCGATATGGTCAAGAACCTGATCGCGGGCCAGACCGCCCCGATCGTCGCGGTCGACACCGATATCGACGCCCCCGAAGTCCTTTCCTTCGTCGGCACCGGTAACGAGGCCGCAGGTGCGCTGGGCGGCGCTGCCGCTGTGGAAGCCGCGAAGGCCGCAGGCTGGACCGACATCAAGTGCATCGAGATCGCAGGCGTACAGGGCGACTCCACCAACGAGGCGCGTATGGCTGGCTACAAGAAGGGCGTAGAAGAAGCGGGCGGCACCTTCCTCGACGGTGAGGTACAGTACGCAAACGCCGTTGCCGACCAGGCAGTTGCCTGCATGGAAGCAATCATGCAGAACCATCCGGAAGGCATCGCGATCATCTGCGCGAACAACGACGATATGGCGATGGCCGCAGGCCGCGCTGCGAAGAGCAACGCCGCTTACGAAAACACCATCTTCCTCGGCTTCGACGGCATCCAGTCCGCATGCAACGCAATCCTCGAAGGCAACCTGACCATGTCCGTCTGCCAGCAGGGCTACGACATGGGCTACATGGCCTGTGAAGCGGTTGTGAAGGCGCTTAACGGCGATACCCTCGAAGAGTTCATCGACGCTGGCGCAACCGTTGTCGACGCTTCCACCGCGCAGGAGCGCCTTGAGACCCTCCAGGGCTACCTGAAGTAAGCACATACTACATCCCAGACAACCGCATAAACAAAATGAGACGGACTGCCCCTGTACTGACGGTGCAGGGGCAGTTTCCCTAAACCCGGGCTGGAAGAAGCTGGCATGCCCCAGCGCCCGACCTGCCCACCCCCTACAGGCTGCGGAAGTGAGAAGACGCCGCCTGTGCCGAGAACCGGACGTGTTAGCTGAGCCTGTCCGTAAGCCCATACCCCTGTTTACGGATGCGCTCAAAGGGCCCGCTCCCCCGGAGTGGGATGGCCCTCAATCTCGGAAGAAAAAGGTGAATGACTGAATGAGTGAATATGTAGTAGAACTGAAAAACGCCACAAAGCGCTTTCCAGGCGTCATCGCGCTGCGCAATATGCACCTTGCCGTAAGGCCCGGCGAAATCCTTGGCCTGATCGGCGAGAACGGCGCGGGCAAATCGACGCTGATCAAGGTGCTGACTGGCGTACACCAGCCGGACGAAGGCGAAATTTACGTCAACGGTGAGCGGAAAACCTTCAAGGACCCGAACGAATCCGCCGCTGCGGGCATCGCCTGCGTCTATCAGGAGCTGAACATTGAAAAGCTGCTGAGCATTACGGACAACATTTTTATCAACAAATGGATCAAGGGGCCCGGCGGGCTGCTTGATTACAAAACCATGCACCAGAAAGCAAAAGAGGTCATGGCCTCGCTTGGCCAGGACGTCGACCCGACCAAGCCGGCGGGTACCTTCGGCATGGGCGTACAGCAGATGATCGAAATCGCGAAAGCGGTCCTCATCGACGCGAAAATGATCATCATGGACGAACCGACCTCCTCGCTCGGCGAAAAGGAAGTCGAGCAGCTGATGAAGACCTGCCGCGAGCTGCGCGACCGCGGGATCGGCATCGTCTTCGTCTCCCATAAGCTGGAAGAGCTGTTCGAGCTGTGCGACCGCGTTACGGTCATCCGCGACGGCGAGTACATCTGGACAAAAGCGGTTTCCGAGACCGACAACGACGACCTGATTGCAGGTATGGTAGGCCGTACCCTTGACAACCTGTTCCCGAAGGAATTCGGCACTAAGGGCAGTGTGGCCCTCAAGGTCGAGAACCTCGAGGAAGGCGGCGTGCTGCACGGCGTGAACTTCGAGGCGTACAACGGGCAGATCCTCGGCTTTGCCGGGCTGGTCGGCGCAGGGCGTACCGAAACAATGCGCGCTATCTTCGGGGCAGACCCGATTGACGGCGGCAAAATCTACATCCAGGGCAAGGAAGTCAATATCAAGAGCCCCCGGCAGGCGATTGCCGAAGGCATTGCATTCCTGACCGAAGACCGCAAGGGGCAGGGCCTTGTGCTGGCGCAGAGCATCCGCACAAACCTGATCCTCGCAAACCTGAAGGGTTTCTCCAACGGGCCTTTCCTGAACGAAAAGAAGATCGAAGAAGAGGGGCAGAAGAACATCAGCTCCCTGCGTATCAAGACCCCGTCGATTGACGAGATCGTGGGCCAGCTTTCCGGCGGCAACCAGCAAAAGGTGGTTATCGGCAAGTGGGTCAACACCGACGCGAGCATCTTCATTTTCGACGAGCCGACGCGCGGTATCGACGTTGGCGCAAAGGTAGAGGTCTATAACGTAATGAACAGCCTCGTCAAAGCGGGCAAGTGCGTCATCATGATCTCGTCGGAAATGCCGGAAATCCTCGGCATGAGCGACCGGGTCGTGGTCATGCGCGGCGGCAAGGTCATGGCGACCGTTGACCGCGACAGCAAGCACTTTAACCAGGAAGACATTATGAAGGCTGCATGGGGAGGAACTTTAGATGATTAAGAGTAAAAATAAAAATGGCTCCAGCTCTCTGGGCGTACTGATCGCGCTGCTGCTGCTGTGCGCGGTCCTGGCGATTGCTTCGCCGAACTTTTTAAGCATGACCAACCTAATGAACGTACTCAAGCAGACGGCGTTCAACGCGCTGCTTGCCATCGGCATGCTGCTCTGCCTGATTACCGCCGGTATCGACCTTTCGGTCGGCGCAAACGCAACGTTCTGCGCTTGTATGGCAGGTATGATGGTACAGAAGGGCATGACCAATTCGTTCATGATGATCGTTGTAATCCTGATCTCCGGCCTGGTTGTCGGTACGGTCAACGGCCTGCTGCTGACCCGGCTGCACCTGCCCCATCCCTTCGTTTCCACGCTGGGCATGAAGAACGTGCTCTGGGGCCTCGGCCTGATCGTTACCAGCTCGCAGATGGTTTCCAACTTCCCGGCAGGCGTGACCTGGCTGGGCAGCAAGACCATCATCCCCGCAATCGGCGGCGGCATCCCGGTAATGTTCCTGCTGGTTGTCGTGCTGTACCTGATTATGCACGTGTTCCTGACCCGCACGGCGCTCGGCCGTTCGATCTACTGCGCGGGCGGCAACATGGAAGCTACCCGCCTGTCCGGTATCAACGCGGCGAACGTGCTGACCTTCTGCTACGCGCTGTCCGGCCTGATGGCGGCGCTGGGCGGCCTGGTTTCCATCGGCCGCAGCGGCATCTGCAACGGCTCCAACGCAACCCAGCCGTTTGATACCGACGCAATCGCGGCGTGCATCATCGGCGCCGTCCTCATCGACGTAACCCGTGAGCGTATGGAAGCAAAGGCTCGCCGTCTGGCTGCGAAGTAAGCGCTTCCATCACTGCGCCTGCGCGGCAGGGGCTCTGCCCCCGCACCCCGCGCCTGCGCGGCGAGCGCCAGAGGGACTAGTCCCTCTGGACTCCCTTTCTCCGCTGCGGCGGGAAATTGGTGCGCCGCTGCCGTATGTTCGGACTGCTTCGCCCGCCGAAAGGACGGCGGGCGAAGCGGTGAAAGTCTTTGGACACCGTTTACAAGAAAACCGCACACCCCCCAAAGGGGGTGTGCGGTTTTATGTTGGAATGTTTATTATGGAGTCGGAGTGGGATTTGACGGAATGTTATATGTCACATTGAACGACGCACCATCCGTAATTGTAACGGTAGCTTTTGTTTCGTCCCCCGCGGTAGGTGTTAATACGGCGGTTGTACCGGCATCAGCAATTCCTGAAACACCCACAGCGGTACTTAACGCTGTCCTTGCAGCTTCGGTTGTAATCGTAATCTCCTGCCCGGCTACCGTGATACCGGGTTTATAGTTTTCACCGTCTTTGAGCGCGGCCAGGAATGCGGCTTCGGCCATTTTGGGATACACTGCTTTGCCGCCGCTCACAGTTATGCCGGTAACGGTTGCCGTAGCATCCGTGAATATCAGTTTGGAACCTGTCGACAAAACAACTGTTTTACCCGTAACACCGGACACCTGCGCAGCGGTTAACGAATATGACGTATTCTCTTTCAGTGTGATGGAAGTTGCGCTGCCTTTCAGTGCGTCTGCCAGGCGGTGGAATCAGCGGGAGGTGTTGGTGTGGGCGGTGTGGCAAGACGGTAAACGATGGTATATGCCGCAGCATTCGTGCCAGTGACTGTGACGCTCGTACTGCCGTTTGGTGCACCGCCTTTCTTGAGTTCAGCCAGAATATCAGCCTCCGCTGTGTCTTTCGTGAGTTTCAGCGTGCCCACAGTCATTTCGTTCCCGGCTTTTTCCGGAACCGCCGCTTTCAGGGAACCTGCAAGCTCAGTCAGCGCGGTGTTTGCCTGCTCGGCAGTACAGTCGTGCACAAAGGTAATCATATATGTGGTCCCGTTCCAGGCCGCAGCCGTGACCTTGTCCCCCACCGTAACCTTTACGGTATCCGTCACAACGGGGTCAACCGGTTCCGGCTTCTGCGGTTCAGGGGCTTTGTAAACGATAGTGTACGCGCCCGCGTTGGTGCCGGTGACGGTCACGATCGTGTCGGGGAACAATTTCCCGGCAGGGGTGGTGCCGTCCTTGATTTTTGCGGTAATCGCAGCAGCGTCAGCGGCGGAAATATCCAGATCACCGATTTTTACGGTGCTGCCTTCGATCTTTGCCGCGTCCTTCAGCTTGGCAGCGAGCTCAGTAAGCGCAGCTTCCGCAGCCGCCGCGTCAGTGCCGGAAACAAATGCCAGCGTGTAGGTCTTCCCTGCCCAAACGGCGGAATCCAGCTTGTTTGCGTCCGATTTCGTGAGCACAACGGTCTCCTGGAAGGTTTTTGTGACCGGCTTTGGGGGATCGGGGTCTACCGGGGTAGTTGTTTTCTTCACCCAGCGCCCGTAAAGGGTGTAATCGTCGCGGATGCGGGTGCTGAAATCGAACTTTTTCGAGCCACTGCGGCTGGTGTACCACCCGTCGAACTTGTAGCCTTCGGGGGCTCTGGGGGTGCTCACGCCGTCGGGGCGGTCGCCGCGGTAGACGCGTTCGCGGGTGTAGTAGTCATAGCGGTCGTTCGAGCCGTCGCGCGCGACATAATATTCGATGTAGTAACGGTCGCTGCGGTCGTCGTCATCGTCCTTATCCGAGGAGCTGGATCCTGAGCTCGTAGTCGTGCCGGGGTTCTTTTTCACGCCGTTTACGCGCGTGTTCGCCGCGCCCTTTTCAATGCGGACGGTGGTGCCGCGGGTATCGATTTTGTTGTCATCGCCGGAAATTGTGGCGCGCTTGAGGGTGCCGCTGCCCTTGATGGCGGCCTTGTCAGCGTCGCAGGTCAGGGAGGACACCTTGCCGCCGGAGCGGACTTCGACAGTCGCAGAGGCCGCGCCTGCCAGCAGGCCGATGCTGTCCACGGTGCCGGAAACCGAAAGCGAGGTGTTCCGCGCGTCAGAGGTGACCGTGCCCGCCGTTGTGTCCTTCGCGAAGGACACCGAGGAGCCGTGCGCGCCCGACTCCAGGATGATATCATTGGCTTTGGCCTTGTTGTTCAGGTTCACACGGGCTTTCTGGCCCATGACGCGGACGTCCCCGGAAACCTGCGCTTCATCAAGGGTCAGCTGGACGTTGTCCGGGCGCACTTCGATGGGGCCGGAGACACGAGTGCCGTCAAGGGTCAGGCGCACGCCGCCGGAAGCGCCGGTGACTACCACGCCGGACGCATTGCCGCGCAGAGTGACCGTCCCGGAGGTGTTGACGATGGTCAGGCCGTTTGCGGTGTAGGTGCCCGGGGCATTGATATAGGTGCCGACGGCGCGGTCAAACATGGACACAACCGCCGCGCGGCTGGTGGCCTGCATGGGCTGGAACACACCGCCGTCGTTGCCAATCGGGATGCCGCGCGAAGCGACTTCCGTAATATACGGCTGCGCCCAAGGCTTATAATAGCCGATAGACGACGGGAGATAGGAGCCAGAGGAGCCCATTTTCCCGAGGTCGAGCGCCTTGACCAGCATGACAGCCATTTCCGCGCCGGTGATGTTGTCATACGGGCGCATCCTGCCGTGGTCGTCGCCGGTGAGGATGCCTGCCGCGGCGCATTTGAGCATCGCCTGGGAATACCAGCCGCCGCCGAGGTCGGGATAATGGTCGGGCGCGGTCTCCTCAAGCCCCAGCATCCCCGCGAGGATGGAAGCCATCTCGCCGCGCGTGATCGGGTCATCCGGGTTAAAACGCCCGTTTGCGCCGACAATTACGCCGTAACCGCTCCAACGGTCGATTGCTGATTCGCCCCAGTGCCCGGAAGCGTCCGGGAACCGCGCCGCGCCGGCGGGCGGCACAGCCGTCCCGAGCAGCATGGCAGCGGCAAGGGCGCTGCATATCACTTGCTTCTTTTTCATAGGAATCCCTCCCAGTCCTGCGTTGGCGTGCCAAGGGGGCAGCCCCCCGGCCTGAAAAAACAGTTCCCCCATCCGCAGCCGGTTGGCTACCTACGGGGGATTTGCTGGTTTCCATTATATGCAATTTGCGGCGCGAATGCAAGGCAATTCAGGAAAAGTTCAAAATCTATGAAAATATTTAACAAACCGGTCACGAAAGTGTCATAAAACTGTAAAAATACCGTAGGGAGGGGGGAGGAGGGGCGGAAAGGGCGGAAAGGGCGGAAAGGCGGAAGAAAGAAAAAGCAGCCCCCGTCCCCGCCGCAGCGGTGAAAGGGAGTCCAGAGGGGCAAGCCCCTCTGGCGCCCGCCGCGCAGGCGCGGGGTGCAGGGGCAGAGCCCCTGCGCGGCGTAGGCGAAGCAGGCGTGGTCAGCGGAACTCGACGACGGTCACACCCATCTCGCCCTCGCCAAATACGCCGTTGCGTACCGTCTTGCAGCGCTTGTTGCGCTTGAGGTGGTTCTGGATCGCCGCGCGGAGCACGCCCGTGCCCTTGCCGTGGATGATGCGCACCGACGGATGCCCACTCATGATCGCGCCCGAGATGAACTGGTCGACCTCGAGGATGGCCTCCTCAGCACACAGGCCGCGCACATCGATTTCACTGGGCGTGGTCGCCAGCCGCAGCTCGCGCACCCCGCCCGCACCCGCGCGGAATGCCTTGGGCTTGGGCTTTTCCGGCTTGCGTACCGGGCGCAGCTCGTTTTCCTTGACCGTCATTTTCATGATGCCCGCCTGTACCTGCACGTTGCCGTCCCGGTCGGGCGCGGTCAGCACGGTTGCGGTGATGTTCGAGACATTGATCAGCTGCACCTCGTCGCCCGGGCGTACCGGCCGTATCTCCTCGGGCGCGACGGTACGCTTTTCCTTCGCCTTGCGCAGCTCGTTCTCGGTCTGGGTGATCACCCCGCGCAGCGCCGCGCGCGCCGCCGCAAGGTTCTTGTCGTTCGCGTCGGCGTTGGCGACGCGCTTCATCTCGTCAAGCTCGCCAAAGACGGTCTCGGCGGTCATGCGCGCGTCCTTCAGGATCGCGTCGGCCTTCGAGCGCGCCGCTTCAATGATGCGGTCGGCTTCGTCGGCCGTTTTGTCGCGCAGCGAACCGGCCTTGTCGCGCTCGCTCTGCGCCGCCGCGCGAAGGCGCTCGGCCTCGGCCTTGTAGCGCTCGAGGTCGCGCCGCTCGCGCTCAAGCTCGGCAATGACGTCCTCGAAGCGGGTGCTTTCAGAGGACAGCTGTTCCCGCGCGCGTTCCAGCACTACCGGCTGGAGCCCCAGGCGCGCGGCGATCGCAAACGCGTTCGACTTGCCGGGGATGCCGGTCAGCAGGCGGAAGGTCGGGCGCAGCGTTTTCACGTCAAATTCACAGGACGCGTTTTCCACACCGCCGGTGGTCAGAGCGAAGGTCTTGAGCTCGGAATAGTGGGTAGTCGCCGCAACCCGCGCGCCCATCTGCCGCGCGTAGCCGATGACGGACACGGCGAGCGCCGCGCCCTCGACGGGGTCGGTGCCCGCGCCGAGCTCATCGAACAACACAAGGTCGCCGGGGCCGCAGCAGTCCATAATGGAAACAATGGTCTTCATGTGCGCGGAAAAGGTCGAAAGGCTCTGCTCAATGGACTGCTCGTCGCCAATATCGGCATAAACGTTCTCAAAAATGCAGACCTCGGACAGCTCGCTTGCCGAAATATGCAGGCCGGACGCGGCCATCAGGCTCAAAAGCCCGAGCGTTTTCAGGGAAACCGTCTTGCCGCCGGTGTTGGGGCCCGTGATGACCAGCGTGTCGTAAGCGCCGCCGATCTCAATGTCGACAGGCACCGCGGTCTTGCGGTTCAGCAGCGGGTGCCGCGCGCGGAGCAGCTTGGTATGGTAGCCCTCGGGCACAAGGTGCGGCGCGTCAGCATCCAGGTCAAAGGAAAGCTTGGCCTTTGCAAAGATGAAGTCGAGCGTACACAGCGCTTCATAATCGGTCTCAATAGACAGGCGGCAGGCCGCAACGTCGGCCGAAAGCTCGGACAGGATGCGTTCGATCTCGGCAGCTTCGCGGCCCTCAAGGACTTTGATCTGGTTGTTGATCTCAACCACCTGGGAGGGCTCGATAAACACGGTCGCGCCGGAGGACGACACGTCATGCACCAGGCCGGAAACCTCGCTGCGGTGCTCGGCCTTGACGGGGACGACAAAGCGCCCGCCGCGTTGGGTAATCAGCGCTTCCTGCAAATATTTAGCGCGTTCGCCGGACACCATGCGCCCGAGCACCTCGCGGACCTTCCCCGAAACGCGCCGTTTCTCGCGGCGGATGTGCAGCAGCTCGGGCGATGCGCCGTCGGCCATCTCCTCTTCGCTGAGGATGGAGGAGGTGATGCGTTCTTCAAGGGCGCGGTTGCCGGACAGGCGCTGGAACACGGGGGTAAGGGTCGTTTTGTCCTCCTCTTCGGCGACGTAGCCGAGGGCGAGGCGGGCGGTTTGCAGCAGCGACGCAACGTCGAGCAGCTCGCGGAAATTGAGCACGCCTCCCCGGTCTGCGCGGGAGAGGGACGGGAGCACTTCGCGGATGCCGCCGAGCGACGGGGAGCCGCTGCGGATCATCAGGTTTTTCGCGTCGGTGGTCTGCTGCATCGCAAGGGCCGCGTCTTCGCGGTCGGCGATCGGGCGCAGGGCGCGGGCTGCTTCTTTTGCTTTCGCGGAGGCCGCGCAGGACGCAAGGCGCTCTAAAATGATGTTGTATTCGAGCGTCATCAGTGATTTTTCGCCTAATTGATTCATTTTCTCCTGTTCTCCATGATAAGCCGTCTTGCCCGCCCCCACAGCGGCGCCAAAGGGACTAGCCCCGGCACGCATGAGAACCGCGCAGGGCGCGGGGATACGGAGCATGCGGGCCGGAACCCCGTGTGTCGCCTGCGGCCGGACGGGGATGAAAAGACGGCAAGTTTTTTTGAATAATGAAATAATATCGCAAATATCTATATAAATAAACTTAAAAATCCTTCGTCCCGCCCGCAGGCGTGATAAAGTTTTTACTCGATTTTTTTCCAAAAAAATCGCAGGGGTCCAGGGGACAGCGTCCCCTGGCGCTGCCCGCGCAGGGCCGGAAGCGGAACGGTCAGCACCCAGAGCATCCCCTAGCGGCGTGGCTGCGGCAATGGCAGCTGGGATAGAGAGTGATAAAAGCGCAGGCTGTCAAAAAGCCTGTCAGCGTAGTAGATCACGTAGTCCTCGCAGATCTCGCCGAGTACGCGCAGCGAATCGCCCCCCAGCGTAAACGCGTACACCCTCCGCAGCTCGCTCGTCAGGATGTGCTGCATCGCCGCAGCCGTCCCCTCCGGCAGCCGCCGGTAATCCGCGCCAAGCCGCGCCGCGCAGCCCCCGCAAGCCGCCGTACCCGCCCGGACAGAGAACCATACCCCGTCCGCACGCAGCTCCGCGCCGCACACCGCGCAGGGTGCAAGCTGCGGCAGGAAGCCCGACTCCGCCATCAGCCGCAGCTCAAACGCAGGCTTGACCAGCGCTGGCGCGCGCTTGCCCGTGCTCAGCATGTGCAGCGCCCCCAGGAACAGCCGCGTCAGCGCAGGCACGTCCTCGCCCGGGTCGCTCATCGCGGCAGCCAGCTCCGCCAGGTAGCAGGCCAGCGCATACGCTTCGACGTCCTGCGTCACCCCCCAGAAGGAGTTGATCAGCGACGCGCCGTCCAGCGCATATTTGCCCCGCCGCTCGAACAGCTCCAATTCGCTCCAACAGAACAGCCGCGCCGCCGCAGCCCCGGCCTTGTTCTTCCTGCGCACGCCGCGGCAGAGCACCTCCAGCTTGCGCCCGTGCTCGGTGAGCACGGTTATGTAACGGTCGTGCTCGCTGAAATCAACCTCGCGGATGACGAGGCATTTGAGTTTGATCTGCTGCATCTGCACCCCTCTGTCCCAGCCGGTAGAGCATGTACGCCATCGGTTCGCCCGTTTCCCCGAAAACCTTCCAAAAATCCATTGCCAGCACCTCCGTTTCCCCTAGCTTCCCCGTTCCCTGCCGCCTTCATCCGAGGGAAATCCTGCTGGGAAAGGCGGGAACCAACAGGCAGGGCGGCATGTTTGCTTACGCAGCAAACAGCGTCAAAGCCCCGATCAGCCGGAGCTGGAGCGGGTAAAATCCATAAAAGAAGTATTTTGCAAACCGCCCGCCAGGGCCGCGCTCCCCACTGTACAACGCAAGGAAGGGCAGAACCGTGAGGAACAGGAATTCGGAGTTGAAAGCCAGCATGGACAGCGTTTCGCCCACCGTTGGATAGATTTGCACAGCGGGCACAAACAGCAGCAGCGAGAGCGCCACATACAGCACCAGCCGCAGCCGCCCCTGGAAAAACCAGGCAATCAGCATCAAGGGCAGCAGCACGACGCCGCCCTCGGCAAACAGGACGCCGCCGAGCGCCGCCGCAACCGCCGCAAGCACCCCCGCCGCCCGCTGCCACACGGGATGCGCCGCGCCAGCCGCCAGTCCAGCAGCGCGAGACACAGCGCGCCCAGCCCCAGCGTCAGGAAAATATTGTTCGACAGGTGCAGCCCCCGCGGCATGGCGATCTGGTTATAAACCCAGTTGCCCGCCGCCATGAACGCCGCCCACCCGAACAGGCGCAGGATATAATGTGGACGGCTGCGCATGTGCAGCAGCCCTTCCACTGCCGCATACGCGAACCATGCGCCGACACAGCGGGTCGCCGCATGGAACAGCCCCACCAGCCACGGAGGAAGCAGCCCTGGGATATGCCCAAGATGGTCAAGCACCATCAGCAGCGCCATGAACAGCTTGAGCTCAAATGCGTTTCGCTTCTTCATAGCGGAACACCCTCACTCGTTTTCGTAGCCGAAATTGCGCATCTGGTACTGGTTGTTGCGCCAGCCCTCCTTGACCTTGACCCACAGGTCGAGGTACACCTTTGTGCCCAGCATCCGCTCGATATCCTTTCGCGCCAGCTGCCCGACTTGCTTGAGCATTTCACCGTTTTTGCCGATGATAATCCCTTTGTGGCTGTTTTTTTCACAATAGATTGTCGCATGGATGCTTACAAGGCCGTCGTCCCGCTCTTCCATGCGCTCAATGCCGACCGCGACGCCGTGCGGCACCTCGCGGTCAAGCAGGATCAGCAGCTTTTCCCGGATGATCTCCGCGGCAAGCTGCCGCTCCGGCTGGTCGGATACCATGTCCTCCGGGAACAGCTGCGGGCCCTCGAGGGCGAATTTTTCCAGCTCGGCAAGCAGCTCGTCCGTGCCCTCGCCCGTGCGCGCCGAGACCGGCACAATCGCGTTAAAATCGTGCGCCTGCGCATAACGCGCGATCACCGCGAGCAGCGATTCCTTTGGCACGCTGTCAATCTTGTTGATCACCAGCACCGACGGCATCCCGGCGTCCTTGATCTGCCGGATAAGCGATTCCTCGGCGGGGCCGACGTCCGCGACCGGCTCGACCACCAGCGCCGCCGCGTCGACCTCGCTGACCGTCTCCGCAACCACCTTTACCATGTAGTCGCCCAGCCGCGAGCGCGGCTTGTGCAGCCCCGGCGTGTCCAGGAAGACGTACTGGCAGCCCTCCCGGTTGAGCACCCCTGTGATGCGGGTGCGGGTGGTCTGCGGCTTTGCCGAGACGATCGCGACCTTTGTGCCGACCAGGCGGTTGGTCAGCGTCGATTTGCCCACGTTCGGCCGGCCTACGACCGATATCATTGCGCTTTTTGTGATTTCCATATCTGTTCTCCTGTTATAAAATGCGGCGTTATCTGACCGCCATCACCCGAAGGCGGCGGAACTGTTCTTCATAAATGCCGCCCGGCTTGCGGCAGCGGCCAATTACGCCGACGGCTACGTCGTCGCGGAAGCTTTCCCGCAGGTGCTCGGGGAGCGCGTCGCGGAAGGGCAGGAGGGACAGCATGTCCAGCCAGGCGAGCACCTCCTCGGGCGACTCGAACAGGCCGCGAAATGCGGCTTCCTCTGCGCGGATGCAGGTGAAGCCGGCTTCGGCCAGCAACCCCCGGTATTCCTCCGCGGCGGGCATGTACCAAGGCCACTCGAAGCCTTTGAAATATTCCCGGTATTCCGGGTCGTCCATCGTTTGCAGAAGCGTGCGGCGGAGTGCATCGCAGTTGCCCGCCGCGCCAAATTCCCAGCAGATGCGCCCACCCGCCCGCAGGAGCCCGCGCAGCCGGGAAAGCAGCTGCCGGTGGTCGAGGACCCAGTGGAGGATCCCATGGGAGAAAATCAGGTCGAATTCCCCGGGGAAGCTCAGGCTGTACGGATCCATGGGCACAAAGCGGAGATTTTCCGGCCCCTCAGGCGGCTCCATGCCCAGCTCGGGCTGGGAAAAGCTGACGGCGGTGACTGAACCGCGCGGGACGCGCCCGGCGAGCAGGCGGCTGCATGCGCCGTCGCCGCAGCCGAGGTCAAGGATGCGTTCGCTGCCGGTAAGCTCCAGGCCGTCCAGCAGCGCGCAGCCCCATTCCCGGTTGTGTTTGGTTGCTTTCTCAAAAATGCTTCTGTTTAGGCTCATGTCTTGTTGATATCCTTTCGCGGCTTCGCAGCCGTTTTTAAATCAATTATAAGTATAAATATAAAGGGATGCCTGTCTCATTTTTTTATAGTGCGCCGCTTCAGTGGAAACGGAAGATAAACCACCATGCAGCCGGGAGGCTCGCGGCCAGCGGCAGCACGGCCCAGCGGTGGGCGGCAAGCACGCCGGACACGCGGAAGGCCGCGCCCTCCCAGAAGAAGAACAGCGTCCCGACCGCGACGCACAGCGCGGCGCATACCACGACTGCCGCCGCCGCAATATCCTTGGCTTCGCGCACCAGCTTGTCATAGCTGGTGGTCTGGCGGTCGCACAGGCGCTCGACGGCGGTGTTGAGCAGCTCGGATGCGAGCATGACGGCGAAGCACAGGCAGAGGACGGCGCAGCGCACCGCGTCCAGCTCCGCGAGCAGCGCCGCCATGCTCACATAACAGACCGCTGTCAGATGGATGCGGAAATTGCGCTCGGTGCGCAGGCAGGAGGACACGCCGCGGAAAGCGCAGGCAAAGCTCTGCCGCAGCTTGCGGATCTCGCGGTTCATGTGCGCGGCAGGCCGAGCGCGGAAAGCGCGGCCTCCTCCTTCCGGCGCATGAGCAGGCGGTCGGGCTCGTCCCGTTCGTGGTCATAGCCGAGCAGGTGGAGCACCGAATGCACTGACAAATAGCCGCATTCGCGGGCGGGCGAGTGCCCGTATTCCCCGGCCTGCGCGACGGCACGGTCATAATTGAGCACCATGTCGCCGAGCATGACGCGCCCGCTTTCGGGGTCGCGCGCAAGCGGCTCCTGCGGCTGGCCGTTGTAAAATTCGTACATGGGGAAGGACAGCACGTCGGTTTCGGCGTCTTTGCCGCGGTATTCGGCGTTCAGCTCGCGGATTGCGCCGCCATCGACGAGGGTCACGTCAATAAAAGCGGGGAAGGCAACGCCCTCCTGCGCGAGCACCTGTTCGGCGCAGCGGACGATCAGCGCGCGCACGGCTTCCTCATCCGGGACTGCGGCTTCGGCGGTCACCCTGATGTCAGCATTCATTTCCGTCCCTCCAACCGGCGCACAAAGCGGCGCGAGGGCTTGTCCTGCCGCACCGGCTGGCGCTTCTTTTCGTATTCGGCATAGGCTTTGACGATGCGCTGAACAAGCTCATGGCGCACCACATCTTTTTCACTGAGGAAGCACTGAGCGATGCCCTCCACGCCCGCAAGGACGCGAACGGCCTCCTTGAGGCCGCTGGTTTTACCGTCGGGCAGGTCGATCTGGGTCACGTCGCCGGTGATGACGGCCTGGGAGCCGAAGCCGATGCGGGTGAGGAACATTTTCATCTGCTCAGGGGTAGTGTTCTGGGCCTCATCCAGGATAATAAAGCTGTCATCGAGCGTGCGCCCGCGCATATAGGCAAGCGGCGCAACCTCAATGGAGCCCTTTTCCATGTGCTTCTGAAAATTTTCCGCGCCGAGCATATCAAACAGGCCGTCGTACAGCGGGCGGAGATAGGGATCGACTTTGCTTTGCAGGTCGCCGGGCAGGAAGCCCAGCTTTTCGCCGGCTTCGACGGCGGGGCGGGTGAGGATGATGCGCGACACGCGTTTGTCACGGAAAGCGGCAACGGCAGCAGCAACGGCAAGATAGGTCTTACCGGTACCGGCGGGGCCGACACCGATCGTAACGGTATTGTGGGCGATCGCTTCCATATACTTTTTCTGGCCGAGGGTCTTGGCCTTGACCGGCTTGCCCTTTGCGGTGATGCAGAGCACGTCGCGGGCGAGGGTGTGCACTTCGGCTTCGCGGCCCTCGCGGACGAGGCCGAGGACGTACTGCACGGTCTGAGTGCCGATGGGCTCGGCGCGGCGCGCCATTTCCAGGAGTGCCGCGAGGGTGCGTTCGGCAAAGGCGACGGACTGCGCGTCCTCACCGGAGATTTTCAGCTCCTGCTCGCGGCTGACGATGGAAACCGACAGCTCGCGCTCGAGAAGTTTCATGTTTTCATCGAATGCACCGAATACGCTGATCATCAGGCTGGCCTGTTCCATCAGCATGATTTTTTCCGTCATAAGGATTCCTCTTTTTTTCACATTCCCAAAAGAATAAACAGCAAGGTGCGCCCACCAGGAGACAGGCACACAGCACCAAGGGCCAGCCCGCTGCCATAATGGCGGGCTGGCAAAGCGGGCTGGCAAAGCGGGCTGGCAAAGCGGGGCGGCAGGTGGGGCGGCGCCGGATCCCCGCCGCGCGGAAACGGGATTCCAGCCCGTAGGCCACTATCCTTATTCCCGCGCCGTGCGCGGTTTGAATGAGTGCAGGGACGAGTCCCTTTGGCGCGAGCCGCGCAGGCTGCCCGTCCGGCGAGGACACGCCCTGGAGGGGCGTCAGGAGGCCCCGGAAGGAACGGGCTCAGGCGGAGGGAGGACCTGTGGGTCCTCGACGACCTCGCCGATATCTTCCAGAGCTTCCGCGCGGAAATGGACTTCGAGCGCGCCCGAACCGGATGTGTCCGCCGACGATGTGTAAGACGTGAGTTCGCCGTCGATGGTTCCCGCAAGGCGCTCCGCCGCCCGCGCTTCGATTTCTGTCCGCAGCTGTTCCGCGTCCTGCTCCTGCGGCACCGGTTCGTACCAGCGGTAGGTCTGGCGTACCAGGCCGAGAGGCAGCGTCAGGCCGCTGCGTACCGTCCAGCGCGTGATATCTACTATTTTATCACAACCAGTACCATAAATTCCACTCCCTAAATACAAATTTATCCGGTGTTTTCCCCAAATCAGCGCATACTGAGTTGTTGTTTTCCCGGTATATCGCTTAGTAAGCGCGGTCAGAGGGCGCACATAGGTGGTTTCGTACCACGTGCGCGCAATCACTTCGCCGTCCGACCACGTCAGATGGGGCCCGAGCCCCTCCACGTCGCGCGAAGGGGGCACCAGCGCGTCGATCAGCTTTTCACCAGTGTCGACGATGTCCCCGGCTTTGACAACGGCCCAGCCGCTCAGCGGCGTGACCCGGACGATCTGGCCGGGGCGGCGGGCGACAACGCTTGTGATGCCGCCGTCGTCGCGGGGCGGGTCGTGGTCTTCTTTGGCGTACGCCTGTACGATCATATGGTTGCCGATACGGTTGAAGGTCACATAGGAAATGCTGTCCATTTTGAGCATCAGGTTGCGCTGGACGGCGCGGTCGTCGAAGTCGCTCAGGCGCATGCCGATTTTGACGCCTTCGGCTTCGAGGGCGCGGGAGAGCTCGGCGGAGGAGATTTCCGGCGGGGTGCTGAGCTCTAAAATCCAGAGGTGGGTCTGGAGGAGCCAGAGCACCCAGGCGAGGGCGAAAAAGCCCAACGTAAAGACGGCGCGCCGCCGCAGCTGGCGCAGGATGAAGGGCAGCCCGGATTTGCGGAGGATGTGGACACGGCAGCCGGTGCGGCCCATTTTGGGGCGCAGCCTGCGCAGGTCGGCGAGGGAGAGGGTGCATTCGAGGCAGTCCCAGTCCTGGCGGTGCAGGGCGCGGGGGCGGATATTGTGGCGCATGCAAAGGTTGAGGAAGCGTTCCAGGGATGCGCCGGTGACTTTTATGCGTACTTCGCCGCTTGCGCTGCGCAGCAGCTGATCCAGCATGGGGGTGCCCTCCTTTTTGAGCCTGCCCAAAGCGACGGGCAGGCGTTTACAGCAGTTCGACGCTGATAATTTTCCCGGTGACGGTGAGGTCGTTGAGGGTAACGTTGGCGAGTTCCAGGCCATCGCCGGTAATTTTGACAGAGATGCGGCCGGATTTGACGCGCATGACCTCGCTGCCGTATTCGAGGATGCCCTCGTGGTTTTCGATGATGACGCGGCGGTCGCCTTGGATTTCGATGCGGGGGGCTAACAGGTTGAGGTCATTTGCCAGGAAACTGTTCCCCGCTTGTTGCAGCAGCTGTTCGCGAAAGCCCATAACCAGACTCCTTTCCCTCTGATCACTTTATGCGCGCGGCGCTGCCGTTATGCTTGCCGCCCCCGGCCCTGCGCGGGCGGCGCCAAAGGGGCTCGTCCCTGCACTCATTCAAACCGCGCACGGCGTATAAGGATAGTGGGCTGGAATCTCTTTTTCCGCTGAGGCGGGAGTTGGGGTGCAGCACCGTTTACCGCCCGGCCTTGCCAGCCCGCCATGATGGCAGCGGGCTGGCCCTTGCGCTGTTTTTGTGCGAGGGTTATGGCGGGAATGGCGGAAGGGGCTGCGGGGTGGTTGGTGGGGATGCGGTTAGGAGGTTTTTGTAGGTTTTGTCGATGGCAAGTGCTCCGAGGGGGGCGGTTAGAAGGATGGCAATTACGGATACCGTGAGCACCGTTGCGCCGCAGGGAAGCCCCATTGCGAGCGGGACCCCGCCGATGGCCGCCTGCACGGTTGCTTTGGGGGTGTAGGCCAGCATGCAGAACAGCTTTTCGCGCGCGGTGAGTGGGGACGTGATTGTGCAGCAGTACACGCCCGCCATGCGGAAAACCAGCACGCCAAGAACCAGCAGGACCGCGCCGAGCCCCGCCGTTTGCAGGCTGCTGACTGCAACCGATGCGCCTACCAGTACAAACAGGAACATCTCCGCCGGCATCCAGAGCTGGTCGAAGATGCCGGAAAGGCGGGCTGCCATCGGCTGGTTCTGTTTGCGGATGCCGCTGCCTATCGCCATTACGGCGATGAGGCCCGCGAATGGCAGGGCGGGGAAGGCCGTGCCCAACCAGTCCAGAAGCAGGGCAGCGGTGAAAATGGCAAGGGCCTGCACGGGAGGGGAGATCGGCTTTTTGCGGAAGAGCAGCTCGAAGAGCGTTCCTGCTGCCGCGCCTGCAAGGACGCCCAGAAGAATCGAAAGCGGGATGCGTGCGAAGCCTGCCCAGGAAACCGCTGACCCCTGCGCGAGATTGGTGAAGGTGGTGAACAGGACGATTACAAATACATCATCGACCGAAGCGCCTGCAAGGATCATTTGCGGGATGCCCTGCTTGACCCCGTAGCCGGTGTCGATCAGGCGGATCATGCGGGGGACGATGACCGCCGGGGACACTGCGGCTACGACTGCGCCGAGAATTGCGGATTCCAGTAGGGACAGGCCCAGAAGGCGGGGGGCGAGGAGGAGCATTCCCGCGATTTCAAAACAGGCGGGCAGGAAGCATAGAAGCAGCGCAGGGCGGCCGACCCGTTTCAGGCCGGCAAGCTCCAGCTTCAGCCCGGCGCGGATCAGGATAATCAGCAGCGCAATCCGGCGAAGCTCGGCGGAAATGGAAAGGATGCTGCTGTCAAGCAGGCACAGGCCGTGCGGGCCAATTGCAATCCCGGCAAGGATCATGCCGAACAGGGCCGGGAATTTCAGTTTTTTGCAGAGCCAGCTGGACAGGAGCCCGGTAATGAAAATGGCAGCGATACTCAATAGCATGAAAAAAACCTCCTGAAATACGCAGAAAAGCCGACACCTCCTGCGCAGCATTGTCGCAGAAGCCATCAGCTTTGGCAAGCGGTTCAGGATGGTGCAAGGCCATCCTCGGGAGAGCTTCATTCCCTGCGGATATTATAAGGCAGGACAGCGGAAAAATCAACCCTTTTTTCAAATTTTATGCTCCGCAGGATCGCATGCGGGCGTGCCGACATCCGCCGCAGAAACGTCTGCGGCCCCCGCCGCGCCTTTTCTGGCGGCGGCGGGCGAAGCGGCGCAGCGGTAAAGGGAAAGGAGCCCGCCGGGTGATAGGCGGGCGCGGCAGCGCAGGAAGCCCCCCTGCGCCAAACACGAAACGGGTTGTAACGAGCGGGGACGGGGGCAGCACGCAGAACAAAAAACCTCCCCCGCGGAAGCCCGGAACACCGCAGCCGCTTTGCAAGCCTTTGTGCGGCGCGCCCCGGAGGGGCGGGACGTGCAGGCTTGCGGTACGTCGGAAACGGCCCGGAGGAGGGATGGGGAGAGCGCGAGAGGGGGAAGGGAACCATAGGTGCCCTTCCCCCTTTCGCAGAAAAAAGCACAATCCAGGTTGGGGGAGGGGGCGCTTTTTTGTGGATTCCCCTAAAGTCATCCCTTTCCCCGAAATTTCAATTTACAATCCGCCCGTTTATGCGGTAAAATAAATACAGGAAACAAACCGCTACGGGAGGATTGCCATGATCATCACGATTACCTTAAACCCCGCGATCGACCGCCGCATGCGGCTCGACCATGTCGTCCATTTAAACCACCTCAACCGCACCCTCGGCAGCGTCCGCGAGCCCGGCGGCAAAGGGATCACCGTCGCCCGAGCCATCAACGCCCTCGGCGGCGACAGCGTCGCGATCGGCTTCTGCGGCGGCCAGAACGGGCGTATCATCAAAGACATGATGACCTCTATGAACATTATGCACGATTTCGTCGACGTCGCAGGTCAGAGCCGCGTCAATGTGCAGGTCATCGACCCCAGCGGCCAGCACACCGAGTTCAACGAGCCCGGCCCCGAAATCTCCGACCACGATTTCCTGCGCCTGATCGATAAAATGGAAGGCTACCTCGACGAAAAAAATATCTTCGTCGTTTCCGGCTCCCTGCCCCCGAACTTCCCAATGGCCCATTACCGCAAACTGCTCAAAACGGTCAAAAAAGCAGGCTGCCGGCTGGTCGTCGACGCGGCGGGTGAAATTCTCCGCGAGGCCCTCGCGTTCGAGCCCGATTATGTAAAGCCCAGCCTTTTTGAGCTTGCGGAATTTGTCGGCGAACAGCCCACCACCGACCCTGAAACCGCCGTCGCCCGCGCGCGCCAGATGCTCGACGCCGGTGCGCAGGCCGTTTGCGTCTCAATGGCGCACGAGGGCTCGGTCTTCGTCTCCAAGCACCACCACGAGGCCCTGTATGTCAATTCCGAGCCCAAAATCGAGGATTGCGGCTCGATCGGCACCGGCGACGCCGTGGTTGGCGCGATTGCCAATTCCCTCGCCAAAGGCTTCGATATTTACGAACTCGCGAAATATACGGTCGCGATGGGCCGCGCTTGCGCAAGGCTCCCGGGCACCGAAATGGCTTCGCTGAAAAAGGTCTACCAGGTCTATGAGACGATCAAGATCTACACCGTTTAACGCCTGACTGGGATGCCCTGCGCGGGCGGCGCCAGAGGACGCTGTCCTCTGGACTCCTGCAATTTTTTCGAGAAAAAATTGAGTAAAAGCTTCATCACGCCTGCGGGCGGGACGAAGGGAGCGGCGTATCGCCGTTCGCGAGATGCAGCGTTGCAAATAGGTTAAAAAATCCCGCGGAAAGCAGTTTTTACTGAGCTTTCTACGGGATTTTTCCATTTATATTCTATATTCCGGGGAAATAAAACTTTTGTAGTGCTCTTTCTGGCCTTGGCGCTCTATTTCCACGGGTACGCGGGCTGTTTCAGCGCATGGCGAGCCCCGCGCGGTAGCCCTGCACGGCGCGTTCACAGAGCATTGAAAGCGGCGGCGGGGGCGCGGCGTACCCGAACAGCACCGCCTGCTCCGGCGCGTCTTCCGGCGCGGTCCGCAGATGGTTTTCCCACCGGCGCAGCGCCTGCGCCCGCCGGAGGCCGCGCGGGGTGTAGACAAGCTGTTCCCGGCCTGTTGTGCCGAACAGCTGCTTTTGCGTTTCGGTCCGGATTGCCCCTTCGGCGCGCAGCTTGGCGCGGCCCTCTGCTTCATAGCGCAGCAGGCAGTCGCGCAGCCGCGCCGCGTTTGCCCGCGCCCAGTCGTAGCTCTCGCTGGCTTGCAGGGTGCTGCTGTCAACTGCGTCCAGCAGCAGGGTGAACAGCGCTCCTTCCGCGCCGGGCAGGCTGGCCTCGAAGCCGGGGAAGCTGAGGGTCGGCTGCATGTCGTCGCCGTAGCCCGAAAGGCGCTTTTTCGGCGCCATCTCACAGCGGATCAGCCCGCCCGCCTGCCAGAAGGTGAACACCGCCGCCAGCAGCCGCTCCTCGGGCGGCCTGCCGGTCTCGCGCAGCAGGAAGGCAATCTCGCCCAGCGTGAAATCCGGCTTCTGCGGGTCGGCGTCCGTGACCTTGTCCAGCTTTTTTGCAAGCTCGGGGCCGGTCAGCGCCCGTGTTCGCTTCCATCCCACGATAATCAGCACGATCGCCGCCAGAAGCCCTGCGTTCAGCGCGAGCCACGAGAGAAGTATCTTCAGATCCATTTAATATCCGGTCTCCCCGCTCAGCACATCGTCATGGAATACCCAGTCGCGCACGTCGACCGTATCGTATGTATCGTGCGTGCGCCGGATGACCACTTGGGAAATGCCCGCGTTGATGATCATGCGCTTGCACATTGTACAGCAGTCCGCGTCGGCGACCAGCTCGCCGGTGTCCATCTCCTTGCCGCACAGGTACAGCGTCGCACCGAGCATCTGCTCGCGCGACGCGGAAATGATCGCGTTTGCTTCGGCATGCACCGAGCGGCAGAATTCATAGCGTTCGCCGCGCGGGATATTCTTTTTCTGCCGCATACAGAAGCCGAGGTCGATGCAGTTGGCGCGTCCGCGCGGCGCGCCGGCGTAGCCGGTCGATACGATTGCGTCGTTTTTTACGATGACAGCGCCATAATTGCGCCGCAGGCAGGTGCCGCGTTCGCTTGCAATTTCTGCCATGTCAAGGTAATAGTTGGTCTTGTCCCGTCTGGTCATGTGGTTCCTCCTTCAGTTTCCCGGCGCAGATCGACGCGCGCCTTGCCGCGCGTGCTGCAGCTTTGGGGTCATGGGTGATCAAAATAAGCGTGTGCCCGCTTTTGTGGAGCCGGTCGAACAGCGCGAGCACGCCGGACGCGGCTTCGGGGTCGAGCCCTGCGGTCGGTTCGTCGGCGAGCAGCAGGCGGGGGCCTGTGGCGAGGGCCCGCGCAATCGCGACCCGCTGCTGCTGCCCGCCGGAAAGCGCCTTTGGGCGGTGCCCCTCGCGCCCCGCGAGCCCAACGGCTTCCAATAGCTCCCGTGCCCGCGCGAGCCGCACCCGTTCGGGCACGCCCTGGAAGGCGAGCGGAAGCGCGGCGTTTTCCAGCGCGGTCAGGTCCTGGAGCAGCCGGAAGGACTGGAACACAAACCCGACCGCTTGCCCGCGCAGCCGTGCCCGCTCCTCTGGCGGCAGCTGCGATACGTCTTCGCCGTCCAGAAGGTAGCGGCCGCTGGTGGGCGCGTCGAGCAGCCCCAGGATGTGCATTAGCGTCGTTTTCCCCGAGCCGGACGCGCCGGTTACGGAGAGGTAGTCGCCGCGGCTCACGGTGAGCGACACGCCGCGCAGCGCTTCCACGCGTCCCCTGTCATATATTTTACAGATATTTTCAAGCGTTATCAAGTCCTATCACCTCGGTTTTTAGATTCACGAGCGCCGAATTTTGCCGTTACGTCCGCCTGCGCGGCGAGCGGCAGGGCTCTGCCCTGCACCCGCGCCTGCGCGGCGGGCGCCAGAGGGACTAGTCCCTCTGGACTCCCTTTCTCCGCTGCGGCGGGAATGGGTGTGTGGTGATGGCGAATACGTACTGCTTCGTCCGTCAAATGGGCAGATGGGCAAAACGGCAAAATTTTTGGACGTAGGGATAGCGTTCCCGGGAAAGCGTCCCGTTATCCGCACCCATTGCCATTGGTACGGATGTGTGCTACAATGGGAGAACAGGGCGGGAAAGGGATGTTTTGGATGATTGAGCTGCGGGAAAACCGGGTGTTTTTGCTGATCGGCGGGCTGAACCTCTTGCTTGCGCCGCCAGCCGTGGGCATCCTGCTGCTGCTGTCGCTGCGGGAGCGCAGCGCGGGCGGGCTGCTGCTGGCGGCGATCCTTTCGCCCGGCGTGCCGCTCGGGCTGTACCTTGTCGGGAGCGCTGTGCGCATGCGGGTGCGTTTTTTGGCGGATACGGTCGTTTTTACGCCGGTATTCGGGCGCGCGCGCACGTTCCGGTATGAGGGGATTGCCGCTGTGGAGGTATCGCAGGCGCGGTGCTGGCTGCTCCGGGCGGATGGGCGCACGGCGTTGTCCTTCCGGCGCAACCTGGACAACGCAGAGGCCGCGCTGGAACTGCTGCGCGGTATGGGAATCCCTTTTTCGGATGCGCCGCAGCCGATGCCGCGCGACTGGGGCAAAACGGCGCAGGTGCGCACCCGCCGCAGCGCCGAGCATATCTATATCCGCGCCCGCTGGAGCAGGGAGGAGATTGCACGCGAAAACCGGCGCATGGGGCGGCTGGGCTGGGCGCTGATGGGGCTTGCGCTGCTGGCGCTCGCGGGCAGCTTCCGGGTGCAGCTTGCCGTCTGGACGGGCATTGCGCTGCTCTGCTGGGGGCTCTACCTCTGGGCGTACCCGAAAATGCGGTTCCAGCGCATCAGCCGTCGGGAAGACCTCCCGTTTTATGTGGAGTGCCCTTATGCCGCGTGCCTGCTGTCGCTGACGCTGCTTACTGCTGTCTGCCAGACGATGTACACCCCGTGGGGGATGTACCTGCGTTATGCGGCGGCGCTTGGCGGGCTGTTTGCCGCGCTTTCGGCGGCTTGGCTGGCGGTGCGGCGGGCACGCCCGGCGCGGGCGCTGTGCGCGGTGCTTTCGGCGGCTTTGATGGGGGTGGCGGTCACACCGGCGGTGCAGTATTTCGCGGTGCGGGAGCCTGCGGTGCACCGGCTTGCCGAAGCGCAGGATTTGCGGATACGCACTTCCCGCGGGCAAAGGAGCTATTTTATCCTGGTTGAGCTGGAAAGCGAGCGCCGATACCTGCGGGCACGCGGGGACGTGTACCATGCCGCAGAGGACAGCGGGCGGGTTGTCCTGTGCCGCAGGACCAGCGTTTTCGGTTATGAAATCTGGCAGCTGCATGCCCCGCGGGGGTAAGGGGCTGGCCGCAGGCAGGGGGAGGTGGACGGCGGTTTGCTATCCAGCCGCGCTGTGGGCGGGAAAAACGAAAAACTTCCGCGCAAAGGTTGCATTTTGGGGGAAATTGGGGTATACTACAAAGAGCCCCTAAAAGTACAGAATTTCCACAATGCAACAATAGAAAGGAGCCTTCCACTTATGGCTGAACTGACCAGCAATGAAGGCAAAAACCTGACCATCGAGGTGGACGGCGTGACTTACAGCCGTCTGCCCCTGCATACGCATGTCGTCACGGAGGAGGATGACATCTGCGATGTTGCCGAGACCTATGCGACCCCGTTCCTGCGCCCCGGCGATACGCTGTTTATCTCCGAAAAATGTGTTGCCTGCACCCAGCAGCGCGCAATCCCGATGAAGGACATCAAGCCCCGCCGGCTGGCGGTGATCCTGTCCCATTTTGTCACCAAAACCCCGCATGGGATTGGGCTGGGCATCCCTGAAACGATGGAATACGCAATCCGCGAATGCGGTACGCTGCGCATTCTGTTCGCGGCCTTCTGCGCGGCGATCGGCAAGCTGTTCGGCCAGCGCGGCTGGTTCTACATGATCGCGGGGCGCAAGGCGGCGGCGATTGACGGGCCTTGCCCGAACACGATCCCGCCTTATAATGAATGCGTCGTGCTGGGGCCGGAAGACCCCGAGAAAGCGTCGCGGGAGATCGCGGAGCGCATCGGATTCCCGGTGCTGATTGTCGACCTGAACGACCTCGGGGGCAATATCCTCGGCGCGTCCGACGCTGCGATTGACCGCGGGCTCATGCTCCGGGTGCTGCGGGACAACCCGCTGGGGCAGTCGGGTGAGCAAACCCCGATGGGGATTATCCGGCTGGCCGGACAGGCAGAGGAAGGCTGACAGAGCCCCGCCCACAGGAACAAAAAAACCGCCGTTACGGCGGTTTTTTGCATCTTGCAGCAACCATCAGGTCAATGCACGTATTCAAATTCGAGATCGCCGATCACAACGAAATCGCCTTCCTGCACGCCCATCTCTTCCAGCTTTTTGTAAACGCCGGCGTTTGAGAGAGCGCGGTCCATATACTGGCGCGATTCGTAATCGTCGGTGTTGACCGACGACATCAGCCGCTCGACCCATGCGCCGCCAATGACATAATAGTCGTCCACCTTTTCTACTGTGATGTCGCGTTCGGTGACTTCCTGCACTTCGGGCACATATTCGGGTTCGTAGGTGTAGACCGGGGGCAGCTCGGACAGCTCGTGCCAGGTGAGCTGAATGAGCTCACGCACGCCTGTGTTGGTCGCGGCGGAAATCTCGGCGAACAGCCAGCCGTTCTCCTCGGCGAATGCGCGCAGGCGTTCGACCGGCGCGCGGTCGTCCCCCAGCAGGTCGGCCTTGTTTGCAACCAGGACCTGCGGACGCGCCGCGAGGGAGGTGCTGTAACCGGCAAGCTCGGCGTTGATCGCGCGGACGTCCTCGATGGGGTCGCGCCCCTCGCTGCCCGCCGCGTCGACGAGATGGAGCAGAAGGCGGCAGCGGTCAATGTGGCGCAGGAAATCATGCCCAAGCCCCGCGCCTTCGCTTGCGCCCTCGATAATGCCGGGGATGTCGGCCATGACGAAGGACTGCCCCTCGCCGATCCGGACAACCCCGAGATTCGGGATCAGGGTTGTAAAGTGGTAGTTCGCAATCTTGGGCCGCGCCGCAGATACCATCGAAAGAAGGGTGGACTTGCCGACGTTCGGGAAGCCGACCAGCCCAACGTCCGCGAGCAGCTTCAGCTCGAGCGTCACATCAAGCTCCTGGCCCGGCAGGCCGGGCTTGGCGAAACGCGGCGCCTGACGGGTCGGGGTCGCAAAATGGGTGTTGCCCCAGCCGCCGTTGCCGCCCTTTGCCGCGACAAAGGGCTCGTCGTCCGACAGGTCCTTGATGATCTGGCCGGTTTTCTGGTCGCGCAGGAGCGTGCCGCGCGGCACGCGGATGACCAGGTCTTCGCCGTCCTTGCCCTTCATGCGCTTGCCCATGCCGTTTTCGCCGTTCGGGGCGGCGTATTTTTTCTTATAGCGGAAATCCAGCAGGGTGGACAGATTGTCGTCGACGCGGAACACGACCGAGCCGCCGCGCCCGCCGTCGCCGCCGTCGGGGCCGCCCGCAGCGATATATTTCTCGCGGTGGAAGCTGACCTTGCCGTCGCCGCCCTTACCGGAAATAATTTTAATTTTGGCGATATCAATGAACATATAAATCCTCCAAAGGCCGAAAAATGAAAATTATAACGTTTCGCGTAACGCCTAACGCTTTGCGGATGGGCTCAGCGCTCACGCCAGATAAAGACGGGTAGCGGCGGCTCGCCCCGCCGGTTGGCCCATTCGGCCGCAAGCACGGTATAGCGGCGGTCGTCCAGGGTGCGCAGCCAGGAGAGCACCGCGTCGCGCTCCGAATAGCCATTCGGCCCGCCGTAATAGACCGACAGGCTGATGACCCCACCGGGGCGCAGCAGCTCCGCCGCCGCGGAAAGCGCGGGGAGTGTGTTTTCTGCGGTGGTGAAGATGTGTGGGTCGCCGCCGGGGAGCCTGCCGAGGTTGAACACAACCGCCTGCACGCTTTCCGGCGGCAAATACCGGCGCAGGTTGGCATGGCTGTCAAGGTATACCTCGGCGCGGAGCCCCTCTTCCGCCAGAAGCGCCTGCGTCTGCCGGACTGCTTCGGGCTGTACGTCAAAGGCCAGCACCCGCCCGTCCGCGCCCGCGAGACGGCAGAGGAGCGCGGTGTCCCGCCCGCGTCCCGCCGTCGCATCGACACAGACGTCGCCCGGGCGGACGGAACGCCGCAGAAACTCATGCGCGAGCCCCAGGGTATTCAGCTGCATACTGCCCTCCATTCGTGGTCACAAAACAGGAAGCGTGTCCGGGACGCTGCCTAAGCGCTTTATCACCATTGCGCTGTAGCTGTCATAGCTGCGGAAACCGAATTTTTCATAAAACGGTATGGTTTTCGGGTCGGAAGGCATAATTTTCACATATAAATACTCCCGATAAGATTCCAAAAGCCTGCTAAGCAGCGTGCCGCCGATGTGGAATTTCTGATAGCCGGGCTTGACCAGCAGGTAGTGGATGAAAGCGATTGTCGCCCCGTCGTCCAAGCTGCGCACGAGCCCGACGAGCTCGCCGCCGTCCCAAGCGGAGATGACCCGCGAGGAGTTCCGCAGCCCTTCCGCGAGACGCTTGGGGTAGTGCCCGGACTCCCAGCCGACCGAAAGGAACAGCTGCTCCAGCTGCGCTTCGGAAAAACATTTCCGCTCTTTGTATATGATATCCATACGGAATCTGCTCCTTTGCAATCAAAACAATCAGGCCCCTTGCTGCGAAGCCGCTGCTGTGCCAGTGCCGCCGCAGAATGCGCAGCGGGCCTGCTCCCGCCGCGCCTTTTCTGGCGGCGGCGGGCGAAGCAGCGCAGCCAAAGCAGGAACGGAGCCCGCCGGGAGACCGGCGGGCGCGGCAGCGCAGAAAGCCCCCCCCCGCGCCAAACACGGAACGGGTTGTAACGGGCGGGAACGGGGGCGGCGTGCAGAACCTAAAACCTCCCCCACGGGAGCCCGGAGCACCGCAGCAGCTTTGCATGCCTTTGTGCGGCGCGCCCCGGAGGGGCGGGACGTGCAGGCTTGCGGTACGTCGGAAACGGCCCGGAGGAGGGATGGGGAGAGCGCGAGAGGGGGAAGGGAACCATAGGTGCCCTTCCCCCTTTCGCAAAACCGCGTCCCCTAAGCTGCGGGTGGAAGAAAGAAAGTCCCAGACCGGGGGTCTGGGACTCCAAAGCACCATGTTACTGCTCGTAAACCGAAACGCGCTTCCGGTCCTTGCCGACGCGCTCAAAACGGACAACGCCGCTTACCTTGGCAAACAGGGTATCGTCAGAACCACGCCCGACATTGATGCCCGGATGGATTTTCGTGCCGCGCTGGCGAACGAGAATGTTGCCCGCCGGAACACGCTGCCCGTCCGCACGCTTGACGCCAAGCCGCTTGGATTCAGAATCACGGCCGTTCTTGGTCGAACCAACGCCCTTCTTATGTGCAAAAAACTGTAAACTAATTTTCAGCATCGCTGTACACCTCCAAAACTGTTATAAAATCGGCATAATTTTCCTGCATCTCATTATAATGGACAAAAAGCGCATCCATCGCGTCCTTTGCCCCTTCACGCGCCCCCGCCGGGAGCTCTATGCGGATGTGCGCCCCCTCCTGCTCGACCGTGGTGCGGAACACCAGCCCACGGATATCATCCAGCAGGATGTGCGTCAGCTGCACAGCGCTGGTAATCGCAGAGCAGACAATATCCTCGCCTTCCTCCGCGTACCCCGCGTGCCCCTGAATATCAACGGTACCAAGCGCACCGTCCGGCATACGCGTGAATACGACCCGCGTCACGGCGTTACGCCTTTACCGCGCTGATCGTCACCTTGGTATAAGGCTGCCTGTGGCCCTGGCGGCGGCGGTAGCCCTTCTTCGGTTTCATCTTGAAGATGTTGATCTTCTTCTTCTTGCCGGTCTTATCGGCGGTGCCGGTAACGGTCGCACCCGCTACGTAAGGCGTGCCAACGGTCAGGCTTTCGCCCTCGCCAACTGCAAGCACCTTGTCAAAGGTCACAGCAGCGCCGTCTTCAACGCCCAGCTTTTCTACGTAAATAACGTCGCCTTCAGAAACTTTGTACTGCTTGCCACCGGTTTCCAGAATTGCATACATGTTCGGTAGCACCTCTCTTTCTTCAAATCAATAGAGTCACGCTCTCGCGGGTGTGTATCCCTGCCCGGGCACACTTTACCAGACCCGCTCAATGCGGCTTTTTAGAGAATATCACAAAATATTCCGTTTGTCAATCCTTTTTCAAACTTTTTCGCCCCGCTTACAGCGGCAATTCAATGGTGAACTGGGTGCGGCTGTCCGCGCTCTCCGCCCGGATGGAGCCCCCATGCGCTTCCACAATCTGCTTGGCAATCGCGAGCCCCAGCCCCGCGCCGCCCGAGCGCGTCCCGCGCGAAGCGTCCAGCCGGAAAAACTGCTCGAAAATACGCCCCAGCTTGTCCGCCGGGATCACCGGCCCGACGTTCTGGAAGGCCACTGTTATGCAGGACGAGGATTTTTCCGCAGTGATGCGGATTACGCTACGCGGGAAGCTGTAATGCAAAGCGTTGCGCAGCAGGTTGTCAAATACCCGCGCCAGCTTATCCGGGTCGCAGATGTATTCCAGGCGCGCGGGCAGCTCGGTCTCGCAGGAGAGCTCCTTATCCCGCAGCGTCGGCTCAAATTCGCTGGCCAGCTGGCCCAGCATGCGCGAAAGGTCAACCGGTGTGCGCTCAAGCTCCAAATGCGAGAGGTTAAACCGCGTGATCTCAAAAAACTCGTTAATCAGCTCTTCCAGCCGGTCGGCCTTATCGAGCGCGATGCCCGTATATTTCGCGCGCAGCTCGGGGGAGACCTGCGGCTCGTCGCGCAGCAGCGTCAGATAGCCGATGATGCTCGTAAGCGGCGTTTTCAGGTCGTGCGCAAGATATACGACCAGGTCATTCTTGCGCTGCTCAGCTTCCCGCGCCGACATTGCCGCGCGCAGCGACTGCTCGCGCACCAGGTTTAGCTGGGTCTCTACCTCATGCATGGCCGCAGGCAGCTGCACAGGCGCGCTGTCCGGGGACGCAAGCTGTTCGGCCGCGCGGACGAGGTCGTCCAGATAGCGCAGCGGGCGCGACAGGAACTGGTAGCTTAAAAACACCCAGCCCGCAACGATTGCCAGCCCGCTTGCCAGCAGGGAATACTCTTTCATTAAACAAAGAAACAGGTAAAAAGCCTCATCCCCGCGCCAATGAAACCTGCTGAAAAAATCCCAGGAAAATATCCCGAGCAAGACGACACCGACCGCCCAGGCAACCAGGGACAGCAGATACTTGACCAGGATCTCCCGGACGATCCCGCCGCGGTAGCGCTGGTGCTTTGCAGTTTCCGCCCGCCATTTCTGTTTTACCAGTTTTTTAAAATATTCCGCAGCCTTATTCAATCGTGTACCCTACCCCCCATACCGTTTTAATAAAGCGCGGCCTGCGGCTGGGCTCGTGCATTTTTTCACGCAGCCGCGCAATGTGGCTCATCACGGTGTTGTTGCTGTCCATATATTTCTCGCCCCAGACCGCCTCGAACAGCTCTTCACTGGAAACAACCTTGGAACGGTTTTTACAAAGATACCACAAAATCGAAAATTCCAGCGGCGTCAGCTGCAATTCCTCGCCGAACAGGATACATTTATGGGAACTCTCCGAAATTTGCAGTCCCCGGAAGTCGAAGCCCTCTGCCGGGGGCTCGGCACGGCTGCCAGGGTTATAACGGGTGGAGCGGCGCAGCTGGGTCTTGACCCGTGCGACAAGCTCCAACGGGTTAAAGGGCTTGGTAATATAATCGTCAGCGCCCAGCGTCAGCCCCATGATCTTGTCCATATCCTCTACCTTGGCGGTCAGCATGATGATCGGGAAAAGATGCTCCTTCCGGATCTCCTGGCAGAGCGTGAAGCCGTCCCCGTCGGGCAGCATCACATCAAGCACCGCAAGGTCGGGCGGCGTTTGGCGGACGCATTCAAGCGCTTCGCCTACCGTACCGCATTTGCGGACACGGAAGCCCTCGTTGGTGAGATAGACCTCGACCAGGGCGGCAATGTCGGCTTCGTCATCCACAACTAAGATTTCCTGCATGTCGTCCCCTCCTCTGCCGCTATTATAACAGACTTGCGGCCATTTGAAAAGGGGAAGCATGGTGTAAAGGCAAAGCCCTTTCGTGCGTTGTGGGAGGGTAGGGAAGGGGCGGCTGCGTGGGAGGGGGAGCGGCCCCGCCCGCAGGCGTGATGAAGTTTTTACTCGATTTTTTTACAAAAAAATCGTGGGAGTCCAGAGGGCAAAGCCCTTTGGCGCCGCCTGCGGAGGGCATCCCTTAACCGTTTTTGGGAGGCTTCCCGGGGCGCTTGCCGCAGTAATGTACAAAATAACGCTCCATGCATTCCTCAATCACCTTGACCGCCTCCTCGCGCGGCAAAGCGTTTGAAGTTGCCGTGTGCTTGTGCTCGAGCGCCTTGTAAATTTCAAAAAAATGCGAAATCTCATTTCCATAATGGGGCGGCAGCTGGTCAAAATCAGTATAGAAATTCCAAGTCGGGTCCTCGCGCGGGATGGCAATAATCTTGTCGTCAACCTCGTCGTCGTCGATCATGCGCATAACCCCGATCGGGTAGCACTCGACCATGACCAGGGGGTCGAGCACCTCGGAGCATAGGACGAGCACGTCAAGCGGGTCGCCGTCAGCGGCGTAGGTGCGGGGGATGAAGCCGTAATTGGCGGGGTAGTGGGTCGAAGTGTACAAAATGCGGTCGAGCCGCAGCAGCCCGGTGCGCTTGTCAAGCTCGTACTTTTTCTTGCTGTACGCCGGGATTTCAATGACCGCCATAAACATCTCAGGCGAGATATGGCTGGGGTCGATGTCGTGCCAGATATTCATCCGATTACCGCCTTTCTTCTGTCGGTGCGCCGTGGGCGCGGGTTTAACGGGGCAGCGCTATTCCTATTTAACATTGTAAGCGTTTGCGGCTGTTTTTGCAAGGAGCAGGCGCATTTTTTTGGTTTTTTTTGAAATTTTGGAGGCGGCTGGCGGGGCTGGGCGCGGCTGGCGCGGATGCGGCGGGCCGTACATATTATATAAAATAAAGCGAATGTCACGAAAAGCCTGTGCAATATTACACGTTCGTTACACCTCGGCGAGTCACCTTGACTTTGTCTTTCGTGACTGTTATCATAAGGGACATAAAGGGCGCGGCCCTGAAAAGCCGCCGTCCTAAAAACTAAAGGAGGAAGATATCCAATGAAGAATCTTAAAAAGGTTCTTGCACTGGCAGTAGCATTTGTGATGTGCTTCACAATGTTCGCTGGTGCGCTGGTGTTCACGGACGTACCGGCCGGCGGGGATTATAGCGCAGCTATTACCCTTCTGTCCGATCTCGGCGTGGTCGCCGGCAAGCCCGACGGCTCGTTTGGCATCAATGACGCCATTACCCGTGCCGACGCGGCATGTCTGATTGCCCGTCTTATGACTGGCGAGCAGAACCCCCCGAAGTACAATAACGCGCCTGTTTTCTCAGACGTAGTACCGGGTTCCTACTATGAGTCCTCTGTCGGCTACTGTGCCGCAATGGGCATCACCTCTGGTACTGGCAACGGCAAGTTCAGCCCGTCCAATACCATCACTGACGGCGAGTTCGTAGCAATGCTGACCCGCGCGCTCGGTTACGACACTCCTGAGCACCCGCTGCAGTGGCCGATGGGCAACATCGTTGTTGCGCAGCAGAAGGGCCTGCTCAAGAACGTCAACATTGAGTACGCGAGCGACGCGCTCCGCGGCGAAGACGCTCAGATGCTGGCAAACGCGCTGTTCGCAGATTACGACGCAGCGGCTGCCCGCAAGAACCTCTATCAGCGCGCGGATGATGTTGATCAGCACATCACCATCGCTGAGGAAGTGTTCAACCTGGGCCGTCTGGCGTTCGACGCGGACTATAACAGCAACGACAACCGCGCTGTTGATTTCTTCCGCGCTGAGAAGAAGGTCTACAACGACGGCAAGAACAGCTACAACGTAGCTGAGGACTGCCAGGCGCACACCTGGGTTATCGCTGGCGTTGATGCGCACGAGAAGGAAAATACCTACGTTGCGTATGCGATCGACGACGATGACAACAAGGTTGTTCAGCCGACCGAGACCGGCAAGGGCTGGGCTTACCAGACCTTCACCTACACCGGCGACGTTACCCCGTTCATCGGCTACCAGGTAGAGCTGTGGGGCAACATGGATCACACCGGCAACACGATCGAGGTTGACGCGATCCGTACCGTTGAGGGCCAGTCTGTTTATGACTACAACGCTTCGATGGACGGCGACGACGACGAGGTCAAGGTTGACGACCAGACCCTGAAGCTCAAGGACGCTGACGCTGGTATGGCGACCCTGCGCCTGAAGAAGGACAACTGGCAGACCGATGATTCCATCTCTGGTTTCCAGAACAACTGGAATGGCGCAAAGCGCGTTGACCGTGTTTACGACCTGAACAAGGGCCACAAGGACGGCGTCAATGCGAAGGATCTCCGCATCAAGGACGGCGACCAGTTCAAGCTTTATGACTGGGATTCCGACGGCGATGTTGATTTCGTAGTCCGCAACACCGCGAAGTATGCGATGGTTGAGGATATCACCGCTAAGCGTCTTGTAATCGCTGGCATCAACGAGGACAAGGGTGCTGATAAGGCGGCTAAGGACGGCGACAACACCACTACCAGCCTCAAGCTGGGCGAGAGCGACCTCGTAATCAATGCGGAAGGCATTGAAGAGGGCGATATCGTTGAGATCACCGTTGATTCCCGCGTTTACACCAAGGCGGACGACGAAGTTGTAACCATTTCGGTAAACAAGGTTGAGCCCGACACCCACAAGCTGACCAAGGTTTCCACCAAGGGCGATCTCGCTTCCTTCTTCGATGGCGAGGAGTTCTATGTTGCAAACGGCGGCTTCTGGGATCTGACCGAGGCCAAGGATCCGGAAGATTACAAGTACGAAGAGAGCGACATCAAGCGCGACTTCGACCTGTTCCTCGACCGCAACGGCTTCATCGTTTACTCGCGTTACTCCAATGGCGATTCCGCGAAGTACATGATGGTTCTGCGCACTCAGGATGGTGACGGCGTTGTTAAGGCGCACCACACTGCTGCGATTAAGGCTCTGCTTGATAACGACAAGGTTCAGACCTTCGATGTTATCGAGAAGCTGAAGATGTATGAGCCGGACGGCGTTACCCTGTCGGGTGATTACGATACTGCAAACTATTCCTTCAAGCAGGAAGAAGTTGTTGGTCGTGTGTACAAGTACTACACCAACGCTAAGGGCGAAATCACCAAGCTGGTTGAGGCGTTTGACTCGACTACTGGCACAAGCGGCAACAGCCGTTACAAGACCCAGACCCTGAAGAATTACTCCTTCAACGAAAAGTCCATTTCTATCCTTGACGAGGGTACCAGCAACACTGGTCGTTGGAACCTTGAGGATGCGAAGGCTGTATTCGTAGTTAAGGCTCCGGTCTTTAAGACGGATGGCACAAGTGATGTACAGTCTTATATCCGCACTGATGAGGACGGCCTGTACGTAGACCGTGATGATGTTATTGCGGTTGATGCAGATGATATCCCGAATATTGGCAACCTGGCTGATGCAGCAGCTAATAAGACCCCGGCGGCACGTGTTCTGGATGCGTCTGAGAAGGATGACTTCTCTGTAGGCTCTGGCACTACTACCAACGTAAACCTTAAGGATCAGCTCAACTGGATGGTATTCCCGTGCTGGCTGACCGCTTCTAGTGTTGCTCCGACTGGCAATGTAGGCGATGACCTGACTGCTATCCTGGGTTACACCAACAATAACCGCGACGTTAATGCTGCAATCCTCGGCGTTAACAGCTTCGAAGACTTCGGTCGCAACTCTGTAAAGCTTGGTATCCTGAAGCGCGTCGATTCCGATGGCAGCGAGAAGGATGACGAGTATGTTTACACCTTCCATCTGGCGATTGACGGCAAGGAAATCGCAGAGTTCAAGTCTGACTCTGTTGAGGGCCTGAGCGAGATCATGAGCCAGTACAACGCAGGCAAGCCGCTGGCTATGAGCAGCAAGGCTGACATTGATGACATCCTTGACAAGCGTGGCCTGGCGTATGTCGAAGTCCGCTTCGACGGCGACCTGGTTGACGAAATCGTTGTTATGGATACCGCTGACGGCGGACATCTCTACAACGGCGAGTACTACTCCGTAACCCGTGCGGTTGTTGGCCCGAACAAGATCAACAATGTTGTTCAGTTCAACGATACCGACGTAACGTTCTCCAGCGACAAGGAGTTCAACTCTGTACTCAATGAGAGAGCATCGGCTTACAACGCTGGTCTGACTGCTGACACCAATTACTATGCAATTGGCGAGCGCCCGACCCGTGCCGACGACAACTATAACAGCACTACGCTCATGGTAACCAACGACTTTGACGATGGCTACGATGTAGCGGCTGCGGAGAAGGCTGACATCAACTACTCCAGCATCAGCAACAGCAACGTCAATGACGAGTACTACGTTGTTGATATCGCGACCGAGAAGGTTGATGAGCGTGACAAGATGAACGGTAAGGACGCTGTAGCGGTTGTAATCTTCGAGGATCTGATGGAAGAGAACCCGGTTGGCGGCACTGCTACTGGTGCAACCGTCCCGGGCGGCAAGGTTACCGCAAATGTACCGAATATTCCGTACAGCGACGTGATCCCGGACTCGCTCTCTATCCGCTATGCGGGCGCAGGCGCAGACCGGACCATTGCAAACTATGCTCAGGACGACGTTGAGTACGCGAAACTTGTTGAGCTGAACGGCGATGCTGCTGCAGTTGAAGTGAAGTTCACGGATAAGGCACGTCTTGGCAAGTACGTTGTAGACGGCGAAACCCGCAAGAATGGTACCTTCACCGTTACCATCACTGTTGGCGAGCCGGATACCAGCGCAAGCGACATCAGCTTTAATGTATTGGCTGGCGAAGTCAATGCAGCAGGCGGCCTGATCACGGTTGAGTCTACTAAGCTGGTTGAGACCCTTGACCTGAATAAGGTTGGTAAGGGCCTGGATGCAAGCAACCCGCCTGTAGCTACTACTGCGAAGCCGGTGCTTAAGGCGATTCACGCTGTCGGCGGTGGTGAGTTCTACCTTGAGATCAACACCAATGGTCGTGAATATGCGGCAAATGAGACTCTGATCTTCAACGATGTTACCCTGGCAAACGGCAAGGTCGTCAATATTACGCTGAAGGTTATTGGCGCAGAGGGCGATCGTCCGAACTACAACCCGGATAACAGAGTACCGCTGCTTGGTGGTTATGCGTGGATTTCCCAGGGTTCCAAGACTCTCCGCATCCATCTCGCTGACAACAAGAATGGCGATGAGCTTCTGAGCGGCGATCAGCTTGGTGATAACAACTGGCTGACAGTGGAAGATCTTAACAAGCTGGGTATCGAAGCTAAGGACATTGTTGTAAAGGCTTATGGCACTAAATCTGGTGGGACCTACAGTGATGAGAAGCATACCTTTACTGTTACAGAGGTGCTCAGCGAGGAGAATCTTTACAACAACAGCATTTCGTCGGATACAGGTTGCTTGGTGCTGAAGGATAAGGACGATACGCATTCGTTTGGTAACAGCTTCGATGGCTTCTGCAAGGACGAGTACTTTGTAGTCGAAATCCAGAACGTTAAGGTTATGGATGGCGCTGGCAACGTGCTTCAGATTCCGGTTCAGGCGAACAACCTGACTTCTGGTTCGACTGATGCTGACAAGCTGAAGGGTGACCACTGGATCACTCATCGGAACTAAGCTTGGCTGATATCCTAAAAGCAAGCGCAGCTTCCTAATCGGAAAATCTCAAAGCAAATGGGCGCCCCCTTTCGGGGGCGCCCTCATTTTATGCAGGGGGTTGACAACGCCCCCCGCCCGCAGTATAATAAATACAGGCGAAAGCTACTGCTAGAGTGAGCATATTAGACACCAAACGAAAATCCCGGAGACTCCTTCTCTCCGGGATTTTCTATTTCCAATTATGTAGGGGGGTTGACAATCGCTCCCGACCGCAGTATAATATATACGAGCGAAAGCTTACTGTTACCGCAAACATGTGAGCACCAAACGAAAATCCCGGAGAAGGCTTCTCTCCGGGATTTTCTATTTCCAATTATGTAGGGGAGGACTTAAACCCCCAGGCTATGCTGGTATTTAACGATTCAGCCATTTGCTGAGCTGGTTTGCAACCAGGCCAGCCACGATCGCCAGCAGAAAATTTGCTAAAACCGCAAACATTATGAACACCTCCTTCCTGCCGGAGGTACCAGCACCCTTATTATACCACGCCCCGCGCCGCCTGTCCACGCGTTTTCGACACGGTTCCAGGGTATTTGAATGAGTAAACAAATTGTAAACGTGGGGTAACCCAAAAGGCGAAAAAACTGCTATACTGAGAAAAA
>QXXE01000031.1 GCA_009911355.1 Clostridiaceae bacterium | reverse complement strand
TCATCTTTCTTCAGTTTTTTCAAATTTCCTATTGACTTTTCCTTTGCAGACTTTTCCAGAATGACAGTCAGCCATTCTTCTGCCAAAGCCTGAAATGCAGGCGCGAGAAAATTCAGCCGACGCGAAAAGGCCGCTACCCTGGATTCTTCCAGGGTAGCGGCCTTTTTCATTTGTCCATGGCATTGGCCAGCGGACACACCAGCACGAACGGGTTCCCGGCCACATAGATGACCGGCTCCCTGGTTCGTCTGGCGCACTTTTGGTGGCTCATCGGGGATTCGAACCCCGGACACCCTGCTTAAAAGGCAGGTGCTCTGCCAACTGAGCTAATGAACCTAATAATGGCTGGGACGGCTGGACTCGAACCAGCGATGGAGGAGTCAAAGTCCTCTGCCTTGCCGCTTGGCTACGCCCCAATATATGGGACTGCTTTTTACTAGGGGACAATGCGCCGCTTTCGGCAGCGCATTGTGATGAAAAAATGGGGTGAGTAATGGGATTCGAACCCACGGCCTCCAGAGCCACAATCTGGCGCTCTAACCAACTGAGCTATACCCACCATATCAATAAATGAAGCAGGGACGGATGTGCTGCCGCCTTGCGCGGCGCACTGCGGCGGTTTCAGGAAGGGGGGATGGCACGCCAGGAGGGATTCGAACCCCCGGCCTACTGCTTAGAAGGCAGTTGCTCTATCCAACTGAGCTACTGGCGCATAAGGAAGATCCCTGTGCTGGGGAACAGCCTGTCCCAAAAGGCGGCCCGCTGCGGTGTGGAGCGGGTGATGGGAATCGAACCCACGTGTTCAGCTTGGAAGGCTGACATTCTACCATTGAACTACACCCGCGGGTTTTCCTGAGACTCACCCATTATAGCAGGATTTCCCGCCTCTGTCAACTACAACTTTTCTGGTTTTTGGATTTTTTTTGAAATCCGACAGGAAACGCGTGCCGCCGCACCGAAAATTGCCATTTTTCACCTTGCCGACCGGCGTATAATTTGGTACAATAGGAGTGTTGACTTCTATTACAGAAAAACGCAGGACAAAAGGTTAGGAGTGTATAAAAGTATGAAAAACCCAATTGTAACGATCACAATGGAATCGGGCGCGCAGATCGAGGTCGAGCTGTATCCGGAGGTTGCGCCGAACACGGTGAATAATTTTGTTTCTCTGGTCTCGAAGGGCTTTTATGACGGCACGATTTTCCATCGTGTCATCCCGGGCTTCATGATCCAGGGCGGCGACCCGGACGGCACGGGCATGGGTGGCCCGGACTACTGCATCCGGGGCGAATTCACCTCGAACGGCTTCAAAAACGACCTGGCGCACACGCGGGGCGTAATTTCGATGGCACGGACGGGCGACCCGAATTCGGCGGGCTCGCAGTTTTTCCTGATGACCAGCGATTCCCCGCATCTGGACGGCGATTACGCGGCGTTCGGCAAGGTGGTCAAGGGCATTGAGGCATGTGACGACATTGTAAACACCCCGCGCAATTATAAGGATTGCCCGCGCACCCCGCAGCGGATGCAGACGGTAACGGTCGAGACCTTCGGGGAGGAGTACCCGGAACCCGAGAAGTGCTGACGAAAGGCGGCTTTTATGCGCTATACCACCACGGACACGTTTATTATGTCCACAGCGGGCTGTGACGGCACTGCGCCGGACAGCCTGGAATCCATCCTTGCGGGCAGCGAGGCGGGCGCGGGGGGCTGCTGCATTACGGCGGACCTGACTGCGGACGGCATTGCGGTGCTGTGCTCGTGCGGGGGCTACCCTGTCCCGGAGGGCTTTCTTGCCCTGAAGGAGCACACATATTTTGAGCTTCGCAGCGCGCTGCCAAAGATTGTTACGGTTGGGCAGGCGGTCGAGCTTGCGAAGTGCTGTGCTGGGAAGATGGCGGTTTCGCTGGGGAGCGCGGCGGCGTGCGCGGCGGTGCGGATTGCGCTGTCGACTGCGGACATGCTGGACAATGCTTTCATTACGGGCCTTGGGATGGCGGAGGGGGCGCGCCTTGCGGCGCGGTTCCCGACGCTGCATGTGATAGGCGACCTACCCGACGCACCGGTGTCCCCTGCTGCGACTGCGCGGGCGGCGCGGGACACGGGGCTGTTCGGGCTGCGGGCAGCGCCGGGGCATCTCACGCCGGAGCTGGTGCGGGAGTGCCGGGAGCTGGGGCTGTTCACGGCTTCGCGCGAGTCGAGTTCGATCGATGTACTGGAACGCTTGATCGGGCTGAGGGTCAATTTTATTGAGACTGCGCGCCCGGACAGGGCGTACAGCTTCCTCCCGGCGCGCCCCGCGCGGAAGCCTGCCGGTGCAGATTAGCCCATACTGTCTGCGTCTGCGCGGCGGGCGCCAAAGGGCTCTGCCCTTTGGAATCCCGGCCCCTACGCGGGGCGGCGCCAAAGGGACTCGTCCCTTTGGAATCCCTTTCATCGCCTGCGGGCGGGACGAAGGGCGCACCGTTCCGCCTCTGCCCCATCCAGGTACCTTTCATCAGGTTGCTTCGAACCGATAAAGAAGGTGTATTTATATGAAAAAGACCGTCTTGCTGTTGCTTTTACCCCTGCTTCTGCTCTTAAGCGCATGCGGCAGGGCGGAAGCCTACACGGTCGAGCAGGACGGCCGCACGTATTTGATCGATCCGCGGGAACGCACGATTATCAGCGGTGAGCTTGCCTGCAAATACAAATTGTCGAACAAATCCGGCGAGGGATATCATTTGACGATACGCTATCCCGACGGCAGCTGCTGGTATTACAATGAAGAAGGCTTCATCGTCAACAGCGGCTATACCGATGATTATGACCCTTCAAAATATCTTCCGGCGGAGACGCTGAAAGCGGCGCTTGACGCCAGCCCGGCAGCCACGCTCCAACGCAGCACCGGGCATCCTGCATTCCTGCTGCTCGCGCTGCTGGGGATTCTGCATGCTGTGTTCCCCCAATTTTTCTGGTACTTAAACCACGGCTGGCGCTACAAAAATGCCGAGCCGTCAGACGCTGCGCTGGGTGTAACCCGCATTGTCGGGGTACTGGCTGCGCTGCTTGCTTCCGGGTGTTTTTTCCTTGGAAGCACATAGAAAATGATCTGTGAAAGGAGTAATCGCCCCCGTGGCCGACATTACCGTACAAAACCTGACAAAATATTATGGCGACCGGCTCATCCTGGATGGCATATCCTTCGATATCCAGCCTGGTGAGAAGGTTGCGCTGCTCGGCGGCAACGGCGCGGGCAAGACCACCCTTTTTAATATCCTTTCCGGGCGTATCCCGTATGACAGCGGCGTGGTTGCCGTCGGCGACGGACGCACCGTCGGGATTATCGACCAGATCCCCGTCGTCCGTGAGGGCGCGTCCGTCGATTCGGTGCTGCGGCTCGCTTTCCAGGAGGCCGACGCGCTGCGCCGCCGCCAAAGCATGCTCGCCGACAAAATGGCGGCGGGCGACCAGAGTGCCGCCACCCTCGCCGCCTACGGCGCTGTCTCCGACCGGCTGGAATGGATGGGCGGCTATAACTATGACTATGAGATCGACAAGGTCTGCGCAGGGCTCGCTATCCCGAAATCACAGCGCACACAGGAATTTGCGCTGCTTTCGGGCGGTGAAAAGACCCGCGTCAACCTTGCGCGGATTATTTTGGAGCATACCGATATCCTCCTGCTGGACGAGCCGACCAACCATCTCGATATGGATTCGGTGCGCTGGCTCGGCGATTACCTCGACGCGTACCGCGGCACAGTGCTGACGATCTCCCATGACCGGTATTTCCTCGACCAGTGCTGCGAGCGCATTATTGAGCTGCGCGGCGGCAAATGCGATTTTTACGCAGGCTCGTACTCTTTCTATGCCGACGAGCGCGAACGCCGCTACGAGCAGCAGCTCGCGCGTCATGAGAATGAGCTCGCCGAGGTGAAGCGGCTGGAAGCGGTGTCACGGAAAATGCACGAGCACGGCACCGAGCATCTTGCGAAGCGGGCCGCGTCCATTGATAAGCGCATTGCCCGCATGAAGGTCACCGACCGCCCGAAAAAGGAAAAAAAGCTGTCCATGACCTTCGGCGACCCGAATTACGAGACCGAGGAAGTCCTGAAGGTCCGCGATATTACAAAGAGTTTTGAAGGGCGGACGATATTACAGAACGTATCTTTTAATGTCCGCAACCGGGAACGGGTTGCCATTCTTGGGGACAACGGCACAGGCAAGACGACGCTGCTGCGCATCCTGCTTGGCGAGTTGGAAGCCGACAGCGGCACGGTCAAGAAGGGGGTAGGGCTGCGCCCTGCCTACCTGCCGCAGCAGGTGCATTTTGCGAATGAGCGGCGCACGCTGATCGATACCCTTCTTTATGACAAAAACGTTACGGTACAGACGGCGCGCAACCGGCTGGGCGCGTTCCAGTTCTCCGGCGAAGACCAATTAAAGATTGTGGCGACGCTTTCCGGCGGCGAAAAAAGCCGCCTGCGGCTGTGCGAGCTGATGTACGACCCGCTGAACCTGCTCGTACTTGACGAGCCGACCAACCATCTTGACTTGCTTTCGCGCGAATGGATCGAGGAGGCGGTGGAGGGGTTCACGGGGACGCTGCTGTTCGTTTCGCATGACAGGTATTTCGTATCGCGTTTTGCGACGCGCGTAATCTACCTGGAAAACGGCACGTACACTGATTTCCAGGGCACCTACGATGAATTTCTGGCATGGCGCGAATCAAACCCACTGGAAACCGTGCCTGAGCAGCCGCAAAAGGCGGCTCCGAAGGCAGAAAAAAGCAAAAACCGAGGCGGCGGGACAAAGAACCTGACCAAGCGGGTGTCGGTGCTTGAGCGTGAGATTGCGGCGCTAGAGGCGCAGCTTGCGGCGCTGGACGCAGAAATGCAGCGTTGTGCATCCGACCCGGACAAGCTATGCGAGCTGGTCGCGCAGCGCGAAGAGGCGGACGGTCAGCTGCTCGGCAAAATGGAGGAATGGGAAACGGCCTCCGCCGAGCTGGAAAACGCCTGAGCCCACGGTTCCGCGCGGCTGGCGGCAGGGCTCTGCCCCTGCACCCCGGTCCTGCGCGGACGGCGCCAAAGGGACTCGTCCCTTTGGAATCCCTTTTTCCGCTGCGGCGGGGAATGGGTACAGCAATTTTTGTTCTTGCATTCTACTGTCTGTCAGGCGGAGACCGCCGGGACATAAAGGTTTTATGAAATGGACTGTGCATAAATAATACAGAGAGAAGAAGGGAACCGAGTTGTTTTTGTGGGGCGCTGCGACAGTCCTTGGCTTTTTCGTCAAAGGGCTATGCGGATTTGCGAATACATTGATTTTCACTTCAATCCTGGGGTTTGGGGACAACAATGTGAATATTTCTCCGGTCGACCTGCTGCTTGGGTACCCAACCAACCTGATCCTTGTTTGGAGGGAGCGGCAGTCCGTGCGCTGGCGGGTGTGCCTGCCGCTGACGGCGCTGGTCGTCTGTGGGATGGTGCCGGGGGTTCTGTTCCTGAAAAACGGCGACAGCACGCTGGTCAAGCTGCTGTTTGGCGCGGTAACCGTGCTGATCGGGCTGGAAATGCTGCTTCGTGAGTTCCTTTCCAAGCCGAAGAGACAGTCAAAGCTGGTTTTGGCGGTAATCGGCGTTGCCTCCGGGCTGCTGTGCGGACTATACGGCATCGGTGCGCTGCTGAGCGCCTACGTCAGCCGTGTGACCGACAGCGGCAGCGAATTCAAAGCTAATATCTGCGTGGTTTTCTTTGTGGAAAGCACGCTCCGAATCATTTTGTACACTATATGGGGCATCCTGACGCCAGAGATCCTGCGGCGGGCGGTGCTGCTGGTACCGTTTATGCTGTTGGGGCTGGCGCTGGGGATACGCAGCAGCCGTGCGCTGGATGAACGAACCGTAAAAAAATGCGTTGCCGCAATGCTGGTGCTTTCGGGAGGCGTTCTCGCGGCAAACAGCCTGCAAGTGCTGCTGTAACCCCATTTTGAGGATCAATATGAAACATACCGAATTTCAAATTTGGAGGATGCTGGCGGTGCTGTTCACTGTCCCGGCGCTGCCCTGCCTGCTGTGGCCCCCGGGACGCTTTGGCGCGTTCTTCTTTGGGGCGCTCGCGGTGGGATGCGCGGGGGAAGCGTTTGCCGTATACCGGTCAGGCAGCTGCCGCGCGGCGCGGCGGGTGGCAATGCTTGGGCGGGTGCTGTTCGGGCTGTTCCTCGCATCCTTCCTTGCCATCCAGCTCATCATTTTTTCAGGGATGCAGGCCGACCCGGAGGCCGAGAATGCCGACTATGTGTTAGTGCTTGGCGCGCAGATTTACGCCAACCGCCCCTCTGCGTCGCTCAAGGCGCGGCTGGACGTGGCTTACGACTATCTTGAACGCAACCCGGACACGTATGCAGTCCTTTGCGGCGGGAAGGGCACAAACGAAATCATGCCGGAAGCATGGATGATGCGCGATTACCTGCTGGAACGCGGCGTGGACGGCGCATGGCTGCTGGTTGAAGACCAGTCCTCGAATACCATCCAAAACATCGCAAACGCGCGGGAGCAGTTCCTGCCGGAACAAAGCCGCACGGCTGTCCTGACAAGTGAATTCCACCTTGCACGTGCGCGAAAGCTGATGTCGTCCGAGGGGCTTGACCCCTACGGCATTCCCGCGGAGACGCCTTATATATCGCTGCGGATGATCCTGCACCTGCGAGAATACTGCTCAATTCTGGGGCTGATTGTGTCGGGCCGGTGGTTCTGACGCTGCACCCAAAATTGAGAGCCCTCTAAAAATAGATAGAGCATTCACCCGACCAGCCCGCCGCCGTTCTGGCGGGCTGTGTCACTGAGCGCTAACGCGTTTGGAACCCCCAGCCCCCGTCCCGCCCGCAGGCGATAAAAGGGAGTCCAGAGGGACTAGTCCCTCTGGCGCCGCCCGCGTAGGGCCGGGGTGCAGGGGCAGAGCCCCGCCGCCGCCCGCGTAGGGCCGGGGTGCAGGGGCAGAGCCCCGCCGCCGCCCGCGTAGGGCCGGGGTGCAGGGGCAGAGCCCCGCCGCTGCCCGCGCAGGGCCGGGGTGCAGGGGCAGAGCCCCGCCGCAACCCCAACGGAAAGGAGATGATACTGCATGACCGAAAAACTACAGGCCCTAGCCGCCCGCTTCGACGAACTCGAAGCACGCCTCGCCGCCCCCGGCCTCTATGACGACCCCCAGAACGCCGCCGCCCTCCTCCGCGAACACGACCGCCTCGCCCCAATCGCCGCCGCCGCCCACGCCCTGCAAGCCGCCCGACAAGCCCAGGAGGAAGCGCGCGAAATGCTCTCCGACCCCGAATTAAAAGCCCTGGCACAAGAAGAGCTCGCCGCCGCAAAAGCCGAGATTGAACGCCTGTCCTCCGAAGTGAAGCTGCTGCTCGTCCCCCGCGACCCCAACGACGACAAAAACGTCATCGTCGAGATCCGCGGCGGCGCAGGCGGCGAGGAAAGCGCCCTGTTCGCCCACTCCCTCTACCGCATGTACACCATGTATGCCGAAAAACAAGGCTGGTCAGTCGATGTGCTCAGCCAAAGCCCCACCGAGCTCGGCGGCTGCAAGGAAATCATTTTCCAGGTCAGCGGCGACGGCGCGTATTCCCGCCTCAAATTTGAGTCCGGCGTCCACCGCGTCCAGCGCGTCCCCGAAACCGAAAGCCAGGGCCGCGTCCATACCTCGACCGTCACCGTCGCCGTCCTCCCCGAAGCCGAAGAGGTCGACTTTGAGATCGACCCCGCCGACCTCAAAATCGACACCTTCCGCTCGTCCGGCGCAGGCGGGCAGCACATCAACAAAACCGAGTCCGCCATCCGCATCACCCATCTGCCAACTGGCGTCGTCGTCGAGTGCCAGGACGAACGCAGCCAGCACAAAAACCGCGATAAAGCCATGCGCGTGCTGCGTACCCGCCTGTTCGAAGCCGAACAAGCCCGCCAAAACGCCGCAATCGCCGCCGAGCGCCGCAGCCAAGTCGGCACCGGCGACCGCTCCGAACGCATCCGCACCTATAATTTCCCCGAAAACCGCGTGTCCGACCACCGCATCAAACTCACCCTGTACAAGCTCGCCGACTTCATGGACGGCGCGCTTGACGAAGTGATCGAAGGGCTGGCCGCCGCCGAGCGCGTCCGCCTGATGGAAGAAGGCGGCAGCTGACCGCCACCGAATGGAATGCATGCTCCGATACCCCTGAGGAGGAAGGCTATGGAAACCATACTTTTAAACCCCACTTCCGACCCCTACGCCGTCGACCGCGCCGCTGGCCTGCTGCGCGCAGGCGAAGTGGTCGGGATGCCCACCGAAACCGTTTATGGGCTTGCCGCAAACGCGCTCGACCCTGCGGCAGTCGGCAAGATTTTCGCCGCGAAGGGCCGTCCGCAGGACAACCCGCTGATCGTGCACATCGCCGATGCGGAAGCGCTCGAGCGCATTTGCCATGACGTGCCCGAGGGCGCAAAGCGCCTTGCCGCCGCCTTCTGGCCCGGCCCTTTGACAATGGTGCTCCCCCGCGCCCCGCACATCCCCGACATCGTGACCGCAGGGCTCCCCACGGTCGGCGTGCGCCTGCCCGCGCACCCCGTCGCGCGCGACCTGATCCGCCATGCCGGCGTGCCGGTTGCAGCGCCCTCCGCGAACCTGTCCGGCAGGCCGTCCACCACGACCTCCGCGCACGTGCTCGCCGACCTCGGCGGGCGCATCCCCGCCATCCTTGAGGGCGGGCCGTGCGAGGTCGGTGTAGAATCGACCATCGTATCCTTTGCCGGCGCACTGCCGCGCCTGCTGCGCCCCGGCGGCGTATCCCTTGAGCAGCTGCGCGAGGTGCTCGGCGAGGTCGAAATCGACCGCGCGCTCCGGGAGCAGCTGGGCGACGACGTGCAGGTCTCTGCGCCTGGGATGAAATACCGCCACTATGCGCCGAAAGCGCCGGTCATCGTCGTCTGCGGCGCGCCGGAGGACACCGCTGCATACATATCAAAACACCTGACAAACGAGACGGGTGTGCTTTGCTTTACGGAATTCGCCTATCTCTTTGAGATGCACGAAATGCGGACAATGGGCACCGCTGCCGACCCGCTGACGCAAGCGCGGCGCATTTTCGACGCGCTACGGCAGTTCGACGAGACTGATGTGCATGAAATCTACACCCAGTGCCCTGCTGACGAAGGGATCGGGCTCGCGGTGGCGAACCGGCTGAAAAAGGCGGCGGGCTTCAAGGTGGTAAACGTTGTTTGACCGCGCTGCATAAAAAGCAGCTGTCTGCGGCTGCGCGAACCTGTTAGCTGCTGCTGCACGGGCGGGCAGGCGATTCCCAATGGTTAAAAGGAAATTTTCGCAAGAACCCTTGCTGCATTGGGCAAAGCGCAGCCCTCTAACCGCGTTTAGGCAAATGCAAAAAGGGCTTTCACGCATAATCCGGATTTGAGGTGCAGAAAATGAACATTATCGGCCTGACGGGCGGCTCAGGTGCGGGAAAGAGCACGGTTGCGCACTTTTTTGCGGCACGTGGGGCGGGCTGGGTCGACGCGGACGCGGTCTACCACCGGCTGTGCCGCGAAAACCGCGCCATGCTTGCAGAGCTGTCTGCGGCGTTTGGCGATGTGCTGGGGGCGGACGGTGCGCTGGACCGCTCACGGCTTGCGCCGATCGTATTTGCTGGCCCTGACAAGCTTGCGCTTCTGGACGGTATCACGACCCCATACATCCGCGCGGCTTCCTGCGCGGCTTTTGACGCATGCGCGCGCGAGGGCAAGCGGTTCGTGCTTTACGATGCGCCGACGCTGTTCCAGCTGGGTGCGGACGCGCTGTGTACGGGCGGGGTGATCGGGGTGCTTGCGCCGCGTGCGGTGCGGGTTGCGCGGGTGATGGCGCGGGACGGGCTCACGGAGGAGCGGGCCTGCGCGCGCATTGACGCGCAGCCGGATGACGCGTTTTACCGGGTTCGCTGCCGTTGGATCATTGAGACGGCGGCACGCGCGAGGAGACCGAGCGCCAATGCGCGCAGCTGCTCGATTTTCTATCTGGCTGAGCTGTTTTTGCTCTATGCGGGCGACGCCAAGGGGCTCTGCCCCCTGGACCCCCGGCCCTCCGCAGGCAGCGCCAGGGGCTCTGCCCCTGAACCCCGCAATTTTTTCGAGAAAAAATTGAGTAAAAGCTTTCCCACGCCTGCGGGCGGGACGAAGGGAACCCTGATCGTTTCACCCCCGCAGGAACACGATATGAAGAAGGAGCGATAAGTATGACCGAAGAACAGCTTTTTTATGACAAAAAACCCGCGTTTGACCGCGCCGACCCCGAAGCGGTTGCCGCCTATGCGGAGGGGTACAAGGCATTTCTTGACCGTGCCAAGACCGAACGCGACGCAGTCAAGGAGATGACCGCGCGCGCCGAAGCCGCAGGCTTCCACGCCTACCGGCGCGGGCAGGAACTGCGCCCGGGCGACCGGATTTATCAGGTCAACCGCGGCAAGGGGATTATTTTGGCGGTAATTGGCGAGCAGAGCCTTGCGGAAGGCGTTCAGCTAACCGCCGCGCATCTTGACGCGCCGCGTATCGATATCCGTACGCTGCCGCTCTACGAGTCCGAGGGCATGGCGTTTTTCAAGACCCACTACTACGGCGGCATTAAGAAATACCAGTGGCCCGCCATCCCGTTGGAGCTGCGCGGCGTGGTCTGCGTCTGCGAGGGCGGCGAGGTGAAGAAGGTCGAGGTTTCGGTAGGCGCTGACCCGTCCGACCCCAAGCTTGTCATTACCGACCTGCTCCCCCATCTCGCGTCCGAGCAGATGCAGAAAAAAATGGTCGAGGGCTTCAAGGGCGAAGGGCTGAACATCCTGGTCGGCTCCCGCCCCGCCGACGGCAAGGATGTAAAAGAGCCGGTCAAGCTGGCGATTATGCGGCTTTTAAATGAGAAATACGGCATGAAAGAAGCGGATTTCCTTTCTGCGGAGCTGTCCTGCGTGCCTGCGTTCGGCGCGTGCGACATCGGGCTTGACCGCAGCTTCCTCGGCGGCTACGGGCATGACGACCGCTGCTGCTCCTATCCGGCGGCGACTGCACTGATGGGGCTTTCCAGCACGCCGGCGCACACCTGCGTTTGCCTGCTGGTCGACAAGGAGGAGGTTGGCTCGGACGGCGTAACCGGCATGAAAAGCCGTCATTTTGACACCTTTATGGAAGATATCTGCCGCGCGCAGGGCGTAGCGGTTTCGGAATGCTTCGAGCGTTCGGCCTGCCTGTCCGCCGACGTATGCAACGCCTATGACCCCAACTACGCCGACGTTTCCGAAAAGCGCAACGATGGGCGGGTCAACTGCGGCTTTGCGCTGGTGAAATACACCGGCTCGCGCGGCAAATCGGGGACTTCTGACGCGACTGCGGAGCTGATGGCGCGTGTGCGCTGCATTTTCGACCGCGCGGGCGTTGCTTGGCAGACCGCCCAGCTCGGCAAGGTCGACCAGGGCGGCGGCGGCACCGTCGCAATGTACCTCGCGAACCGCAACATCGACACGGTCGACGCGGGCGTTCCGGTGCTCTCCATGCACGCGCCCTTTGAGGTCATTTCCAAGCTGGACCTTTATATGGCTTTCCGCGGCTTCGAGGCGTTTTATAAGGCGTAATAAGGCCGTCTTTCCGGCAAAAAAAGCTCCCAAACGGGAGCTTTTTTGTTTGCTTACGGCTTTCCCTCTGTCATTTGGGGAAGAGGGGTTTGGGTTCATCGATTAAACCCGCCAAATAATCTAACGAAATATTATACAGTTTCGCGAGCGTTATCACATGATGAAACGGAATCTCTTGTATTCCCTGCTCATATTTGCTATATTGCGTTTGCACGGTTCCCAGCACTTCTGCGATTTGCGTTTGGGTTAGGTCATGATCCTCTCTCATATCTCGCAACCGTGGATAATAACGTATATATTGGCGCATCTTGTTACCTCCCTATTTGGATTGTAACAAGTTTTTCCAGACACCATATTTTTTAGCACTAATTAGTGCTTTTTTATTGTGTGAAAGTATTGCTTATATTACTTATTAGTGCTAAAATAAACATGAAAGGATGTGAGAATATGGAATTCACCACCACTCATGACCCGCAGGAACGATTGCACGAATTGATGCAGGAATTAGCAATGGAAATAACCGCTTTTGAGGCTTTGACGCAATTAGCAGCTGAAGTAAAAATACCCACCCCTGACGAACCGTGGGTGTTCTCAGACGCCTACCGGGAATCGTATTACAAGGTTGGGCGTATCGCCGATGATCTCGCTGCTACTGCGCACGATATCACTTATTTTTATCTTGAATCCCTACGTTTACTCTAAAGTGGGCATTTGCTGTTTGGGGGCAGTCCTTCGTCCCGCCCGCAGGCGTAATGAAGTTTTTACTCGATTTTTTTACAAAAAAATCGCGGGTGCAGGGCAGAGCCCTGCCGCTGCCCGCGTAGGGCCGGGTGCAGGGCAGAGCCCTGCCGCTGCCCGCGTAGGGCCGGGTGCAGGGCAGAGCCCTGCCGTAGCCCGCGTAGGACTAGCCCCGGCGCATTTCTTCTAGGTAAGTGTATGCATCAAGCAAGTTCGATAAATGATAATTCATAACCTGTGAATGCATGTCCTCCCCCCCACTCTTAGCTAAAGGCACCTCAATGCCCCGCTCCCCAAGCCGCCGCAAATTCTCCGCCGAAGGTCTCCCCGGTACGTCCATCACACTCAATGCATCAAATTCCTGCACCATCCGCTCCATCAGCCGGAAACACCCCCGAAAATACACCGCGTCGCCCTTCCGCCCCTTCTTGAACGGCAACACCTGCTGCTCGAAAATCTCAAGCTCGTCGTCCATCCGCCGTAAATGCCTGCGCAACGGCTCCGGGTCAGGATACCGCTCCGCACAAACGCGGTCATGCAGCAGCCCCGGCGCTTCCTGCAAAAATGCGTCAATCTCTCGCAGGATCGCTCCACGGTTGTTATACGGCTTGATAAATGCGTTGACCGCATATGCAATAATTAAGCCAGTCGCAGTGTCCGTGAACCGGTTTACCGCGTACCAGAATACATTGTCCCCGCTCAGGCAGATGGACACAAATACAATGCACGAAAGCGAGATCGCATAGTCCAGCCGCAGGAAATTGCACACCGCTATCACCGCAATCAGCCCAAGCCCAATCGCGCCTGGGTCGCCATAAAACGGCAGCAGCGTCACATAACAATAAGCAAACGTGCAGCCGATCAGGATTCCAGCAAACTGCGTCACGCACACCTGCCAACTGTCATGCAGCGTGCGGCTCATCGCGCCAATCGCGCCGATCGCAGCAAAAATCGGCGACGCCGCGTCCCGCAGCCCCGCCGCAAGCAACGCCAGCGCAACCGCAAGCCCGGTCTTGAACGTCCGCAGCCCGACATGCAGCCGGTGGTGCTGCGCCCCCCGGAAACTGGGCATGGTTAACACCTCCAGAAGTGTCAGAAATCGGGAATGAAAAACAGGAGAAGCGCCCCACCTCAAGTGGGGCGCTGCATCTTTATCCGTTTACAGTACCGTTCCTTGCTCTTACAGTACCTTTTCTTCGTCGCGAACGTCCTTCATCGAAAGGTTGATGCGGCCCTTGTCATCAATCTCCATGACCTTGACCCAAACCATATCGCCGACGTTTACCGCGTCCTCAACCTTCTCAATGCGGTGATCCGCCATCTTGGAAATGTGCACCATGCCGTCCTTCGAGGAGGTCAGGCTGACAAACGCGCCGAAGTTCATCAGGCGGACAACCTTGCCATAGTAGATTTCGCCAACCTCCGGCACCTTGACAATCGCCTCGATCATTTTCTTCGCAACCTCGGCCTCAGAAGCGTGTACCGCCGCGATCGTAATGACGCCGTCATCGTTGATATCGACCTTCGCGCCCGACTCTGCCACGATGTTCTGAATCACGCTGCCGCCCTTGCCGATGACCTCGCGGATCTTGTCCGGGTCGATCTGCATGGTGGTCATCTTCGGCGCCCACTCGGATACGTCGCCGCGCGGCTGCGGGATCGCCTTGAGCATGATCTCGTCCAAGATGCCCAGGCGCGCGATGCGGCACTTGCGGAAAGCTTCCTTGATGATATTCGGGGTCAGGCCGTCAACCTTAATGTCGACCTGGATCGCGGTGATGCCCTTGTGGGTGCCCGCAACCTTGAAGTCCATGTCGCCGTAGAAGTCTTCTACGCCCTGGATGTCAGTGAAGGTGGTTTCCTGCCCGCCGTCGGTAATCAGGCCGCAGGAAATGCCGGCAACCGGCGCAGAAATCGGTACGCCCGCATCCATCAGCGCCAGCGTCGAGCCGCAGACCGAACCCTGCGAGGTCGAGCCGTTGGAGGAAATAACCTCGGAAACCAGGCGCAGCGCATAGGGGAACTGCTCAACCGGAGGGATCACCGGCAGCAGCGCACGTTCCGCAAGCGCGCCATGGCCGATCTCGCGGCGGCCAGGGCTGCGGGAGGGGCGCGTTTCGCCGACCGAGAAGGACGGGAAATTATAATGATGGATATAGCGCTTTTCGGTCTCGTCAAAGATGGTGTCGAGCTCCTGCGCGTCGCCCAGCGTACCCAGCGTGCAGAGGGTCAGCACCTGGGTCTGCCCACGGGTGAACATGCCCGAGCCATGCACACGGGGCAGAATGCCGACCTCTGCCGCCAGCGGGCGTACCTCTTCCATGCCGCGCCCATCCACGCGCTTGCCGTTCGACAGCCAGCGGCGGACGATCTTTTTTTCCAGCTTGTCCACGCACTCAGACAGGTTTGCGAGATGCTCTTCCTTATATTCGTCTTCAAGCGTCGCTTCAAACGCGTCGACGATCTCGCGGATGCCCGCGTCACGGACAGTCTTGTCGTCCGTGTCCATCGCCTGCTCAAATTTATCGTTGCAGGCGGCTTCCAGGCGGTCAAACAGGTCGTGGTCGATATCGTGATGCTCGTATTCGAACTTGGGCTTGCCGATCTCGTCCTTGATGCCCTTGATGAACGCTACAACGCCCTTGATGGCCTCGTGGCCCTTCATGAGCGCGTCAAACATCTGGTCCTCGGGGACTTCCTTCGCGCCCGCCTCGATCATGACGATCTTTTCAGCCGTCGCACAGAGGGTGACGCTCATTTCGCTCTTCGCGCGCTGCGCGACGGTCGGGTTGATCACGATCTCGCCGTCAACGATGCCAACCTCGCAGCCGCCGACGATATAGTCAAACGGGATATCGGAAATAGAAACCGCGATGGACGCGCCGAGCAGCGAAGCCACCTCGGGGGTGTTGTCAGAATCGTTTTCGAGGACCGTGCAGACAATGGAAACGTCGTTGCGCAGGTCCTTCGGGAACAGCGGGCGCATCGGGCGGTCGATCTGGCGCGACGCCAAAATCGCGCGCTCAGACGGGCGGCCCTCACGGCGCATGAAGGAGCCGGGTATGCGGCCTACCGCATACAGGCGCTCCTCGAAATCGACCGAGAGCGGGAAGAAGTCGATGCCGTCGCGCGGCTTCGGGGACGCAGTCGCGGTGACCAGCACGACGGTCTCACCGTAGCGCACCAGGCAGGAGCCGTTGGCAAGCTGCGCCATTTTGCCGGTCTCGACGACCAGCGGGCGGCCTGCGTAGGTGGTTTCATACACGCGGTGGTCCTTGAACTGGAACGGGTTGATGTTGCTCATAAACAGCCTCCTTAAAAATTGGGTGGTGGGGAGACGACCCGGCAGAGCCTTTAGCGTTTGAAGCGCAGCCCCGGCGGGAGGGTTGTCCTTCAAAGGCTAAAAAGCTGCGCACGGAGCGTCCGGGGAAACGGTGGGGTACGCGCCTGCGCGGCCCGCCCCGGGGGCGGAATACGCAGACATGGGGAAAAGGGGAGCCGGTAGCCCCCCTTTCGTACTGCTGTTACTTACGGATACCGAGCTTTTTGATCAGCTCTCTGTACCGGTTGACGTCCTTCTTCATCAGGTAGTTGAGCATCGAGCGGCGCTGGCCTACCATCTTGAGCAGGCCGCGGCGGGAATGGTTGTCCTTCGGGTGCTGCTTCAGGTGCTCGGTGAGCTCGGCGATGCGGGCGGTCAGGATTGCAACCTGGACCTCCGGCGAGCCGGTGTCGGTGTCGTGGGTACGGTTTGCCTCGATAACGGCAGTTTTTGCTTCTTTACGGATCATGTTTTTTCACCTCAAAATAATGATAGCCCCCGATGCTGCGTTGCCGGCGGGTGAAACGGCGGCGGCCTGCGCGCGCCAGATACCGGGCAGCGAAGCATGGGTTCGCTTTGATGGGATTCAAAGTCATTTTTTACTATAGCACAGCGCCTGCTGTTTGTAAAGCATTTTTTTCGGTATTTGCGTAATTTTGCGTGCGTTGCCCGCCGCAGGCGGCGCCAAAGGGCGTTGCCCTCTGCGGGCGGCACCATGGGGCGCTGCCCCCTGGACCCCCGGCCCTCCGCGGGCAGCGGCAGGGCCCCGCCCTGCACCCGCCGAAGGGGCTAGCCCCTTCGGAATCCCCTCCACCGCCTGCGGGCGGAGGAACACCTGGCACAGTAAATTCCTTAGCGTCCGCCTTTCGCCCGCACGGTTGCTTCCCAGAGGCCGTTCAGGTAGGCGGCTCCGAGCGCCCGGTCGTACAGCCCGTAGCCCGGTTTTCCGGTCTCACCCCAGATCATCCGCCCGTGGTCAGGCCGAACATACCCGTCGAACCCCGCGCTTACCAGCGCGTCCACGATTTCCGCCATGTCAAGGCTGCCGCAGGACGACAAATGCGCGCGCTCCTCAAACGAGCCGTCGCCCAATATTTTGACATTACGCATGTGCATAAAGCCGATCCGCCGCCTGCCCGCATATTTGCGCACCATTGCCGCAACGTCGTTTGTGGGCACGCAGCCCAGCGAACCCGTACACAGGCACAGCGCGTTCGCGGGCGAGTCTACGATGGAAAGGTAGCGGTCGAGCGCGGCTTCGCAGGTGATAATGCGCGGCAGACCAAAAATCGGGTACGGCGGGTCGTCCGGGTGCAGCGCCATTGTCACGCCGCACGACTCTGCTGCCGGGATGACCTGCCGCAGGAAGTATTCGGCGTTTTCCCATAGGCCGTTTTCTCCCAGCGCGGCATAATCCGCGAACAGCTGCCGGATTTCGGCCCGGGAGTAGCTCTCGTCCCAGCCCGGGAGGGCGATATCGTCGGCCATCGGGTCGAGCCCTTCCAGCTGCTTCTGGTAGAGCACCAGCGAGGTCGAACCGTCCGGCGCTTCCCGGTCAAGCTGGGTGCGCGTCCAGTCGAACACCGGCATAAAATTATAGGTTACGCATTTTACGCCGTATTTTGCACACCGGCGCACGTTCTCGCAGTAGTTTTCAATCAGACGGTCGCGGCCTTTGCGCCCCAGCTTTACGTCCTCGGGCACCGGGATAGACTCGACCACGTCGAACACCAGCCCATGCGCCTCGCAGGCGCTTTTGATCCGGGCGATCTGCTCCTCCGGCCAGACCTCGCCCGGCTTTACGCCGTACACCGCGGACACCACCGACCGCATCCCCGGGATCTGCGAGATATATTGCAGGCTGACGGGGTCGCCCTCCCCGTACCAGCGAAAAGACAGCTTCATTCTGGGAACCCTCCTGTTTCTTTAATCCGGTATCATATGATAGCCGTGTTCTCCAAATTTTGCCGCTTCGCCCAGCCGCCCTTTTGGCTGGGCGAAGCAGTGCGCACTCACAATCACGGCGCACCCATTCCCCGCCGCAGCGGAGAAAGGGATTCCAAAGGGATTTGTCCCTTTGGTGCCCGCCGCATAGGCGCGGGTGCAGGGCAGAGCCCTGCCGCACTCACAGCAGCCCTGCCGCCTGCGGCAGCCCCAGGCTGACGAAGGGGACATACGTGACCAGCAGCAGACCAAGCAGGATCATTGCATAATACCCCAGCATATACGGCATGACCTTCCCAAGCGAGGTGCGCCCCACCTTCACCGCCACAAACAGCGTATTGCCGACCGGCGGCGTAATATTCCCGATGCAGAGGTTATACACCAGGATAAGCCCGAACTGTACCGGGCTCATCCCGAAGGTCTGAACGACCGGCAGGAACAGCGGCGTAAAAATCAATATCGCGGGCGTAACGTCCATAAAGGTACCTGCGGCGAGCAGGATCACGTTCATGATCAGCAGGATCAAGATGGGGTTCGAGGTCATGCCGAGCAGCGCGGCGGAGATGGCCTGCGGGATCTGGGTGAACGCCATCACCCACCCCAGGATATTCGATACGCCGATCAGGAAAACGATCATGCCGCTCATTTTTGCCGACCGCACCACGATCTCCCAGAAAGACCGCAAGGTGATATTGCGGTACAGCAGCCCGAGCACAAGCGCGTACACAACCGCAATTGCCGAGCCCTCCGTCGCGGTAAAAATGCCGCCGACAATGCCGCCGATCACCACGACGATCAGCGAAAGCGCCGGGAGCGCACGCAGCGCAGCCGCGCCCAGGTGCGCCCAGTCATATTTCCCCGGCACGCCGCGATAGCCCCGGCGCACGGCGAAGAACACCGCCGCAAGCATACATGCCGCCGCCCACAGCAGCCCTGGCACGTAGCCCGCGAGGAACAGCGCGGCGACCGAGATCCCGCCCGCCGCGAGCGAATAAGTGATCAGCGCGTTCGACGGCGGGATCAGCAGCCCCGCCGGCGCCGACGCGCCATTGGTTGCGGCGCACAGGGCGTCGTCATAGCCCTGCTCCCGCTCGCCCTCGGCAACCATGCTTCCGACCGCCGCCGCCGCTGCCGACGCCGAGCCCGAGATCGCCCCGAACAGCGCGTTCGCGCCGACGTTGGTCACGAGCAGCGCCCCGGGCAGCTTGCCCAGCAGCGCCATGACGAAATCGACCAGCCGCTTCGCAATGCCGCCCTGGTTCATCAGGTTGCCCGCGAGGATAAAGAACGGGATGGCCGTCAGGCTGAATTTGCTCATGCCGACAAAGATGCGCTGCGCGCCGGTGACAACCGAAACGCCGAGCGGCACGGTCTGCAAAATCGCGGCGAGCGAGGAAATGCCGATCGAGTAGGCGATCGGCACGCCCAGCGCGAGCAGCACCACAAGCACGCCTAAAACGGTGAAAAGCGCCTGGATTGCCATGCTATGCCCCCTCCTTCCGTCCGCAGAGCTGCACGATATTCAGCACGGTATACGCGAGGATGAGAACCCCGCATACCGGCAGCACGGCATAGAACACGCCGACCGCGACCCCCAGCGAGGAGGTCATCTGCCCCATCGCAAGGCGGGTGATGCTCACGCCGCCATAGACGAGGATCACCGCCGAAAACGCGAACGCGACAAGCTCGGAAAAGACGCCGAGCGCCTTCTGCGCGCCGCTGCCCAGCCGCTCGGGCAGCAGCGGGATATTCATGTGCCCGCGCTCGCCGGTAATCAGCGCCGCGCCCATCAGGCTCGACCAGGCGAACAGGTAGGACACCAGCTCCTCCGACCACGGGGACGGGTTTTTCAGGACGTAGCGCGTAAACACCTGCCAGCAGGTGAGCAGCACCATCGCGAGGAACGACGCGCCCGCGAGGGCGTTCAGCGCCCTGTCCATTGCTTTCCGAAGTGCTTCCATCATCGGTCTCCTTTCATGACGCGCCCGCCGGGTATTGGGCGTTGTAGTCCTGTATGGCCCCGTAAACAGGCGCGAGGGCGGGGTAGCTGTCCAGCATCTGCTCGTGCAGCGGCTGGCACGCCTGCTGGAAGGGCGCGGTATCCGGGTAGAGGAACTGCACGCCCTGTTTGGCCTCGGCGGTTTCCTTCGCTTCGGCGACGGCGGTCACCCACTCCCTGCGCTCGATCTCGTTCACCAGCCGGAAGCCCTCTTCAAAGATTGCGCGGTCCTCCGCGGGCAGCGCGTCCAGGAAGCCGCAGTTGCCGATCAGCAGGTCGGGGATCATCTGGTGCATGTCGTAGGAATAATATTTGCACACGTCGCCGTGCCCGTTGCTCGTAAGCGCCATTTCGTTGTTTTCCGCGCCGTCGATAATTTTCGCTTGCAGCGCGGTGTAGACCTCGCCGAAGCCCATCGGGGTGGCCGAGCCGCCGAGCAGGCGCATCATTTCCACATTGGTGGGCGACTGCTGCACGCGGATTTTGAGCCCGCGCAGGTCGGCGGGGCTGTCAACCGGGGTATCGACGGTGTAGAAATTGCGCGTGCCCGCGTCGATCCAGGTCACGGCCTCGAAGCCCGCCTGCCGGGTGGAGTCAAAAATCGGGCCGGTGACGGCGGGGTCGTCCATCGCGGCGTGGTATGCCTGCGCGCTGGCAAAGAGATACGGGAGGTTGAACAGCGTGTAATTTTCGCTGAACGTCTCCAGGATGGAATTGCTGGCGACGCAGAAGCTGATTGCGCCGGTCTGGGTGAGCTGCACCATCTCGGTCTGCGAGCCGAGCAGCTCGCTGGGGTAGACCTCGATATCGTACCGGTCGCCGAGCCGCTCCTCGATGAACGCTTCAAACGCGGCCAGGGCGATATGGGTCGGGTGCGAGGTCGCCTGGTTGTGCCCGATGCGGACGGTCAGCCGCCCGCCCGGGGCTGCGGTGCAGGCGCACAGCGCCGCAGCCAGCGCCGCGGCCAGCGCTGCGGCGGCAGGTAAACGTTTCATAATCGGTCCCTCTTTTCTGTTGAGTCCCGTTTAGCATTCCAGGCAGGCAGGAAAACTATACCTCCTTTTCCGCGGGCGGATGGTTTTCCTGGGGGTTCTTTCGTTTCCCAGCCGGCCTCCTGCAAACCTGTAAATAAAAAGCTGGCTTTTACCGTGGGACGGTGCTATAATAAGTCTGTATGACTACGACCGAACGGGGAATTTTGTTTGATGAAACCGCATTACCGTGTTGCCGCCCTTGCGGCGGCGCTCCTGCTGCTGCTCGGCGGGTGCAGCTTTTATTCGGGCGACGACCTGCTGCTCGCGCCGCAGCCGACGCGGAATTTCGTAGCGCTGCAAGTGCAGCTGCGGAAAATCCTGGACGGCGGCGCGCTGTACGCCGTCCCGCAGAGCGGGCGCAACCGCAGCACCATCCAGCTGGTCGATTTCGACAACGACGGCACCGACGAAGCCATCGCCTTTTTCCGCGATTCCTCAACCGCTTCGACCTTTACCGTTTATGTGTTTAAGAAAACAGACGACGATTACGTCCTGCTGGACAGCGTCACCGGGCAGGGGCTTTCGGTGCAGGCGGTGGAATACCCGGTATTCAGCCGCGACGGCGAAAAGGGCCTCCTGGTCACCTGGGGGCTGGAGGACGGGCAGACAAGCGCGCTGACGCTGTGTGATTTTTCCCCAGACTCCGGCATCCGCACGCTGCTCCAAACCGATTTTACCAACTACCGCCTGTCCGACCTGACCGGCGACGGCACGGACGAGCTGTTTACCATCAGCGGAGACGGCGCGAAGGGCCGCACCGCCGTGCTGTACGGCTACCAGGACGGCCGGGTAGCCGAGCTCGGGCGCGCGTCCGTCTCCCAGGAGGCGGTCAGCATCGTCCGCCTGACGGCGGGCTGGCTGGAGGACGGCGCGGCGGCGGTCTTTGCCGAGGCCCGGCCGGACAGCGGCACCGGGCTGCTGACCGATATTTTCGTTTATGGCGGCGGGCAGCTGCGCAACATCACCCAGAACACCGAATCGGGCGCAAGCGGCGGCAGCTACCGCGCAATGAGCGTCTATGCGACCGATATCGACGGCGACCATATTACGGAGGTGCCGCAGACCGTCCTGATGGAGGGCTTCAGCGACCCAAACGAGCCGGACGCGCTGTACCTGCTGGACTGGTATGCGTTTGCGTCGGACGGCACGCCCAAGCTCAAGCGCACAACCTATCATAACGTCTCGGAGGAATGGTCCTTCCGGCTGCCGGAGGGCTGGCGCAGCCGGGTAACGGCGTCCAAGGAGACCATCGGGGGCGTCAGCCGCACGACCTTCTGCGAATATGTGGAGGGCGGGGAAAGCCCGGTCATCTTCTCGGTATACTGCTGCACGGGCGACCAGCGGGACCGATATGCAATGCGTGAGGATCTGGTCGCGCTCGCGGAGACGGCGAACGCCTATTATGCGGGTGAGATCCCGCCGGCGGCGGGGGAGCTTTCCCTCTCTGCGGAGGAGCTTTCCAGCCGGTTCAGCGTCCTCACCACCGAGTGGGCCAATTGACGGCCTGCGCAGCAGGTTTCAGGGGAACCGAAACCATTTCTGCCAAAGGCACATTTACAGGATTTATAGTTCAGGAGGAAACATATGGATTTATCCAGCTATTTCCGCGCCGTGCTGGAAGAGGACCGCTGTGCGGTGGTCCTTTGCAGCCTGGCGCATGAGATTATTTATATGAACCCTGCCGCGCAGCAGCGCTATGCCAAGCACGGCGGCGGCGCGCTCGTGGGGCAGAGCATTTTTTCCTGCCACAACGGGCGCTCGCGGGAGCTGATCGAGCGGGTAACCGCATGGTTTGCCGCGGACCCCTCGCACAACCGGGTGTATACCTTCCGGAATGAAGCGGAAAACAAGGATGTATACATGGTTGCGCTGCGCGACGGTTCGGGCGGGCTGATCGGCTATTACGAGAAGCACGAGTACCGTACCCCGGAAACCGCGCCGCTTTACGGCTTCGGCGGCTGAGGGGGCGGCGGCTATGGACTATCAGACGCTTGTGCAGCGTGGCCTGGACAGCGGGCCGCTGCGGCTCATCCTGCGCGGCGCGGTTGAGGAGGTTGACGGCAGCAAGGCCGGCTCGGTTTCGGTCGTGTATGCGACGATGGACCGCGCCGAGGCCGAACGCCGCCTGCTGGAGCTGTCGGCGGCCGCCGCGCCGGGACGGTATTATATGGTGTACGGCGTACCGCTGGACACCGACCTGACGCTTGCGGAGGAATTCCCGTCCATCGTGGTCACGCGGGAGGACCTCGCATAACGGTAGGAGGGCAGCCATGAAAATTGACCATATCGCAATGTATGTAAACGACCTGGACGCCGCGAAGGGCTTTTTCACCACCTATTTCGGCGCGCAGCCCGGGGAGCTCTACCACAACCGCAAGACCGGCTTCCTTTCCTATTTCCTGCGGTTCTCCGATGGCGCGCGGCTGGAGCTGATGCAAAAGCCGGGGACAGCCGACGCGGGAAAGCCGCCTGCGCGCACCGGCTATATCCATCTTGCGCTCAGCGTGGGCAGCGCCGAGGCCGTGGACGCGCTGACCGCGCGGCTGCGGGGTGACGGCTACGAGGTCCTGAGCGGCCCCCGCACAACCGGCGACGGCTATTATGAAAGCTGCGTCCTCGGGATCGAGGGCAACCAGGTAGAGATTACGGTATAAACCCCGTTTTCCGCCTCTTGGCGGGGGGCGGCAGTGGAGGAGTAGGCATGAAACGGAAAATTTTAGTGCTGGAAGACGAGACCAATATCCGCAGCTTTGTCGTGCTCAACCTGAAGCGGGCGGGATACGAGGTCGTGGAAGCCGGCTCGGGCGAGGAAGCGCTGGAACAATACAACGCGCATCCGGACATCGCGGTCGCGGTGCTCGACGTGATGCTCCCGGGCATCGACGGGTACGAGGTCTGCCGCACCCTGCGCACACGCGGCTACGCGGCGGGGGTCATTATGCTGACCGCGCGGGTGCAGGAGACCGACAAGGTGACCGGGCTCATGACCGGTGCGGACGATTATGTCACCAAGCCCTTTTCGGTCGTGGAGCTGGTCGCCCGCGTTGACGCGCTGTACCGCCGGGTCTCCGGCCGGCCCTTTGGCGACGACGACACCATCCGGTCGGGCCCGTTCCAGATGAACCTGCGCGCGCGGGAAGTGCAGAAGGACGGCGTGCGCATCGACCTTACCCAGATCGAATACGGGCTGCTCAAGGCGTTCATGCAGAATATCGGGCGGGCGCTTTCGCGTGACGAGCTGCTGGAAATGGTCTGGGGGCACCACTATGTCGGGGAGTTCAAGATCGTCGACGTGAACATCCGCCGCCTGCGCATCAAGGTCGAGGACGACCCCGCGAACCCGCGCTACATCATGACCGTGCGCGGCTTCGGCTACATGTGGGAGGGCTGACCTGCGCGCAGCTTGAAAGGATATCGGGATTTATGAGCCAAAACAGGAAAACCGCCGTCCGGCGGCGCGTCCCGCGCGCACCGGATGCCTCCAAAGTGCAGCATTCCCCCGGCGGGCTCAAGGGCCGCTGGCTGGTCAATTCCCTGAGCTTTGTCGTTGTCATCCTCGCGGCGGTCATCATTTTTGTTTCGGTGGGCTTTTCGCAATATTACTATACCACCATCCGCAACAACCTGGAAGGGCGCGTCAACACGACTGCGGCCACCTTCCGCAATTACTGGACAAGCAGCTACGAGCAGTTCTATGCCTCCGCCCGCCGCTATGTTGTCGAATATGAATTCAAGGACAAGCTGGAAGTGCAGTTCCTCAACCAGTACAGCCACGTGATCCTGTCGACCTCCGGCATGTCGGCAGACTCGGTGCCGCAGACCGGCGACGTCGAAAAGGCGCTCACCACCCTTTCGGTTTCCACCTGGATCGGCGAGGACCCCCTTTCGGGCGAGCGCGTCATGAGCTGCACCGCCCCGCTGTTCACCCAGGGCGGCAGCCTGATCGGCGGGCTGCGTGTGGTCACCTCACTGACCATCGCCGAACGCCAGATCCACCGGATTATCCTGCTGTCGCTGCTGGTCGGGGTGGTGTTCGTCCTGCTTGTGATCCTGTCCAACCGCTATTTCCTGAAAACCATCCTCGAGCCGGTCGTGCGCATCAACGAGATCGTCAAGGAAATCACCGCAGGGCGCTATGGGATGCGCCTGCAAAAAATCTATGACGACGAGATCGGCCAGCTCTGCGACAACATCAACTATATGTCTGAGGAGATCGCGCGCGCCGAGCGCATGAAAAATGATTTCATTTCCTCGCTGTCGCACGAACTGCGCACCCCGCTGACCGCCATCGGCGGCTGGAGCGAGACGCTGCTCGCCGGCGGCGCGGAAGACCCCGAAGCGCTTTCGCAGGGGCTTGAAATCATCCAGAAGGAATCGAAGCGCCTGACCAGCATGGTCGAGGAGCTGATGGACTACGCGCGCATGGAAAGCGGGCGGATGAAGCTGGTCGTGGAAAACTTCGACCTTTCGCTCGAGCTTTACGAAGCCGTCTATATGTATAAAAACCTGCTCGAAAAAGAGCATATCACGCTTGAATACAACGAAAACGGGACGGAAAACTATTTTATCTCCGGCGACCGGCACCGCATGAAGCAGGTGTTCCTGAACGTGATCGACAACGCCGCGAAATATGGCGCGGACGGACGGAAAATCAAGGTGTCCATCCTGCGCAGGCAGGGGCAAGTGGTCGTCAAGGTACGCGACTATGGCCCCGGCATCCCGGAGGACGAGCTGCCGTTTGTCAAGGAAAAATTTTATAAGGGCAGCTCCAAGCAGCGCGGCAGCGGGATTGGCCTTGCCGTCACCGAGGAGATTGTCAAGCTGCACGGCGGCACGTTGGATATCCTCAGCCAGCTTGGCCAGGGCACCGTCGCCGTCATCTCGGTCCCGGCGCTTTTCCAGGCGCCAAGCACGGAAAAAGGCGTGTTCCCCAATGCAGGGCCGCCGGAACCCGAACCCAAGCAACCCCCAGCGTCCCCCAAAGCCTGACGGCCGGGGACGGCACAACACCCAGTGGAGGAAACGGATGAAACATGAGATTGCCCGCCTGCGTCGGCTGCTGCCGGGCGCGGCGGCCGCGCTGCTTGCCTTTGGCGCGGGGAAAAAGAAGACGACGATCGGCGGGCAGGCGCTGATCGAAGGCATTATGATGAAGGGCCCGAAAAAAACCTGCATCTGCGTGCGCAAGCCGGACAAGGAGCTGGTTTTCAAGGAAGAGGACACCAAAAAAGCCGCCGCTTTCTGGAAGCTGCCCGTTTTCCGCGGGATGTACGGCCTGTTCAGCGCGATGAAGGAGGGCGTGGACGCGATCAACTATTCGGCCTCCTTCTTCGAGGAAGAGGAGGCGTCGGCGGAGCCCTCCAAATTTGAAAAGTGGCTGGAACGCAAATTGAGCTCTGACAAGCTGGAAAAAGCGGTCATGGGGCTCGCGATGGTGATCGGCATTGGGATGCCGGTTGTACTGTTTTTCGTGCTCCCGGCGCTGCTGGTCGGGCTGGTGCCGCAATCGGCGCCGTTCTGGACCCGCAACGTCCTGGAAAGCGCAGTGCGCATTGTCGTATTCCTGCTGTTCATGTGGTCGGTGTCGCATATGAAGGATATCCGGCGCACCTTTGAATACCACGGCGGCGAGCATAAGACCATCTTCTGCTATGAAGACGGCCTGCCGCTGACAGTGGAGAACGTGCGGGGGATGCCGCGCTTCCACCCGCGCTGCGGCACAAGCTTCCTGTTCGTGATGATCCTGATCAGCATCGTCGTATTCAGCGCCGTGTTTTCTCTGGCCGCAACCACCAACCCGTGGCTGCGCATGGCGCTGCGGCTGCTGATGCTGCCGTTCGTAGTAGGCATCGCCTACGAGATCAACCGCTACGCGGGGCGCTATGACAATGCGCTGACAAATATCCTGCGCTGGCCGGGCATCCAAATGCAGCACCTGACCGTCTTTGAGCCCGACGACAGCATGATCGAGGTTGCCATCGAAGCGATGAAGCGGGTAATCCCGGACGACGGCAGCGACAACTGGTAAAGGCCTGCGCCCCAGACGGGGCGCGGTTTCGGAATAGAGGGCGGCCCGCGGCAAACAGCGGGCCGGGAAACAGGGGGTGTATCCCAAGCTATGGCAATGACAATCAATGAATTATACCTGGAACTATTCAAGCGGTTCCGGCAGGCAGGCACGCCCTCGCCGTCGTTGGAAGCGCGCGAGCTTGCGGCCTTTGTCTGCCACGCGGACAAGCGGCGCACGGCGGGCTGGGCGCACCTGTACCTGGACGACGGCACCGTGGGCGAAGCGCACAAGCTGGCCGACCGCTACCTGGGCGGCGAGCCGCTGGCCTACCTGCTGGGCGAATGGGATTTCTACGGGCTGACCTTCCGGGTGACGCCGGACGTGCTGATCCCGCGATCGGACACCGAAGCGCTGTGCGGGCTGGCGATCCGGCGCGCGCAGGAGGTCATGGAGCCGCGGGTGCTCGACCTGTGCTGCGGCTCGGGGTGCATCGGCATTGCGCTGCTGCACGAGGTGGAGGACGCGGCGGTCTATGCCGCCGACCTCTCCGAAGGCGCGCTGCTGCTGGCGGCGGAGAACGCCAAACGGCTGGGCGTGTCGGCGCGTTTCCGCCCGGTGCGCTGCAACGCACTGGCGGCGCCGCCGTCGTCGCTGGGGGCGTTCCATATCATCGTGTGCAACCCGCCTTACATCAGCCGCGACGAATTCGAAATGCTCGACCCGAGCGTTGCAGACTATGAACCGCGCATGGCGCTCGACGGCGGGGCGGACGGGCTGGATTTCTACCGTTCCATCACCTCGCAATGGCTGGAAGCGCTGGTCCCAGGCGGGATGCTATACTTCGAGTGCGGCTGGACGCAGGCGGAAAGCGTTGTGCGGCTGTGCGAGCGTGCGGGGCTGCGGGACGTGCGCATCCATGAGGACTTATCCGGTATCCAGCGGGTAGTAAGCGCACGTGCTCCCCGCGGCGGCAGATAGCGGCAAGCGATCCCGCGTCCCGCCCGCAGGCGAGATAAAGTTTTTACTCGATTTTTTTACAAAAAAATCGCGGGTGCAGGGCAGAGCCCTGCCTGGGGTCCAGGGGCAGAGCCCCTGGCGCTGCCCGCGCAAGGCCAATACAGTTTGGAGGTATCTATGGCACAAAAAAAAGCGCCCCTGCCAAAAATCAAACCGGCAGAGGACAAGCAGAAAGCGCTCGCGAAGGTGCTTGGCGAGCTCGAAAAAACCCACGGCAAAGGCACGATCATGCGCCTTGGGGAGACCACGACGCTGAACTTCGACCATATTTCAACCGGCTCGATCGGGTTGGACGTAGCGCTCGGCATCGGCGGGCTCCCGAAGGGGCGCATCATTGAAATCTACGGGCCGGAGTCCTCCGGCAAGACGACGCTGGCGCTGCACTGCGTCGCACAGGCGCAGAAGGCGGGCGGCGAGGCCGCATTCGTCGACGCGGAGCACGCCCTCGACCCGGTCTACGCCCGCGCGCTCGGGGTCGACATCGACTCCCTGCTGATTTCCCAGCCCGACTGCGGCGAGCAGGGGCTTGAAATCACCGACGCGCTGGTGCGCTCGGGCGCGCTGGACATCGTGGTCGTGGACTCCGTAGCGGCGCTTGTCCCCCGCGCGGAGATCGAGGGCGACATGGGCGACTCGTTCGTCGGCCTGCATGCCCGCCTGATGAGCCAGGCGCTGCGCAAGCTGGCGGGCTCGATCGCGAAATCGAACACCATCGTCATTTTTATCAACCAGCTGCGTGAAAAGGTCGGCGTGATTTACGGCAGCCCGGAGGTCACAACCGGTGGGCGCGCGCTGAAATTCTACGCATCCGTCCGCATTGACGTGCGCAAGGGCGAGGTGCTGAAAAACGACAAGGAGCTCATCGGCAACCATACCAAATGCAAGGTGGTCAAGAACAAGGTCGCACCGCCGTTTAAGGAAGCCGAATTCGACATCATGTACGGCGAGGGCATTTCCTACACGGGCGAGCTGGTCGACATGGGTGTAGAATTCGACCTGGTAAAGAAATCGGGCGCATGGTATTCAATGGGCGACGTCCGGCTTGGGCAGGGGCGCGACAACGCCAAGCTTTACTTCAAGGAGCATCCCGAGGAAGGCGAGGAGCTGCACCAGAAGATCCTGGAAGCCATCAAGACCCGGCAGGCCGAGACGGTTGCCAACCGGAAAAACAACAAGACCGTCCGCGCCAAGAGCGAGGATGATGACGAGGCCACCGACGAGTACATTGAAGAACCGGAAGCCGCGGCCCCGGCGAAAAAGGGCAAGACGCGCGGCTCGGCTTCGCGCGCGGTGTCAATCGATGCGGACGATTTTGACGACGATCTTGATCTTTAACCAAAAAGCCGCATAAAACCCGGAAAAGCGGCTATAACAGGAGCAAAACATGCAGGAATATGAAACCGGCGCGCCGGAGACCCGAGAGGAGCTGGAACAGCGCTACAGGCGGGCGCTGGACGCAGCGGCAAAGCAGCTGTCTTACCGGGCGCTCAGCGAAAAGGCGCTGCACCGCAAGCTGCTCGAAAAGGGGCACGAGGAGGACGCGGCGGACTATGCGGCCGCATGGCTGCTGGAGCGCGGGCTGCTCAACGACGCAGAGCTTGCGGAAGCGTCCGTGCGCACGTTTACCCGGCGCGGCTACGGCCCGCTGCGCATCCGGCAGGAGCTGCGCAGGCGCGGCATCCCGGATGGGCTGATCGACGAAGCGCTGGACGGCTTTGATGCAGACCTCGGGCGCATGACCGTGCTGCTGGACAAGCGGCTGCGCGGCGACCTTTCCGACCGCCGCGAGGTACAAAAGGCGGTTGCGGCGCTTCAGCGGCGGGGCTTCCGCTGGGACGACATCCGCCGCGCGCTCGACGAGTACGAGGCGTCGCTCGAGGAGTAACGGGGGAGTCCGCCCTCTGCGGAGGACGCCCGGCGGGGCGCTGCCCCCCGGGACCCCCCGCAAGAGGGGCTCGCCCCTCTTGACTCCCTTTTTCCGCTGCGGCGGGGACGGGGGAGCGCCGTCCGTCCGTTCGGACGGACGGCTAAATAAACATTTTGTGCTGGAAGAACACTGCATCTGCGGTTTGCGGAGTCCTTCGTCCCGCCCGCAGGCGAGAAGGGGATTCCAAAGGGGCGAGTCCCTTTGGCGCTCGCCGCGGAGGCGCGGGATTCCAAAGGGCAGAGCCCTTTGGCGCCCGCTGCGGAGGCGATCCCACAGCGCGAAAAAGGATGGGATTATGCAAGCAAAAATTGGACTGATTTCGCTCGGCTGTGCCAAAAACCTGGTCGACAGCGAGCACATGCTCGCCCAGCTGCGGCAAGCAGGCTTCACCCTCACCGGCGACCTCGCCGAAGCCGATGTTGCGATCGTCAACACCTGCGGTTTCATCGAAGCCGCCAAAAGCGAAGCCATACGCACCATTCTGGAAACTGCGGAATACAAAAAAACAGGCGCGCTGCGCGGGCTGGTCGTAACCGGCTGCCTCGCCCAGCGCTACCGCGATGAGATCGAAACCGAGCTGCCCGAGGTCGACGCCGTGCTTGGCACCGGCAGCTATACCGACGTCGTTTCCGCCGTCCGCGACGTGCTGGAAGGAAAAAAAGCCGCCTATTTCGCCGACCCCGCCGCCGCTGCCCTCGAGGGCGCGCGCGACCGGCTCACCCCGCCGCACACCGCCTTCCTCAAAATCGCCGAGGGCTGCTCCAACCGCTGCGGCTACTGCATCATCCCCAAGCTGCGCGGGGCCTACCGCAGCCGGGATTTTGATGCGCTGCTCGGCGAAGCCCGTGCGCTCGCCGACGGCGGTGTGAAGGAATTGATTGTGATTGCGCAGGATATCACAAAATACGGCATTGACCTGTACGGCGAGCGCCGCCTGCCCGCCCTGCTGCGGGAGCTCTGTAAGCTGGATTTCACATGGATACGCTTGCACTACCTCTACCCCGACCAGATCACCGACGAGCTGGTCAAGGTGATCGCGGACGAGCCGAAAATCGTGAAATACCTGGATATCCCGATCCAGCATGTGTCAAAGCGCATCCTGCGCGCCCAGCACCGCCCCGGCGACCGGGAGTCGCTCACCGCCCTGCTGAACGCGCTGCGTGAGCACATCCCAGGGCTTGTGCTGCGCACCAGCCTGATCGTGGGGCTCCCCGGCGAGACCGAAGAGGAATTCACCGAGCTGTGCGAATTTTTGCAGGACGTGCGCATTGAGCGCGCGGGCGTGTTCGAATTTTCCCCCGAGGAGGGCACCGAGGCCGCCGGGCTGCCCGATCAGGTCGACGCGGAAACCAAGCAGTCCCGCCGCCTGATTGTCGAGGAGCTGCAATCCGGGGTCATGGACGATTACAATTTCTCCCGGATGCACGAAACCCTTGACGTGCTGTGCGAGGGCTGGGACGAAATGCAGGGGATGTACTTCGGGCGCAGCTACGCCGACTCGGTCGAGGTCGACGGCGTGGTATACTTTGCCGCCGATACGCCGGTGCAGGCGGGCGAGTTTGTCCGGGTGCGCATAGATGACAGCCTGGGCGCGGACCTTTCCGGCACGCGCGTCGGCTGAAACAGGAGGGGTGTTTTTTATGACAACAGCGAATAAAATAACACTGGTGCGGATCGCAATGATCCCGTTTTTCGTAGTTTTCGCGCTGCTGGACGGCTGGCAGTGGCAGCTGGCGGCGCTGGTTCTGTTCTGCGTAGCGTCGTTCACTGATTTCCTGGACGGCTATATTGCGCGGAAATACAACCAGGTGACCGACTTCGGCAAGTTTGTTGACCCGCTTGCGGATAAGCTGCTGGTCACGGCGGCGCTGGTCATTTTTGTCGGGCAGGGGCTTCTGGCAAGCTGGATGGTATTCCTGATCCTTGCCCGCGAGTTTATCATTACCAGCCTGCGCAACGTGGCGGCGGCAAAGGGCCAGGTCATGGCGGCGGCGTGGTCGGGGAAGGTAAAGACCTGCGTGCAGATCGCGGGCGTCATCCTGATTTTCCTGCTGGCCATCTACTGGGGCTGGGCGACGGACAACAGCCAGTTCGGCGTTACGGTTATCACCAACCCCTACCTGCCCGAAGCGACAGCCTCGTCCTCTATCGGCGTGATTGGCGGCGCGGACGGCCCCACCGCCATCCTGACGGCGGGCAGCGGGCATCCGCTTGCGCCGCTTTCGGGCCTTGTCGGGCTGGTCATGACGCTTGTCACGCTCTATTCGGGCTATGACTATCTCAAGCGCAACTGGAGCCTGGTTGCCGAGGGCGCGACCCGTCCCAAAAAGTGAGGCTGGCAATGGCAGTAAACATCCGTTTTGCGCGGGCGCGGGACATTCCGCATCTGCTGCGTTTCATTGACGGCCTTGCGCAGTACCAGCACATGGAGGACGAGGTTACGGTCACGCCGGAGCTGCTGGAAAAGTGGGTTTTCACTGAAAAAATGGCCGAAGTCCTGCTTGCGGAATTGGAGGGGGAACCGGTCGGCTTCGCGCTCTTTTTCCCGATTTTCTCGGCCTTTCCTGGCCTTCCCGGCCTGTATTTGCAGGATTTGTTCGTCGACCCGGCCTGCCGTGGCGCGGGCTGCGGCAAAGCGCTGATGGAAGCGCTTGCGCGGACGGCGTGCGAACGCGGCTATGGCAGCGTTGAGTGGGCCTGTTTGGACTGGAACCAGCCGAGCATTGATTTTTATTGTGCCCTTGGCGCAAAGCCCATGCAGGACTGGACGAATTACAACCTTTCCGGCGACGCCCTGCACGCGCTTGCGTCAGGGGCGCTGCACCCTGCGCCTGCGCAGTGAGCGGTGGGGCTCTGCCCCTGCACCCCGCGCCTGCGCGGCGGGCGGCGGGGCTCTGCCCCTGTACCCCACGCCTGCGCGGCGGGCGGCGGGGCTCTGCCCCTGCACCCCGCGCCTGCGCGGCGGGCGGCGGGGCTCTGCCCCTGCACCCCGCGCCTGCGCGGCGGGCGGCGGGGCTCTGCCCCTGCACCCCGCGCCTGCGCGGCGAGCGCCAAAGGGACTAGTCCCTTTGGAATCCCTTTCTTCGCCTGCGGGCGGGACGGGGTTGTATGCTTTGGATTACAATTACAGCGAAGGAGTTTTTTTCATATGAAATTGTTTAACAGCATGAGCCGCACGAAGGAAGAATTTGTGCCGATTACCCCCGGCGAGGTCAAAATGTATTCCTGCGGCCCGACCGTTTACAACTATTTCCATGTCGGCAACGCGCGCCCGTTTATTATTTTCGACCTGCTGCGCCGCTATTTTGAGTACCGCGGCTACAAGGTTACGTTCGTGCAGAATTTTACCGACATCGACGACAAGGTCATTGGCAAGGCAAATGACGAGGGTGTGACCTATGACGTGATTGCCGAGCGTTATATAAAAGAGTATTTTACCGACGCGCAGGGATTAGGCATCGCCCCCGCGACCTTCCACCCCCGCGCGACCGATACGATGGACGCGATCCTTGATATCGTGCAGCGGCTGCTCGACAAGGGGCATGCCTATATTGCGGCAAACGGCGACGTTTATTTCCGTACAAAGACCTTTCCCGAATATGGCAAGCTGAGCCATCAGCCGCTTGAGGATTTACAGGCGGGGGCGCGCATCAGCGTCGGCGAGCTCAAGGAAGACCCGATGGATTTTGCAGTCTGGAAGGCCGCAAAGCCCGGCGAGCCCGCCTGGGACACCCCCTGGGGCACAAAAGGCCGCCCCGGCTGGCACATTGAGTGCTCGGCAATGGCGAACAAGTACCTTGGCGCGACCATCGATATCCATTCCGGCGGGCTCGACCTGACCTTCCCCCATCACGAGAACGAAATCGCCCAGTCCGAGTGCGCCAACGGCTGCACCTTCGCCAATTACTGGCTGCACAACGGCTTCCTGACCATCGACAACCAGAAAATGTCCAAATCGGCAGGTAATTTCTTCATGGTGCGCGACGCGGCGCAGGCGTTCGGCTACGAGACCATCCGCATGTTCATGCTGTCTGCGCATTACCGCACGCCGCTCAACTATTCCGAGGAATCGCTGAAAATGAATAAAACCTCGCTGGAACGCCTGTATGAGAGCCGGAACAACCTCGAATTCCGTATTTCCAAAGCGTCCGGCGATACCATGACGGCAGAGGAGTCCGAAAAGCTCGCCGCGCTCGGCGGGCACAAGGAGCGCTTTATCGCTGCGATGGACGACGACCTGAACACCGCCGACGCGCTGTCCGCAGTGTTTGAGCTCGTGCGCGACATCAACGCCTACACCGGCGCGCATCAGGACGCCACAAAGGCATTCCTGTCCGCCGCGCACACCCTTTTCATGGAGCTTGCCGGGGTTCTGAACCTTGTGCAGCAGCGTGAGGACGCGGGTATCGACGCCGAGGTCGAGGAACTGATCGCGAAGCGCGCGGCGGCAAAGAAAAACAAGGATTTCGCCGAGGCCGACCGCATCCGCGACTACCTGCTGAACGAAAAAGGCATTGCCATCAAGGATACCCGCCAGGGCACCCAGTGGAGCCGGGTATAAGCCCAGCACAAAGGCTACGGCGCAGGGCTTCCCCCTTCGGGGCCGGGCGCGCAGAAACGCGGGGCCGCTGCAACATGCGCGCCCCTCGGCGGCCGTCCTGCAAACAGCTCCGGGTACAGGCTGAGCGCTTCATAAAACGGCGTACCCAGATAGGCATATACCGCAAAACAGATGATCAGCATGTGCGGGCTGCATGAACCGCCTCCCGCCCGTCCAAGATACCTGCGCGACAGCCCTTCTTTGCAAAGTTTCTCGCGGCAGCGCCCCGCAACGCGCTCAATCTGGCGGGTTATCGAATCGGGATGCCCGCCCAGGCGCTTCGCGACAGCGCAATAGATATCTTTGGTGAAAAGCAGCTCGTCTATCGTCATGTGCTGGACAAAAAGCCGCTCGGCAGTTATGTAGACAGCATAAGCGAATGGGCGGGTATTGCTGCGTCCGGGCCCCAGAATAGAACGTATCAGCACTTCCGGATAAATCTGCATCATCAATCACCTTTCTTTATTTAGATGGTTTCATGATACCTTGTACCGCAGGATCTCAGGACAGTTTTGGAGGGAGCCTGACAGAAAACGTCGGAATGTGACGGGCTGACCACTTTTAGGAAACGCAGCACGGCGGAACCACAGGAGGACTCCCCCGCCAGCCGAAAAAAGCGCGAGGCCCCTGGCACCGTCAGAAGGGGTTTTGCTGTCCCCCGCTCAAGTCCGAAAGGCATTCTCAGCATTTTTACAAGCGAAGCCGGTGCAGCGTCAGGCTGCACCGGCTTTTATTGTGCTATTTCGTTATAAAAAGCGTATTCAGGGGATAAGCGCAGGTGTAACAATTTCAGCGTTCTGGCTGAACAAAGGGCTCGACCCCGGCAAGCTTGCCGTCGCTGCCGTACACGGTGCGCACGCTGATTGTACCGGGCGCGCCGCCGGTCGGGCTGAACGAAAACACAGAGCCGCCCGGCGTGCTGTCCACGAAATGGGCAACCGGTTCCCCATGATAGAAAACTTCACGGATACCGTCCTGTTCGCGGTAGGTGACGCCGTAATCCTCGTAAGCTGCGAAAATCTCCTCAAAGGTGCGCCCGCCTGCCGCGCCGCCGTTACCGTCCGCGACAGCGGCTGCGCCTGTGTCCTCGGCCACGTCCTCGACGGTATCATCCGTAACAACGCCAACCTTTTCGCTGTAATTGGCCTGCACCTCGTAACTGGTTCCTTCGGCCACTTCCCCGACGGCATCCTCAGCAGACGCGTGTATCGTCTCGTCGTAAACGGTCTGCACTGCGTATCCGCTGCCGGGGCGGGCAGGGTCTTCCACCAGTACCGCGTCGTCGTCGATCGCTGTCGCTTCGGCGGTTTTCCGGATCGATTCGTAGGTGCGCGAGTCGAATTCCTGCTGGCTGTAGGCGACGATATCCTTCAGCGGGCCATAGTAATCCAGGCTGCCGTCGCCGTTGTCGATACACTCATGCAGGGTGTGCACGTCGACCGTGCCATCCCGGTCCAGGTATTCATACCGCATCGACCAGCCGAGCAGCGAGCCGTCCTCCCAAATCTCGTAGCCGTCCCAGAACCAGCGGACGCGCTCGCCATGAAAATAAATTTTCCCGTCTGAATCATACGAAATACCGAATTTTTCAAAGCTTTCAAGCAGCTCACGTTCTTCCTTCCAGTCGACCCGCTCCACAGGAGCGTAAGCAGGAAAGCTTTCACCGCTCCCGGTGCTGGTCAGCGCGTGCGCCGTCTGGGATGGCACGCCAACTGCCGCCGAGGTCGCAAACAGCGCCCCGACCGCGAAAACCGTTGCGGCGGACAGCGCCGCCGCGCGGGTAGATAAATTCCTGATTTTCATAATCGCAACGATCCTTTCTTCCATTGCGTTGTGGTTAAAACTGCTGCAAAAGGGGGCGAGCCCGCTTTTGCGTTCCTCCAGCGCGATCAGCGCCCGTGCGTAAGCGGCGCGGCTGGCCACACCGTGCCGCCGCACGACCTCCTCATCGCAGGCAAGCTCAAGGTCGCGGTTGAAGAGCGCCGAGAGCGCCCAGGCGAAGGGGTTCCACCAATGCAGGCAGGCGGCGGCTGCAATCAGCAGCTTAGCCAGCCCGTCGAACCGGCGGATGTGCACCCATTCGTGGGTGAGGACGTAGCCCAGCTGGGCGGCGTCGCCGCAGTCGAAGCCTTCCGGCAGCAGGATCACGGGCCGGAGGATGCCGTAGGTGAGAGGTGCGGAGATCCGGTCAGAGGTGCGCACCTCGACCGGCCTGCGCAGCGGGTGACCGGCGAGCCATTCCTGCACCGCCCTGTCCGCGACCGGCAGGGACGTCCGGAATTCCCTGCGGCAGCGCACGGAGGCAAGCGCAAAAAACAGCGCGCAGCCCACGCTCCCCACCGCCCACACCAGCTGCAAGCGGGCGACAGCCCCCGGGCTTGGCGCGAGAGCACCCGGGCTCGACACAGCATTCCCCTGCGATACTGCCGGAAGCGCTTCCGGCGCAGCGGGGAGGGCAGGCGCAGGGGCCACATACGTTTCGGAAACCACATAGTCCCTGACCTCAAGGAGCGTGTAAACGCTCACCGGGGAAGGCAGCGAAACCGGCAGGAGCAGCCGCGCGAGCGCCATCCACCACAGCGCCAGAAGGGCGCGTTTTGGCAGGCGGTGGATGGCGAGCGCACGCACAATGGCCACAACGCAGACCAGCACCGCGCCGGACAGGCTCATTTTCAGCAATGTCACAGCGCCCACCTCATTCCAGCTCGTCGACCAGCCTGCGAAGGTTGGCGATCTGTTCGCTGTCCAGCTTGCCCGGGCTGAGCAGGGCGGCGAACAGCTTGTCGACCGAGCCGCCGTAAAGCTTGTCAACGAGTTCCGCAGTTTCGGCAGACTGCACTTCCTCCCGTGCAACCAGCGCATGGCACATAAAATGGGGCTCGGAGCGCTCAACCGCGCCCTTTTTAATGCACCGCTTGATCAGGGTGTAGGTCGTGTTGACATTCCAGCCGAATTCAGCGGTCAGGGTTTCGGCGATCTGGCGGGCGGGTTGGTCTCCGCCGCGCCAAAGCACCTCCATGACCTTGAGTTCCGAGGTGTACAGTTTGTTTTCCATAGGTCTGCCCCTTTCGATAAGACGCTTGTAGTTTCCTTGTTTTCTATACTATCACTGTCTTACGCATTTGTCAATAAGACAATTGTCTTTTTCATAAAAATTTTTCCTGAGACTCGAAAACACCCAATCCGTGGATGGACATCAGTGGCAGCGCAAAGGCGTTCCCGCCCGCAGGCGTAATAAAGTTTTTACTCGATTTTTTTACAAAAAAATCGCGGGGTGCAGGGGCAGCGCCCCGCCGCCCGCCGCGTAGGCGCGGGGTGCAGGGGCAGAGCCCCGCCGCCCGCCGCGCAGGCGCGGGGTGCAGGGGCAGAGCCCCGCCGCCCGCCGCGCAGGCGCGGGGTGCAGGGGCAGAGCCCCGCCGCCCACCGCGCAGGCGCGGGGTGCAGGGGCAGCGCCCCGCCGCCCGCCGCGTAGGCGCGGGGGTCCAGGGGGCAGCGCCCCTGGCGTAACCCGCGTTGAGCACCCTCAAGAACCGGAAATCTCCTCTTGACAGTGCCGCCCGATTGCGGTATACTATACCCAAATCATATCAGTTCTTCAGGGCAGGGTGCAATTCCCTACCGGCGGTACAGCCCGCGAGCGCATAAACGCTGATTCGGTGAAACTCCGAAGCCGACAGTATAGTCTGGATGAAAGAAGAATGACAAAACCCGCCCGCGGGTTTCTTTGCCGTTTTCTGTTCTGGGATGCACCACATTCCAGAACTTTTTTTGCCCTGTAAGTACGCCCTTACAGGGCTTTTACGTTTTAGCGAGGTGAAGGGAATGTCCCTGCATACGGATGAACACTACATGCGCCGCGCGCTCACGCTGGCCGAGTACGGCGCGGGCAGCGTGAACCCCAACCCCCTGGTCGGCGCAGTGCTCGTCAAGCACGGGCGCGTGATCGGCGAGGGCTGGCACGAGAAATGCGGCGGGCTGCACGCCGAACGCAACGCGCTTAAAAACCGCACCGAAAGCGCCTGCGGTTCCACAATCTACGTCACGCTGGAGCCATGCTGCCATTACGGGCGCACCCCGCCCTGCACCGAAGCCATCCTACAGCACAAAATCGCCCGGGCCGTGGTCGGCTGCATGGACCCCAACGAACAAGTCGCCGGCAAAGGCGCGGAGATCCTGCGCGCCCACGGCGTGACGGTTGACACCGGCGTGCTGGAACACGAATGCCAGCGGCAAAACGAAGTGTTCCTCCACTATATTACGACAAAACGCCCGTTTGTTGTCCTCAAATACGCGATGACGCTCGACGGCAAGATCGCGGCGCACACCGGCGACAGCCGCTGGGTCAGCGGCCCCGAATCCCGCGCCCATACCCATCAGACCCGCAACCGCCTTTCTGCGATCATGGTCGGCATCGGCACGGTGCTTGCCGACAACCCCACGCTCTCCTGCCGCATGGAAATCCAGCACCACCCGCTGCGGGTCGGACGCGACCCCATCCGCGTGGTGTGCGACAGCCATCTGCGTATCCCCTTGGACGCGGCGCTGGTACGCACCGCGCGCGCAATCCCGCTGATCGTCGCGCACACCTGCGGCAGCAGGGAGAAAGCCGACGCGCTCCGGGCGGCTGGCGCGACCGTCTGGCAGTGCGCGGCGCACGGCGGCAGGGTCGACCTGCGTGACCTGATGGCGCGGCTCGGCAGCGAACAGATCGACAGCGTGCTGCTCGAAGGCGGCGGGGCGCTGCACTGGGCGGCGCTCGAGGCGGGTATCGTGCAAAAAGTGCAGGCGTATATTGCGCCCAAGCTGGTCGGCGGCGCGGGCGCGAAATCCCCGGTCGGCGGCGCGGGCTTCGCCAAAATGGCGGATGCGCTGGCGCTGCACGGTACCACGCTGACCCAGCTCGGGGACGACCTGCTGTGGGAGGGCTATCTATGAACCGGACAAGTATCCATGCAGTGCAGGGATACCCTTTGGAAAGGCGGTGTACAGATGTTTACAGGGCTGGTTGAGGAGGTCGGCACGGTCGCGCGGCTGGAAGGCAGCGCACGCGGCGCAAAGCTGACCATCCGCTGCAAAACCGTGCTGGAAGGTACGCGCGTGGGCGACTCCATCGCGACAAACGGCGTATGCCTGACGGTGACCGGGCGCACGGCGGACACCTTCACGGCAGATGTGATGGCGGAATCGCTGCGGCGGTCGGGGCTGGGGGCGCTGCGCCCAGGCGCGCCGGTCAACCTGGAGCGCGCCATGCCGGCGGACGGCAGGTTTGGCGGGCACATCGTCTCGGGGCACATCGACGGCACGGGCACCGTCCGGGCGCTCGAGCCCGAGGGCGACGCGGCGGTCTGGGTGACAGTCGCGGCCGGGCCGGGGGTGCTGCGGTATATTGTGGAGAAGGGCTCTATCGCGATCGACGGCATCAGCCTGACGGTCGCCTACGTGGACGAAACCTGCTTCAAGGTATCCATAATCCCGCACACCGGCGCGGAAACGACGCTGCTGGGGCGGAAACCGGGCGATACGGTGAATTTGGAATGCGATGTCGTCGCAAAATATGTAGAGAAGCTGATGGAACCGGCAAAACCGCAGGAAGCAGGCGGGATCACGCTGGATTTCCTTGCGGAAAACGGATTTTAAGGAGGATACGGTATGGAACAGCGGTACAGCACGGTCGAGGAAGCGATTGAGGAGCTGCGCGCGGGGCGCATCATTCTCACGATCGACGACCCCGACCGTGAAAACGAGGGCGACATGATCTGCGCGGCGCAGTTCGCCACGACTGAAAACGTAAACCTGATGGCAACCGTGGCGAAAGGGCTGATCTGCACGCCGATGAGCGAGGCGGTTGCGGCGCGGCTGGGCTTTGAGCAGATGGTGAAGGTCAACACCGACAACCATCGCACGGCGTTCACGGTATCGGTTGACCATGTGGAAACGACGACCGGCATCTCGGCAGCGGAGCGCGGCTTTACCTGCCGCAAATGCGCCGACCCGCACGCGCGGCCCGAGGATTTCCGCCGCCCGGGGCATGTGTTCCCGCTGGTGGCACGGCGCGGCGGGGTGCTGGTGCGCAACGGGCATACCGAAGCGACGGTCGACCTGTGCCGCCTTGCGGGGCTGGAGCAGTGCGGGCTGTGCTGTGAAATCATGCGTGACGACGGGACGATGATGCGCACGACCGAGCTTCTGGAGCTGGCGCAGAAGCTCGGGTTGAAGGTCATCACGATCAAGGCGCTTCAGGATTACTGCCGCCGCCACGACAAGCACGTGGTGCGGGAAGCGGACGCGAAGATGCCGACGAGGTTTGGTGATTTCCGCATCATGGGCTATGTGAACGACCTGACCGGCGAGCACCATGTCGCGCTGGTGAAGGGCGAGATCGGCGACGGGCGCGGGCTGCTGTGCCGGGTACACTCGGAGTGCCTGACCGGCGACGTGTTCGGCTCGCGGCGGTGCGACTGCGGGCAGCAGCTGGCGGCGGCGATGCAGCGCATTGAGCGCGAGGGGCGCGGCGTGCTGCTGTACATGCGGCAGGAAGGGCGCGGCATCGGGCTGATTAACAAGCTCAAGGCTTATGAATTGCAGGAGCGGGGGTTTGACACGGTTGAAGCGAATGTCAAGCTGGGCTTTGCGCCTGACCTGCGGGAGTATTGGATCGGCGCGCAGATTTTGCAGGACCTGGGTGCGCGGGAGCTGCGGCTGCTGACAAACAACCCGGAAAAGGTGTATGGGCTGGACGGCTTCGGGGTTGAGATTGTGGAGCGGGTGCCGATCGAGATCGAGCCGCAGGCGGACGATGAATTCTATCTGCGCACGAAGAAGATCAAGATGGGGCATATTTTTAAGGATACTTTACAGGACAAAAATGAGCAGTGAAAAAAACGAAAGGATAACGGAGGAGCAGGAACATGAAGGTTTTAGAGGGCAAGCTGATTGGCGGTTCAGAGAAGATTGCGATTGTTGCGGCGCGGTTCAACGAGTTTATTGTGTCGAAGCTGATCAGCGGCGCGGAGGACACGCTGCTGCGGCACGGGGTTGCGGCGGACAATATCACGCTGGCGTGGGTGCCGGGAGCGTTTGAGATCCCGGTTCTGGCGCAGAAGCTGGCGCTGTCGGGCAAATATGATGCGGTAATCTGCCTGGGGGCGGTTATCCGCGGCTCGACCAGCCATTATGACTATGTCTGCGCGGAGGTTTCGAAGGGGATCGCGCAGGTCGGGATGCAAACCGGCGTACCATGCCTGTTCGGGGTACTGACGACTGACAACATTGAGCAGGCGATCGAGCGTGCGGGCACGAAGGCTGGCAACAAGGGTGCGGACTGTGCGCTGGGCGCGCTCGAAATGATTGACCTTATGCGCCAGGTTTGACTACTCGCTGACGGGGCGCGCTGGGGCTCTGCCCCAGCCCCCGGCCCTGCGCGGGCAGCGCCAAAGGGGCTTGCCCCTTTGGAATCCCGTTCCCGCCTGCGGGCGGGACGATTATCCCCCAAAATGCCGGAAATAATTTCCTTTTTGGCATTTGGGGGTTTTTATTGACGGCAGCGGCCTTTTATGGTAAAATAAGTAGAATAAGGGGTGATATGTAATGATGGAAGAACCTTTCGGCTTTTCGTTTATTTTTTCGATATTCCCGGTGCTGTTTATAACGGTATTCGTTATCGTAGTCGGCATGTTTATTGCAGTGGCAGTACGCGGTACCAAAGAATGGCATCAGAACAACCAGTCGCCGGTGCTGACAGTCAGTGCGGTTATCATTACCAAGCGGCAAAACTACACCCGCCACCAAAACGGCGGCTCCACCTACTATTACGCCACCTTCGAGGTCGAAAGCGGTGACCGCATGGAACTCTCGATCTCCGGCTCGGAGTACGGCCTGCTCGCCGAGGGCGACCGTGGCCAGCTCACCTTCCAGGGCACGCGTTACCTGGGTTTTGAGCGCATGTAAACGACAAGAATTTACATATGTCACATTGCTAAAATTATAATTGTCACTTTTTACCAGAACCTTGTCCGAAACAATCGCGGAAACTTTGTTAAGATAGCGAATTGCATCGGAGCTTTTCTTGTGGTACGATTATATTAACCATTCAGGAGGCTCTTCCGGAAGGGGGAAGGCATATGCTGGGGAGTTTAGCGTCGGTTTTCCTGTTTGGCCTGCTTTGCCTGCTGGTAGGGGTTGCAGTCGCCATGATGTGGAAACGCTTATAAGCCCGCCCAAAAAAGGCTGCGGCTCAGACAAAAACAAAAAGCAGGCTGCCGGTTCGGCAGCCCATTAGATCGGAAGACAAAAGCCGGAAAGTGCGCAGCGAAACGTACAACCGGCATTTTTGCTGCCCGCAGAAATACTGATAGCAAGCCTAGTGCTCCATCCAGTTAGAAATAATAGTTTACGTTTACAGGGATTTTTGTTATACTCCATTAAAAACGGTATTGGAGGATGCAGATATGCCACGTTACGTTGTTATCCTGGCAGATGATGAAATACAGGAACTCAAAGC